>CAMYJZ010000004.1 GCA_947258845.1 uncultured Ectothiorhodospiraceae bacterium | reverse complement strand
TACAAGGTCTCTTGTTCACCGCGGAGACGCAGAGATCGCGGAGTGATTATTTCATTAAGGAAACTCTGATTAATCTGTCATTGCGAAAAACAAAGTGACTAAGCAATCTCCCAACGATTGATTCTAAATCCCGGGATTGCCGCGCTGGCCGTTCCCGGCTTGGCCCAGGCCAGCCTCTCGACCGCTTCGCGGTCTCACCTTCTCCTGCCTCCCACGGCACTTGTACCTCCATGCACATCGCGCTCGCAATGACGTGATTTCCTCAATTAATCAGAACTTCCTTAGTTTTTAAGCAAGATCCTTCTCCGCGTTCTCCGCGTCTCTCGGTAACTGCTCCATGCGTTACTCTACCTCCTGCAGTCGCTTTGGGCATCCTGCCCTCTCGCGACACTTGTACGTCCATATACATCGTCCATGCAGTCGTGCGGTGAATGTTGTTTTTTCTTTGCGTCCTTTGCGCCTTTGCGGTGAGGAATTCTATTACTTTTCTCTGCGCCCTCTGCGTCTCCGCGGTGAATTTATATCGAACCGCAGATAACCCGGAGCAGCGTCTACAGGACGGCCCGCGGGTAGGATCCCAGCACCTTGACGGCGAAGGTCCGGGCCTGGAGCTCGGCCAGCGCGGCGGCAACGGCGGCGTCATCCCGATGCCCCTGCATGTCGATATAGAAGATGTAGTCCCACACGCCCTGGCGGGAGGGGCGCGACTCGATGCGCGTCATGCTGATGTTGTTCTGGGCAATCGGCTGCAGCATGTCATACAGGGCCCCCGGCTTGTTGTGCACCGACACCAGGATCGAGGTCTTGTCATTGCCGCTGGCCTGTACACTGCGGCTGCCGATCACCAGGAAGCGGGTGGTGTTGTCCGGTTCATCCTCGATATTGCGTGCCACGACATCCACGCCATATAACTCGGCCGCCGTGTCACTGGCAATGGCCGCCGTCCCGGGCGAGTCCGGCACCGTCCGCGCCGCCTCGGCATTGCTGCTGACCGCCACGCGCTCGGCGTGCGGCAGATTGATATCCAGCCAGCCACGGCACTGCGCCAGGGCCTGCTGGTGGGCCAGCACCCGGTTTATTTTCCCCAGGTCGGCGTCCATGGCCAGCAGGTGATGATGAATGCGCTGCTCCACCTCGCCGCAGATATTCAGGGGCGAACGCTGGAACAGGTCCAGGGTATGACTGACCACGCCCTCGGTGGAATTCTCGACCGGGACCACACCGTAGTCGGCGGAACCGGCCTCCACCTCCCTGAACACGTCGTCGATACCGTCCAGCGCCACGGTCTGCACGGAATGGCCGAAATGCTTGAGGGCCGCTGCCTGGGTAAAGGTCCCTTCCGGACCCAGGAAGGCAATAGTCAGCGGCTTCTCCAGCGCCAGGCAGGCCGACATGATCTCCCGGAACAGGCGCACCACCTCCTCGGCCGGCAGCGGCCCGGCGTTGCGCTCGCTGATCCGCCGCAGTACTTCGGCCTCCCGTTCCGGCCGGTAGAAATCACTGCTGTCCCGGGTAATCGACTTGATCTCGGCGATGGCCTTGGCACAGCCGGCACGCTCGTTGATCAGCTCCTGGATCTGTTCGTCCAGTGCATCGATGCGATCGCGCAGGCTCTCGAGTTTGCTATCGGCACTCATGCTTCAGAAGGGTAACGCAAACCGGATAACGAGAACATAGCACCCCGCCCGGCTGCGCCCGTCGCCTGAAACGGAACCGCTCACAGCGCCCTGACTGCCAGGACCCCCTCGATCTTCGCCATCTGATCCAGACACCGGGGTGGTACCTCCGTATCGACGTCAAGCAGCGTGTAGGCGAGATCGCCCTTCGACTTGTTCATCATGTCGAGGATATTCAGGCCGCCCTCCGCGACACAGGTCGAGATCTGGCCGAGCATGTTGGGTACATTCTCATTCACCACGGCCAGACGGTAGGCACCATTGCGTGGCATGAACATCTCCGGGAAATTGACCGAATTCCTGATGTTGCCGTTTTCGAGGTAGTCTCTGACCTCCTCGGCGACCATGACCGCGCAGTTCTCCTCGGCCTGCAGCGTGGAAGCACCGAGGTGCGGCAGGGTGATCACCCGCGGATGATCCTTGATGAGGTTACTGGGGAAATCGCACACATAGGCGTAGACCTTGCCCGAATCGATCGCGGCCACCACGGCCTCGTCGTCGACAACACCGTTGCGCGAGAAGTTGAGGATGACCACATTGTCCCTGGCCAGCCTGAGCCGCTCCGCGTTGATCATGTTGCTGGTGGCATCAACCAGCGGCACGTGAAAGCTCACAAAGTCGGCGGCAGCCAGCAGCTCCTCGACGCTGGCCGCCTGGCGCACGTCCGAAGACATTTCCCAGGCGCGCTGCACCGTGATGCCCGGGTCGAAACCGATGACATTCATCCCCAGGGCCAGCGCACCGTTGGCGACCTGGACACCGATGGCACCCAGCCCGACCACGCCCAGGGTCTTGCCCGGCAGTTCGAAGCCGACGAACTGCTTCTTGCCGGACTCGACTTTCCTGTGGATGTCTTCATCCGTGCCTTCGAGGGTGCGCGCGAAATCCCATCCCCGGGCCAGATTGCGTGCCGCCATCAGCATGCCGGCGATGACCAGTTCCTTCACGGCATTGGCATTGGCACCGGGCGCATTGAATACCGGCACGCCCCGCGTGCTCATGACGTCCACCGGGATGTTGTTGACTCCGGCTCCGGCGCGGCCGATGGCCTTGACCGTGGACGGGATCTCCAGGTCATGCATGTTATAGGAACGCAGCAGGACGGCATCCGGGTGCTGGATTTCGGAGGCCACTTCATAATCCTCGCGCGGCAGGCGCTCGAGGCCGACAGGAGAGATATTGTTCAGGGTAAGGATCTTGTACATTGCGTTGCCGTTATCCCTTGTCAAGAATACACCCGGGTTATCGGGCGGCTGCCCCTGCAAAGGATCAGCCGCGGTTGCGTTCGAACTCGGCCATGAATTCGGTCAGCGTGCTGATACCCGCCTCCGGCATGGCATTGTAAATACTCGCACGCATCCCGCCGACCGAGCGGTGCCCCTTGAGGTTCAGGAGACCGGCGTCCCCGGCCTGTGACAGGAACTCGGTATCCAGGGATTCATCGGCCAGAATGAAAGGAACATTCATCCATGACCGGTAGCGCGGATCGACGGGGCTGCTATAGAAGTCCAAGCGGTCAATGACCTCGTACAGCTTGCCGGCCTTGCGCTGGTTGACCTCCGCCATGGCCACCAGTCCACCCCGCTCCCCGATCCACTCGAATACCAGTCCCGCGAGGTACCAGGCAAAGGTCGGCGGGGTATTGAGCATGGAGCCGTTATCGGCATGTGACTGGTAATTGAACATCGACGGGGTGAAGTCGAGCACATCGCCGACCAGATCACTTCTGACGATGACCACGGTCAGGCCGGCCGGACCGATATTCTTCTGGGCGCCGGCATAGATCAGCCCGAAGCGCGTGACATCCAGTGGCCGCGACAGGATGGTCGAGGACATGTCGGCGACCAGCGGCAGCGTGCCGGTCTCCGGTATCCAGTCGAACTCCAGGCCACCGATGGTCTCGTTCGGGGTGTAGTGCACGTAGGCCGCAGCGGGATCCAGCTGCCAGCTGTCCGCGGGCGGGATGGTGGTGAAGTTGCGGTCCTCCGACGAGGCCGCCACGTTTACGCTGCAGTAGCGCCGGGCCTCGGCGATCGCCTTCTTCGACCAGGCCCCGGTATTGATATAGTCGGCCTGCCGGCGGCCGCGCAGCAGGTTCATCGGCACCATGGAAAACTGGCTGGTGGCGCCGCCCTGCAGAAACAGGACATGGTAGTCGGCGGGGATGCCCAGCAGCTCGCGCAGCCTGGTCTCCGCCTGCTGCGCGATCGACATGAACTCCTTGCCGCGGTGACTCATCTCCATCACCGACATACCCGAGCCGTGCCAGTCCAGCAATTCCTCGCGGGCGCGGGCCAGGACCTGCCCTGGCAGGGTCGCGGGCCCGGCACTGAAATTATAGACCGGTGTCATTCAGGACCTCATCCGGTCACTCATGTGTCAGCAAGCTCTTCGCCTTCATCGCCTTCTGCGCCCTCTTCCCTGACCTCGATGATGCGTTCCATACCGACCAGCTTTTCATTCTTCGAGAGGGCGATCAGGCGTACGCCCTGGGTATTGCGCCCCATGACGGAGATCTCGTTGACCCGGGTACGCACCAGGGTGCCGCCGTCGCTGATCAGCATCACTTCGTCATTGTCATCGGCATGTACGGCGCCGATGACATTGCCATTGCGCTCGTTGACCTGTATCCCGATCACGCCCTGCCCGCCACGGCCGTAGACCGGATAGTCATCCACCAGGGTGCGCTTGCCGTAACCTTTCTCGGTTGCCGTGAGTACCGGGCTGTCGCTGGCAATCAGCATGGATATCACACGCTGTCCGGACTGCAGCTTGATACCGCGCACACCACAGGCAGTCCGGCCCATCGGCCTGACATCCTCTTCGCTGAAGCGAATCACCTTGCCGGCATCACTGAACAGCATGATGTCACGCGAGCCATCGGTAATGGCGACGTCCACGAGGTAATCAATATCCCTGAGGTCGATGGCGATAATGCCGCTGGCACGCGGGCGGGAGAAATCGGACAGCGCGGTCTTCTTTACCGTACCCAGCGCGGTCACCATGAACACGTAGTGGTCGGCGGTGAACTCGCGGATCGGCAGGACGGCGTTGATGCGCTCGCCGGTCTCCAGCGGGAGCAGGTTCACGATCGGCTTGCCGCGTGCACCGCGACCGGCCTGCGGCAGTTCGTAGACCTTGAGCCAGTACACCTTGCCACGGCTCGAGAAGCACAGGATGGTGTCGTGGGTGCTGGCGATGAACAGCTTGTCGATGAAGTCCTCTTCCTTGACATCGGCAGCGCTCTTGCCGCGCCCGCCGCGCCGCTGCGCCCGGTAGTCCGTCAAGGGCTGGGACTTCGCGTAACCGGCATGCGAGAGGGTGACCACCACGTCCTCCTCGGTGATCAGGTCTTCCAGCGTGAGGTCCAGGTGATCGGTCATGATCTCGGTGCGGCGCTCGTCGCCGTACTGGTCGAGCAGCGCCGTCAGCTCTTCGCGGATCACCTCCATCAGCCGGTCCGGGTTGTTGAGGATCCTGAGCAGCCTCTCGATCTCGTCGAGCAGCTCCTTGTACTCGGTGACGATCTTGTCCTGTTCCAGCCCGGTCAGCTGGTGCAGGCGCAGGTCCAGAATCGCCTGGGTCTGGGTGTCGGAGAGCCGGTAACCCTCGTCGTGCAGGCCAAAGCTGTCATCCAGCCCCTCCGGGCGCGAGGCATCGGCACCGGCGCGTTCCAGCATGCTGGTGACCACGCCGGGCTCCCAGCTACGCCCCATCAGGGCCTCCCTGGCGGCCGCGCGGTTGGGCGAGCCCTTGATCAGCGCGATCACCTCGTCGATGTTCGCCAGGGCAATGGCCAGGCCTTCCAGTACATGGGCACGCTGGCGTGCCTTTCTCAGTTCGAACACCGTGCGGCGTGTCACCACGTCGCGGCGGTGGCGAACGAACGCCTCCAGGCATTCCTTCAGGTTCAGCAGCCGCGGCCGCCCGTCAACCAGGGCCACCATGTTGATGCCAAACACGTTCTGCAACTGGGTGTGCTGGTAGAGGTTGTTCAGCACGACCTCGGCGACCTCGCCGCGCTTCAGGTCGATGACCATGCGCATGCCTTCCTTGTCCGATTCGTCGCGCAGGCCCGAGATGCCGTCGACCTTCCTGTCCTTGACCAGCTCGGCGATCTTCTCGAGCAGGCGCGCCTTGTTGACCTGGTAGGGGAGCTCGGTAATGACGAGGGACTGGCGGCCCTTGGCCTCGCGATCCTCGATGTGGCTGCGGGCACGGATGTAGATACGGCCACGACCGGTGCGGTAGGCCTCGTGGATGCCGCGCACCCCGTTGATGATGCCGGCCGTGGGGAAGTCCGGTCCCGGCACATGCTCCATGAGCCCGGCCACATCGATGTCCGGATTATCGATCAGCGCCAGGCAGGCGTTGGTAATCTCGGTGAGATTGTGCGGCGGGATATTGGTGGCCATGCCCACGGCGATGCCGGCCGAGCCGTTGACCAGCAGGTTCGGCACGCGGGTCGGGAACACCGCCGGTTCCCGCTCGGTCTCGTCGTAGTTGGGTATGTAATCGACCGTTTCCTTGTCGATATCGGCGATCAGCTCATGCGCGATGCGCGCCATGCGCACCTCGGTGTAACGCATGGCGGCCGGCGAATCGCCGTCGACGGAACCGAAGTTGCCCTGGCCGTCGACCAGCATGTAGCGCAGCGAGAAGGGTTGCGCCATGCGCACGATGGTGTCGTAGACCGCGGTGTCGCCATGCGGATGGTACTTACCGATCACGTCACCGACGATGCGGGCCGACTTCTTGTAGGCCTTGTTCCAGTCATTGCCCAGTTCGCTCATCGCATACAGCGCACGGCGGTGCACCGGCTTCAACCCGTCGCGCACATCGGGCAGGGCACGCCCGACGATCACGCTCATGGCGTAATCGAGATAGGACTGCTTCATCTCGTCTTCGAGATTGACGGGCAGGATTTCTTTGGCGAATTCGTTCATTTGGAAGGGACTAGCTGGTCCATGTCATCCAGTTGCTGGGCAATAAAAAAACGCCTCACGGCGATCGAGAGCAATCAAGACAGGGGATTTTAGCATACTCGCCTCCCCCACTACATCATGCAGTCAGCCTTTTCTGGGGCCGCTGAGGGCCCCTGCCGACCATGCGGTGGTTTGATAACGGAAACGGGGCCAGCTAGGCCGGGGGGCGCAAGGCGGCCAGTTTCTGCCTGTCCGGGGCCTCGATCACACCCGCCTCGGTCACCAGGTAGTCGACCAGTTCCGCCGGGGTCACGTCGAAGGCGGGATTCCAGGCCGAGGCACCGGGTGCGGCGATGCGCTCACCGCCCAGGCTCAGGATTTCGTCCGCCCCGCGCTCCTCGATCACCACCGCCTGGCCACTGGCCAGCGAGAAATCCAGCGTGGAGCGCGGCGCCGCCACCATGAAGCCGACACCGTGATGGCGGCAGTTGATGGCCAGGTTGTAGGTGCCGATCTTGTTGATGACGTCACCGTTGGCGGTCACCCGGTCGGCGCCCACGATCACCCACTGCACACCCTGCCTTTGCATCAGGAAGGCCGCTGCGCTGTCGGTGATCAGGGTGGCCGGGATGCGGTCACGGGCCAGTTCCCATGCCGTCAGGCGGGCACCCTGCAGCCAGGGCCGGGTCTCACCGGCATAGACCCCGGTCAGTTTTCCGGCCTTCCAGGCACTGCGGATCACGCCCAGCGCGGTCCCGTAACCGCCGGTTGCCAGCGAACCCGTGTTGCAATGCGTCAGCACGGCATCCCCGGGTTGGATCAGACCGGCACCGTGATCGCCCATGCAGTGATTGGCAGCGACATCCTCTGTATGTATACGGTATGCCTCCTCGAGCAGCGCCGCCCCGGGGTCCGCCCCGGCACCCGCCAGACAGGCCTGCATCCGCTGCAGCGCCCAGTTCAGGTTCACCGCTGTGGGACGGGCGGCAGCCAGCAGGCGGATATCCTCGTCCAGCAGGGCGCGCCAGTCCCCCGGCGCCTGTGCCTGGCGTTGCCGGGCGGCCAGCACCACGGCGAAGGCCGCCGTGATGCCGATGGCCGGGGCACCACGAACCACCATGTCGCGAATCGCGGCGGCCACCCCGGCCGCATCATCCAGGTAGAGATAATCCTCCTGGAACGGCAAGCGGCGCTGGTCGAGCAGGCACAGGCGGCCCTCCTCCCAGCGAATGGCACGGATTGAATCGTGGCGGTCTTCCATGGTCACTCCCTATTCCTGTTCAGTGGATTCAGGCGACTGATTCTAAGGATATTTCTGTTGACAAAAAGCCTTGAAAACCACTAGCCTTTGGCCTTGTATGTGTCTAGAATACCCGCCACGGGACAGCTTTATACATTTTTGTACACAAATCACAGGAGTTGTAACAATGAAGAATCTATCTCTTAACGTCCTGATGGCGGCTGTCGCCTCATCAGCCCTGATGGCCAATATCGCAGTGGCCCACGAAGGCGGCAAGGCAGGTGCAGGCAACCTCGGTGACAGCGCCAAGCACATCGTCACCGACGGCTCGGGCAACTGCGTACGCACGTCGTCCTGGAGCAAGAACACCGCAGTCAAGGCCTGCGATCCGGAGCTGTTCCCGGAACCCGTAGCAGAGGTTGTAGCACCGCCACCCGTCGCGCCGGCTCCGCCACCTGTTGCCTACGAGACCGTGACCCTGTCGGCCGGCGCCCTGTTCGACTTCGACAGTGCCAGCCTGAAAGCCGAAGGCAAGCAGCAGCTTGATGACGTCGCCAGCAAGATCACCAGCAACGGCAAGGTTGAAAGCGTCAGAATCGTCGGTCATACCGACAGCACCGGACCCGAGTCCTACAACCAGCAGCTGTCACTGCGTCGTGCGACATCGGTTCGCGATTACCTGGCCGGCCACGGTGTCGACTCCAGTATGATGTCGATCAGCGGCATGGGCGAGTCCAGCCCGGTGGCTGACAACTCCACCCGCGCGGGTCGTGCCCAGAACCGCCGCGTTGAAGTCACCATCGGTGTAACGCGGCAGAAGTAAGCAACCGCACATTGCACTAACCCGGGACCCATCGCCTGCTGCAGGCGATGGGTCTTTTTATTTCTGCGCACGGAAACACCATGAACCCGGAACAGCTACTCGATCCCGAACTGATCAACACCTATCTCATCCCCTGGGGGATTCGCCTTGTCCTGGCACTGGCCATCCTCATTATCGGCCGCTGGCTGGCAAAGGTCCTTGTCCGTATTGCCAGGCGCCTGATGGACAGGGCCGGCATCGATGCCATGCTGGTGTCGTTCCTGGGCAATATCCTCTATACCGTCCTGCTGCTGGCGGTCATCATTGCCGCGCTCGACCAGCTCGGCGTCCAGACTACATCGCTGATCGCGATCTTCGGCGCAGCCGGCCTGGCCATCGGCCTGGCACTGAAAGACTCGCTCGCGAATTTCTCTTCCGGCGTCATGCTGATCATCTTCCGCCCCTTCAGGACCGGTGACCTGATCGAGGCCGCCGGCATTACCGGGATCGTCGAGGAGGTGCGCATCTTCAACTCCATCCTGCGGACCGGGGACAACCGCGAAATCATTGTCCCCAACAGCCATATCTACGCAGGCCCGATCACCAACATCTCCGCGCGCCCGACACGGCGTATCGACCTGGTGTTCGGCATCGGTTACGACGACGATATCCGCAATGCCAAACAGCTGATCGAGGCGGCCTTTGCCGCCGATGGGCGAATCCTGAAAGATCCGGCACCCTCGGTCACAGTGGCCGAACTGGCCGACAACAGCGTCAATCTCAATGTACGCCCCTGGGTCAACAGCGACGACTACTGGACGGTACGCGCGGACCTGATGGAGCACATCAAGCTGTCATTCGACCAGAACGGCATCAGCATCCCCTACCCGCAGCGGGATGTGCATCTGCACAATGCCACCTGACAGCGCGGCCGACATGACAGTGCCTGCCCTCCCTCCGGTCTGCGGCCCTGGCTATACTCGCCACTGCACCTGAACGCGCGGAACCGCTGCATGCAGACCATCGACAGCCTGATCCATGCCCGCTGGATTGTCCCGGTAGAACCGGAGGACACGGTCTATACGCACCACAGCCTTGCCGTCCATGAAGGACGCATCCTCGAAATCCTGCCCACAGACCTGGCACGCGCCCGTTTTTCAGCCGGGATCGAGCATGAGCTCGACCGGCACCTGCTGATACCGGGCCTGGTCAACACCCACACCCACGCAGCCATGAGCCTGCTGCGTGGACTCGCAGACGACCTGCCGCTGGACGAGTGGCTGAACAAGCACATCTGGCCGGCCGAATCACGCTGGGTCAACGAAGAATTCGTGCATGACGGCACCCAGCTCGCGATCGCCGAGATGCTGCGCAGCGGAACCACCTGCTTCAACGATATGTACTTCTACCCGGATGTCAGCGCCCGGGTTGCCGCTCACAGCGGGATGCGCGCTTGCGTCGGTCTCATCGTGATCGACTTCCCCACCGTGTGGGCCCAGGACGCCGATGAATACATCTCCAAGGGCCTGGCGGTGCACGACCGCTTCCGCGGGGATCCGCTGATCCATACACTGTTCGCCCCGCATGCACCCTACACCGTCTCCGACGAACCGCTGGAACATATCCGGGTGCTGGCCGACGAACTCGACATCGGCATCCACATGCATGTGCACGAGACCCGGGATGAAATCGACCGGGCCCTGGAGAGCTCGGGCAAACGCCCGCTGCAACGCCTGCATGAGCTGGGCCTGGTGTCTCCCAGCCTGGTGGCTGTGCACATGACCCAGCTGACCGCCGCCGAGGTCGGGGAGTTCGCGGCGGCCGGCGCGCATGTCGTGCATTGTCCTGAATCAAACATGAAACTCGCCAGCGGCTTCTGCCCGGTGGCCGCCCTGGCAGAAGCCGGCATCAATATCGCGCTCGGCACCGACGGCAGCGCCAGCAACAACGACCTCGACATGCTCGGTGAAATGCGCAGCGCTGCGCTGCTGGGCAAGGCCACCAGCAATGACGCCAGCGCCGTACCGGCGCACACGGCACTCAGGATGGCAACCCTCAACGGTGCCCGCGCCCTCGGGCTGGCGGGGGAAACCGGCTCGCTCAGTCCCGGCAAGTGGGCCGATATCACCGCCGTAAGCCTGGATACCATCGAATCACAGCCTTTGTATGATCCGGTTTCGCAACTGGTATATGCTTGTGGACGTGAACAGGTCACCGATGTCTGGGTGGCCGGCCAGCACCTGCTCAAGGAACGCCAGCTGACAACCCTTGATGAAACAGGGATCCTCGACCGGGCCTGTCACTGGCAGGCCCGTATCGGCAGCACAAACCGCCAGGAGTGATGACACGCATGTCCGCAAGCAAGCACAACGTCGACCCGGGTGAAATCGCCAAGTTCGAGAAACTGGCGGCGCGCTGGTGGGACCCCAACAGCGAGTTCAAGCCCCTGCACGATATCAACCCGCTGCGGCTGGATTACATCAATGAACGGGTGAAACTCGCCGGCAAACGGGTACTGGATGTGGGCTGTGGCGGCGGTCTGTTGTCCGAGGGCATGGCCGCGCTGGGTGCGCAGGTGACCGGGATCGACATGGGCAAGGCTCCGCTGAACGTCGCCCGGCTGCACAAGCATGAATCGGAACTGGACATCGATTACCGGCAGACCACGGCCGAACAACTGGCCAGTGACGAGCCCGGCGGATTCGACGTGGTCACCTGCCTGGAGATGCTCGAGCACGTACCCGACCCGGCCGCGGTCATCAAGGCCTGCACCACCCTGGTCAGGGACGGCGGTCATGTGTTCCTGTCGACCATCAACCGCAATCCCAAGGCCTACCTGTTTGCAGTGATCGGTGCGGAATACATCCTCAACATGCTGCCCCGGGGCACCCACGAATACGCCAAGTTCATCCGCCCCTCGGAGATGGAGGCCTGGGCACGTGCCAGCGGCCTCGAGCTCACCGATATCAGCGGGATGAGCTACAACCCGCTGACACGGGAATACCGCCTCGGCAGGGACGTGTCTGTCAATTACCTGGCCAGCTTCCGAAAGGCCTGATCCAGCCAATGCCATGCGGATAAGCACAGTCCTGTTTGACCTGGACGGTACCCTGCTGGACACCGCCCCGGACCTTGCCGACGCGCTGAATACCGTTCTGGCGGAGAACCGCCGTGCCCCCCTCCCCTTCGACACTATCCGCGGAGTGGTCTCGCATGGCGGCAAGGCGCTTATCGAACTCGGTTTCTCACTGCCCGAGTCGCACCCCGACTTCGACCCGCTGCGCCTGCGCCTGCTGGCCGTGTATCGCGACAACATCGCCAGGCGGACGCGACCCTTCCCCGGCATGAGCGAGTTGCTCGGGCAGCTCGAACAGCGCGGACTCAACTGGGGGGTGGTCACCAACAAGCCGGCCTGGCTGACAGAACCGCTGCTGAAGGAACTGGGCCTGTACGGGCGCGCCGCCTGCGTTATCAGCGGCGACACCCTGAACGAACGCAAGCCGCACCCGGCACCGATGCTGCATGCCTGCGAACAGGCCGGCAGCACGCCGGACCAGTGCGTCTATATCGGTGACGCGCAACGCGACATCGAGGCCGGCAGGAATGCCCGCATGCACACCCTGGTCGCCCTGTTCGGCTACTTCCGGGAAAGTGACCGGCCGCAGGAGTGGCAGGCCGACGCCCTGCTCGAAGAGCCGGGGGAACTGCTGGCATGGCTGGACCGGATGGAGCAGCCGGCGTGATGCATCGCCGGGTTGATGCGCCGCTGCGCGCCATCATCCATCGGTCAAACAGTGGCATAATGTAGCCTCATGGAGATCAGCCAGCCCAGCCTCCTGATAATCGTTGCGGTCATTTCCATCGAGATCGGTGCCATCGCCGCCTACCTCATCGGAAACCGCCAGATCACCCGACTGCGCAACAAGCTCTCGCGATTGACGGTCGCCCTCAGTTATGAACGCAAGGCGGCGGCGCAGAAAGAGGCCAGCTTCCAGCAGGCCACCCGCAACCTGAAAGAAACCTTCAACGCCCTCGCAGGCAATGTCCTGAAGGAGAACAGCGCCCAGTTCCTCCGCCTGGCGCAGGAAAACCTCAAGCAGTTCCAGGTCAAGGCGGACAGCGACCTCGCCCGGCGTGAACAGGCCGTGGAGAACCTGGTCAAACCGATACGCGAGGCCCTCGACAAGACCGAGTCGCAGATCCGCAGCATGGAGAAGGAACGCCAGGAGGCGCACGGCGCACTGACCCGGCATCTGGAAACCATGGCGGACTCGCACCGCCTGCTGCAGTCGGAGACCCGCAACCTGGTGCAGGCCCTGCGCCGCCCGGAGGTGCGCGGCCAATGGGGCGAACTGACCCTCAAGCGACTGGCCGAACTGGCCGGCATGGTCGAACACTGCGATTTCCAGGAGCAGGAATCGGTACAGACCGACAACGGCACGCAGCGCCCGGACATGGTCATCCGCATGCCCGACAAGCGCGAGATCGTGGTGGACTCCAAGACACCGCTGGATGCCTACCTCGCCGCAGTGGAGGCCGGCGACGATAAGGTGCGCAAGCGCCATCTCCAGCACCATGCCCGCAATGTCCGCGAGCGGGTACGCGAACTCGCCGGCAAGGCCTACTGGGAACAGTTCCCCCGCAGCCCCGACTTTATCGTGCTGTTCATCCCCGGCGACCAGTTTCTCAGCAGCGCCCTGGAGATCGACCACAAGCTGCTCGAGGACGCACTCTCGGACAACGTCATCCTCGCCACGCCCACCAGCCTGGTGGCCCTGCTGCGCGCGATCGCCTACGGCTGGCGCCAGGAGGCCCTGGCCGAGAACGCGGAGCTTATCCGTGTCGTCGGCACCGAACTGTACCTGCGCCTCGCCACCTTTGCCGAACACCTGGCGAAACTCGGCCGCAGCCTGGACAGCAGCGTGGACGCCTTCAACAAGGCGGTTGGTTCGTTCGATTCACGCGTCCTGCCGGGTGCCAGGAAATTCACTGAACTGGGGATCGCCGCCAGGAAGCAGGCACCGGAGCTGCAACAGATCGAACGGGCCACGCGCAGGGTGGAATCCCGCTGCGAACCGGAAAGCGCGCATTAGTTCGCGCAGATCTGGCTGTTACTATCGGACACACCCCTTGCCATAACACGCTCAAAACGGTTGAACCCTCATGCAAGACATTCAGACAATCAAGACCGAATGGGAACCCCGTACCCAACAGCTGCAGGACCGGGTGATTCTCATCTCCGGCGCCGCCGGTGGCATCGGCCGCGCCCTGGCCACCGCCTGCGCCGCCCAGGGTGCCAGCCTGGTGCTGCTGGACAAAAACGTGCGCGGACTGGAAAGCGCCTATGACGAGATCGTGGCCGCCGGTCACCCCGAACCGGCCCTCTATCCCATGGATCTCAAGGGTGCGACAGCGGAGGACTACCAGACCCTGGGCGGGGTCCTGGACAAGGAATTCGGACGACTTCACGGCCTGGTCCACAACGCCGCCGTGCTCGGGGCCCTGACACCGATCGACAGCTATGACGATGCACTCTGGTTCGAGACCCTGCAGATCAATCTGAATGCACCCTACCTGCTGACCAAGGCCTGCCTGGAATTGCTGTACCGGCCGGACGACGCCTCGATCGTGTTCACCTCGGACAGCAGCGGGCGTCGCGGCAAAGCCTACTGGGGTGCCTACGCCGTTTCCAAGGCCGGCCTCGAGGGCTTCATGCAACTGCTCGCCGAAGAGCTGGAGACGAATACCGGGGTGCGCGTCAACAGCGTCGACCCGGGCCCGGCGCGGACCGCCATGCGGGTCATCGCCTACCCGGCCGAAAACCGCAAGCTGCTTTGCGACCCCGAAGATGTCATCAAGCCCTTCCTTTACCTGCTCGGACCGGAGAGCAGGGGGATTACCGGGCAGCAGTTCGCCCCCCGCAGGCACTGACCCGGCAGGAACGGGAACGACGGGCTGCTGCACTTCACTTCGAAGGCATAAAGAATTCCTTAACAGACCAACAGGCGAGAGACGCGTGACAGAGAAGACAGTTGACGTAGCAATCATCGGTTCGGGCACCGCCGGGCTCAACGCCATGGGCCAGGTGCGGCGCGCCCGCAAGAGCTTCGTGCTCATCAATGGCGGCGAGGCCGGCACCACCTGCGCCCGGGTCGGCTGCATGCCGTCCAAGGCCATGATCCAGGTCGCGGAGGACTTCCACCGCCGCACCCACCTGGGACGCTATGGCATATCGGGTCATGACGACCTGAGGCTCGACCTGCCGGAGGCGCTGGAGCACGTGCAAAACCTGCGTGATATCTTCGTCGACCGCGTTCTGGAACACAGTACCGACAAACTGGGCGATGAATTCATCGAGGGCTACGCCCGCTTCATCGAACCGACCCTGCTGGAAGTCGGGGAACAACGCATTCGTGCGGGACGCGTGGTCATTGCCACCGGTTCACGACCCCTGGTACCGGCACCGTGGCAGGCCTTCGGCGACCGCATCATCACTACCGACGAATTCTTCGAGTACGAGGATCTGCCCGCCGCCATCGGCGTGATCGGTCTCGGCACCATCGGCCTGGAACTCGGCCAGAGCCTGCACCGCCTCGGCATCAGCGTGACCGGCTTCGACCAGCTCGACAGCATCGGCGGCATCCGGGACCCGGAGGTCGCGCGCACCGCCATCGAGATCCTCGGTCGGGAATTCCCGCTGCACCTGGGCAGGCCCGCTCAAATCGAGGTGGCGGGTGACCGGCTCAAGGTGACCGCCGGCGAGCACAGCGTGCTGGTCGACAAGGTCCTGTGCAGTATCGGACGCGTGCCGAACGTCGAGAATCTGGGCCTGGAGAACCTCGGCGTGACGCTGGACGAGCACGGCATGCCGGCGTGCAACCCGAACACCCTGCAGCTTGCCGACCTCCCGGTGTACCTGGCCGGCGACGTCACGGGGGAGCGCATGATCCTGCACGAGGCCGGGGATGAGGGCAAAATCGCCGGCTACAACGCCGCCCATGACGAGACGGCCGCCTTCCGCCGCAAGACACCGCTCGCGATCAACTTCTGCGACCCCAATATCTGCACGGTCGGCAGCCGCTGGAACGAGCTCGACCCGGACAGTAGCGCCATCGGCGAGATCCGCTTCGGCCCGGTGGGCCGCGCCCTCGTCATGGGCAAGAACAAGGGCATCCTGCGGGTCTATGGCGACCCGCAAAGCGGCCGCCTGCTCGGCGCCGAGATGATCGGGCCCCAGTGCGAGCACCTGGCCCAGCTGCTGTGCTGGTGCATCGAGCAGGGCCTGGGCGCCGGTGACCTGCTGCGCATGCCCTTTTACCACCCGACCATAGAGGAGGCGCTGCAGGCCGCGCTCTACGACCTCTACCGCAAGGTGGAAACCAAGAATACGGGCGGACTGGTGGAGCTGGAACGGCTCCCGTCATAGCCATGCCGCCAGTCCTGCTTCTCCACACCTGTTCGTACCGTGTGGCCTACCGCTTTCTCTGGATGGAGGCGCAATGAAGGGCGCCGTGGCGGCCGGGCATCCGGCCACCGCAGAGGCGGCGGCGTGGGTGCTGGAGGCAGGCGGAAATGCCTTTGATGCGGCCCTTGCCGGGCTGTGCACCGCCTGCGTAGCGGAACCCGTGCTGACCTCGCTGGGCGGCGGCGGCTTTCTGCTGGCACACCAGGGTAGCGGCAGAAACACCCTGTATGACTTTTTCGTACAGACACCGTTGCACAGGCGTCCCGAGGCCGAACTGGATTTCTACCCCATACTCGCTGACTTCGGCACGGTACAGCAGGAATTTCATATCGGCATGGGCAGTATTGCCACGCCCGGCACCATCAAGGGCCTGTTCCGGATTCACGCCGAACTGGGCAGTCTGCCAATGCGGGAGATCGTCAGGCCGGCGGTGGATTTTGCGCGCAACGGCATCGCAATCAACAGGCTGCAGGCCTATATATTCAGTGTCGTCAAGCCCGTCTATCTGTCCACCGCGAGCGCCCGTAGCATCTATTCAAGTCACCAGGTCGATGACAGCCTGGTGGTGGCCGGCGAAACCCTGCGCCAGCCCGAGTTGGCGGATGCGCTGGAATTGCTGGCCATAGAGGGAGAACAACTGTTTTACCAGGGCGAGATGGGGGCCGGGCTGATCGCGGCCTGCGGGTCCGGCGGCGGTTACCTGCAAAAGACCGATCTGTACGACTACAAGGTAGTGGAACGTGAACCCCTGGCTTATCACTACCGAAAGGCACGGATACTGACCAACCCGCTGCCTTCCAGCGGCGGCAGCCTGATATGTTTTGCCCACGCCCTGCTGGAAGCGCATGACCAGGGTGAATTCGGCTCCGCGCATTACCTTGAACTGCTGGCCGAGGTTATGAAGCAGACCAACCTGGCGCGGATGGAAAACGCTCAGACCGGGGACGGGAGCGACGGGCACATCCTTCATCCGGACACGCTAGCGCGCTTCCGCGCGGCCCTGGCAGGGCACCCCGTCAACAGCCGTGGAACCACCCACATCAGTGTCGTGGACGCCGAGAGAAATGCCGCATCACTCTCCCTCTCCAATGGCGAGGGCTCGGGTTATGTACTGCCCGGCACGGGAATCATGCTGAATAACATGCTGGGGGAAGAGGACCTCAACCCGGACGGATTCCACTGCTGGGATACCGCGGTGCGGGTTTCATCCATGATGGCACCTACCCTTGCCATCGAGCCCGATCGCGTGATCGCAACCGGCTCGGGCGGTTCCAACCGCTTGCGCACCGCCATTCTGCAGACACTGAACAATCTGTGCTACTTCGGGATGAGTGTGCGCGATGCAGTTGACAGCCCGAGACTCCATGTCGAGCAGGAATTGCTCAGTATCGAGCCTGGATTACCCGATGCGGCAGTGGATGAAGTCTGTGCCGGTTACCCCAGCCATAACCGCTGGGCGGAAAAAAACCTGTTCTTCGGTGGCACCCATACCGTCATCCATGACAAGCGGGGATTCAGCGGTGCCGGCGACCCGCGCAGAGGCGGGGTATTTCTGTTGGTGTAAAGAATTTGGGTTGTTGAAAACTGTGATAACAGCAGAAACCGGGTTTTTCACAGCATCGGCCAATACCGGGACTTATGGATAGCTGGCGCTGCGTCCAGTTTCAGAACTGTCTACAAATATAAATATCAAATATTGGTATCTCAATGAAATATCATCTAAATGACAGTAACGATATTCTTGGGTCCTCATCCAAACTCACAGAACGACTCGCGATCGACACACCTTACCTTCTTCCTGGGGCCTATGTTGTTGTTTATTTGATAGATTAACAAGGCCAAACGAAATACCAGATTAGTGGCCAATATAGCATTCGCTATCACTAATGACCCATTCTTGTCGCCAGATACAGACATTATAATCTATTGAATAATTTTATAATAATCTTGAACTACGTTTTTTTCCGTCGTGGAAAGACGACAGAGCAACAATAATCTGACACAATAGCTTAAAATAATATGTTTATATTCTAAGTATATAAATAAAAATAATACCAGGCTAGTTGCCAATATGGCCTTCGCTGTTGCTTAAAAATCATTTATGTCGCCATATGCAGACGCATTATGATATTGATTAACATGTAATAATAGCCTCCTCGATAATTTTACGTCGCTGTATGACGACATAATGATAATAATCTGACACAATAGCTTAGAATAATATGTTTATATTCTAACTATATAGATAACCTGGCACGCGACTTGCTTACCTCCCAAGTAGGATAGCTAACGACACAGTGACAACGATGCCAGGCCTCACCGCCGGTTTGTTGCATCCGGGCTCCAGAACCCAGCCGGCCATCCACTCACTGCCAATGGTATGGCGAGCCCGTGAACTCACAGGATATGCCGGTTACACACCGAAACCGGTTTGGCAGGCCTCAACCTGCGATCTGCATCACTCAATCGAGATTCGATGCTCTCTAGGATGGAGAAAACGAGACGACCGTCACACGGATTATAACCGTGCTGCCGATTTAACCATCATGATATTAACAGAGAGAGCTATTGTGAACACATTAACCCGGATCATCCAGACCACCATCCTGCTCGGCCTTTTTGTCCTGCTGATGCAAGGCCAAGCCCATGCTGATACCGAGTCACCCGCCACAGTGATCTTCTGGCCAGGCGCTGGCTCGACGGTCTCGGGTAACGCCCAGATCGGTGCAGCGGCAATGGATAATACCGGCGTCACCAAGGTCACCTTTGCAATAGACGGGGCCTGGGTTGGCAGGGATACATCCGCGCCCTATACATTCAACTGGGACACCAACACGCATACCGATGGTACTGCACAAGTACAGGCCACCGCATTTGATGCGGCTGGCAATACAGCCAAGTATACCGTCTATGTCACGGTCAGTAATCAGGGTCTGGATACCGAGGCACCCAGCGTGATAATCACCACGCCGGGTAACAACATGACGGTCACGGGCAACACCCAGATCGGTGCAGCGGCAATAGATAATACCGGCGTCACCAAGGTCACCTTTGCAATAGACGGGGCCTGGGTTGGCGATGATACGTCCTATCCCTATACATTTGACTGGGACTCATCTACGCATGCAGATGGGCCTGCAACGATATGGGCAACTGCGTACGACCTGGCTGGCAACAGTAGCAGATATGCCATTGATGTTACGGTGGACGGCCAGCAGTCCCAGCCAGACAGCACAACCAGTTCGGAAACAGGCTTCCAATGCTATGGTTGTGACAATACAAATGCAAAAGAGACGGACACAATTAATGCATATGACAATGTTGATGGCCTGTACAAAGCGTCGAACTTATGGCGTATTCCGTGGCTGGAATATGATTATATTCCTCAAGGGATACATGTAACTGAAGATGATTATATTTACATGAGTCTTTATCACAAAGATAAAGACAAGATTTCTTATAATCCGAGCGTGGTCATAAAATACAGCACTGTTACAAACAGAGTCACAGATGTTTATCACTTGAAAAACAGCAACAACTCGAAATATATGGGCCATGTGGGTGGCTTGGTTGTAAGTGGTGATTACTTTATTGTTCCAAATGGGGGTGATTTGCATTTTTTCAGACAAAGCGATGCAACGCCAACATATGGAATAGAAAGCGAGATTAAATTAGGATTCAAAACGAGCGTGGATTTTGGAGGTAGTGAATATAATTTCAAAACGTCCTTTTTGAGTACAAGCAAGGACCATGAAAACCAGGATATCTTATGGACTGGCCAGTTCAGCACCAGCACCAGCGTAGGATCACATGTACTTGGGTATAAAATAGAAACTGATGGAACAGTTAATCCAACTCCAATATACAGATTTTATGTCCCTGAAACCGTAAACAAATTACAAGGCGTCGCTGTTTTGAATGCCTCATATGACAGCTATACCTTGTTACTCTCCCGGTCCTATGGAAATGCTACCTCTTATATTAATAAACTGAATTATAACCGACAGGAAAGCAACCCTTACAAGTATGAGCACATCTCCAGAAGCACAGTGTTCAAAGGTCCGGCTGGTTTGGAAGACCTTCATATATCTGCTGATGGAGTATGGTCTCTAAGTGAGTCAGGAGCCAATTATTATCAAAATCGGACTTCTGGCCCTTGGACTCAGCTATTTCCATTTGTCATTAAACTGAGAAAATCAGATATGTAGTGATCGGCTTCTCGCGCCACTCCATAATGCGTTCCAGCGTCCGGATAAATCGGGCAGAGAGTTTCGATAAATCCACCTCGATACCCAGGACTTCCCGATTGTAGTCATCAATCACGATAAAGTTCCGGAAGCCGCGGGTATCGGCCAACCGGTCATGCATGAAGTCCATGGTCAACATCTCGTTGATTTACCCGGGAACACCAGCGGATCCGGCACATCCCGCTGCAGGCGCTGTTCCGGCTTGATCCTGAGATTGAGTTTCAGTTCGCTGTAAATACGTTACACATGCTTTTGGTTGTACGGGTAGCCCTTCACATTGCGCAGGCACAGAAAACACAACCCAAATCCCCTGAGTCGGTTGGTCGTCATCAGTCCGCAATCGACAGTCCCCAATCAAGGCATTCTCATCCGAGCCCTTCGGCCGGTACCGTTAACAGGTCTCGCTGATCGAAATCAACCGGCACGCCAGTTTAATCGCAATGCCCCGCCCGGTAACGACCTGAATTTCCATCTCCTTACGCAGAGATGACTTCAGGACTTTATTGCCATCGCCTTCTGCAATATCTCGGCATCCATCTTCGACTCCGCGTACATCTTCTAAAGGCACCGGTCATATTCCAGCTCCATCATGCGGATCATCATGGAAACGTCCATGACACCGCACTTGACACGCCATTCGTAGGAACTGGCATCGCTCATGCCGTGCTTCCGGCATGGCTCCGTCACCGGAATGCCGGCCTTGGCCTCCTTGGGGATGCTGAATATCTGGCTCTCGGTAAAGCGCGACTCCTTCATCGTAGAATCTAGTGTTACAGTCTATGGGGAAAATCTACTTCTGAGCACCTCTATTTGCAGGAGGGATTACCGTCGTTCTCCCACCCCCTGTAATCTGCGACGCTTGTACATCCCTATACTCCACCTATTCAATCATGCGCCTGTGCGCTAAACAAACGCCTAATCAGTCCGTCAGGTCGACATGGATCCCCCGGGCCTCCAGAGCCTCCGCACGCGAGGCTATGAAGCGCTGAAAGCTCGGCTGCTCCTGATAGGCACCGGAGGCCACGTAGTCCATGACCGACTGGACATGGAATGAGCGCAGGTAGGCATCGGCACGGAACACCTCCTCGCCCGCGCGGTTGAAGAACACCAGCGAGGGCGCGTATTTCACATCCAGTTCCCGCGCCCATTCCGCTGCAGTGCCGGTCTTGCCGTCGGGGCGCCGCACGGGGTCCTGCGACCACATGTCGAGCAGGACACTGTCAAAGCGTGCGAGCTGCTCCCGGCTTTCCGGTCGCTGCAGGACATCGCGGTGCAGCTCGTCACAGGCGGTGCAGTCCTTCTGTTCAAAAAATACCAGCAGCGGCCGCTCGCCGTCACGCCGGTCCAGGGGCGCATCGGCCGGGAGGCTGGCGTCATCGGTGTGCAGCTTGCCGGAGGCCGGCGCCGGTGCGATCCCGGCATAGTACTGCTGATACGATGGATCACTGCCGTTGTGCACGGCCGCGTAGTCGAGCGCGGTGTTGAATTTGTGCGGCGCGTAGTAACCGTTCACCCGCAACACCACATCACTCTGCTCGTTCAGGAACAGCAGCGTCGGGGTGAACATGATGCGCAGTGCTCTGGCAAATGCCTTCTCTGTCGTATCAGCCCCGTCAAAGTCCGTAACCTCGCGGTCCCCCCATATATTGATGGCAATCACGTTGAAGCCGCCGCGCATCTTCTCGACGGTTTCATGCAGGGACAGGTTGATATCCAGCAGTTTCTTGCAGTAGGGACAACCGTCCTGGTAGAAGTACAGGATCACGCGTTTGTCAGCCGCGGCCGCCTCGGCCACGTCCTCGCGGATATCCAGGAAGGATTCCACGAACCAGTCGGGCTTTTCGTCATAACCGGGATTGACCATCCCCGGTTCCAGGCCCTCTGCCTCGATTGCCGGGGCATTTTCAGCGGCGGGCACGTCGGGTGTTTCGGTCTGCGGGACCGCCGGAAGATTCACGACGCTTGCCGGTGGCGCCTCTGCCTCGCAACCCGCGAGCAGCAATAGCAAGGCCACCAGCAGGACATACGGCAGCCGCCTGCCGGACCACTGCGGTGGATTCATAAAACGGAACTGTGGTTCAGCGAGCAACATGTTTCGCTCCCCTCCTTGCCGTTCCCGAACTGGGGCGGAAGAACCGGCACACCAGCACCCCCTGCCTGTCTTACAGGTTATACCGAAATTGCCTGACCGTCCCTTTATTGCCACCTGTTTTATCGGGAATATATTTATAGCTCATTGTTATATATACTTATTTTATAAGTCCTTCAGTCGCGTACGCCACCGGCCTGCGGGCAGCCGGACGCCAGGACGCAGTTTCGGCAGTCCGGTTTTACCCGGCACACCGTCTTGGCGTGTCGCACGATCAGCGCATGGTATTCATTGAACAGACCCGCATCGGGACCGAGGGCCCGCTCGAAGCCGAGTCGCAGCGTGTCGTAGTCCTCGGTGCCGGCATACAGACCGAGCCGGGCGAACAGACGCCGGGTATAGGCGTCGATCACGAACACCGGCCGCTCGAAGGCATACAGCAGGATATCATCGGCGGTCTCCGGTCCAACCCCCTTGACCCCCAGCAGCGCGGTTCGCAGCACGCCGGTTTCCAGCGGCTCCAGGCCGGCATATTCCCCTGCCTCCACATACCAGCGGCAGTAACTCTTCAGACGCTGCGCCTTGATATTGAAATAGCCGGAGGGCCGCAGCCAGTTGGCCAGGTGATCGTGGCGCGCGTTGATAATGGCGCGCGGCTGCAGCTTGTCTTTTGCAATCAGGTTGCCGATGGCCCGCTCGACATTCGACCAGGCGGTGTTCTGCGTGAGGATCGCCCCCACCATGATCTCGAAGGGCGAGTCGCCCGGCCACCAGTGCTGGGGACCATAGTGCTTGTACAGACTGTCGAAGGTCCTGAGCAGGTGCCGGGGGGGCATGGGGGAAACCGGGGGGAAACGGGACATTCTGCTTTTTTCAGGGCATGGTCAACGCCTGTGCGACGGGCGGCCCCGCGATCGCTGTGTTGCGGTGCCCTTGCCTGCCTTACCGGTACGCCCGTGGTGCCGGACCGGTGTTCGCCGGGTGGCTGCAGGCGGCGGCGTGAGACCGGCTGCCCGGTAAAGTGCCACGACCTCCTGGCGAGTCAACGCCCGGTGGCGGCCCGCGCGCAGCGCGCGCGGCAGTTCGATGGGGCCGAAACGCACCCGGATCAGGCGGCTGACCTGCACCCCCTGCGATTCCCACAGGCGCCGTACCTCGCGGTTACGACCTTCCTTCAGGATCACATGGTACCAGTGGTTCGCACCGCTTCCGCCGGCATCGCGAATGGATGTAAACGCCGCCCTGCCGTCGTCCAGGTCAACTCCCTTGAGCAAGTGTTCCAGGATTGTTGCATCCACCTTGCCCAGCACCCGCACGGCGTATTCACGCTCGACTTCCGATGAGGGATGCATCAGGCGATTGGCCAGTTCACCGTCGGTGGTGAACAGCAGCAATCCCGCGGTGTTCATATCCAGCCGACCGACAGCAATCCAGCGCGCGGTCTTCAGGCGTGGCAGATTATCGAACACCGTGGGGCGTCCCTCCGGGTCCGCGCGCGTGGTCAGCTCGCCAACGGGTTTGTGGTAGATCAGGGTGCGCGGGATGACCCTGGCAAGGGAAGTGGCGACCGAGACCGGCTTGTCATCGATGCGGATTTCATCTGCAGGGCTGACCGTGAGGCCGAGTTCGGCGGGCTTGCCATTGACGCTGATCCTGCCGGCGCTTATCCAGGACTCGATCTGGCGGCGGGAACCGTAACCGGCGCGTGCCAGGACTTTTTGCAGACGCTCTGCCATGGCCCGGTGGCGGGCAGAACCAGCTAGTGCAGGACGGCCGAGGAGTCTTCTTCTGGACCGGTGGCCGGCTGATCGGCCTCAGCTTCAATCGCTGGCAGATCCACCTCGTCATTGGCAGACTCCATCTGCATCTCCGGAACAGCATCCATCAGATCGAACTCCAGCTCGGCACCGATCGTGCTCAGGTCACGCAACTCGGCCAGGCTCGGCAATTCGTCCAGACCTTTCAGACCAAAGTAGTCGAGAAACTGCCGGGTGGTGCCGTACATGGCGGGATGACCGGGAACGTCGCGGTGACCGACAATACGCACCCACTCGCGTTCCAGCAGGGTCTTCATGATGGAGCTGCTGACAGTGACGCCGCGCACCTCCTCGATCTCGCCACGCGTAATGGGCTGGCGGTAGGCAATCAGGGAGAGCGTCTCGAGCAGGGCACGCGAATACCGGGTGGGCCGCTCCTCCCACAGGCGTGATACCCAGAGCTGCATCTCCTGCCTGACCTGGATCCGGTAGCCACTGGCGACCTGGACCAGTTCGACGCCGCGGTCGACAAAATCCTCTTCCAGCGCGGCCAGCGCCTTGCGCATGTCGGCGCGCGCAGGCCGTTCCTCTTTGCTGAATACCGCCTGCAACTGATCAAGGCTCAGCGGGCGACCGGCTGCCAGCAGGACGGCTTCCAGGATGTGCTTCAGGGGCCCGATATCGACAGCCGCGGTGTCTGTCGTCTCGGCGGTGTCTTCTGTATCAACCGTATCTGTCATGCTGTCGCCTGTTCGCTGATTGCTTCCGGGATTGTTTCGGGGATCGCTTCGGGGCTGCCGGCCGCCTTCACATGAATCGGTGAGAACGAATCGGTCTGGCTGATTTCGAGCAGCGATTCCTTGGCCAGCTCCAGCACCGCCAGGAAGGTCACCACCACCCCCATGCGGCCCTCTTCCAGCGTGAACAGGTCCACGAAGCGGGTGAACTCACCGGCCTGCAGGCGGGTAAGCACACTGGACATGCGCTCACGCACCGACAGCGATTCCATCTGCACATGGTGGTGCTCATACATGGAGGCACGCTGCATGACCTCCTGGAAGGCGCCGATCAGGTCCTGCAGGTCGACCTCGGGGGGCAACCGGACCACGCGCTGCCCGGCGCCGTCGGCCTGCGCCTGGAACACATCGCGCCCGAGGCGTGGCAGCTCTTCGATGTCCTCGGCGGCCTGCTTGAATCGTTCGTACTCCTGCAGGCGACGCACCAGCTCGGCACGCGGATCGTCCTCGTCCTCTTCACTGGCCGCGGGTCGCGGCAGCAACATGCGTGACTTGATCTCTGCCAGCATGGCGGACATGACCAGATACTCGCCCGCCAGTTCCAGCCGCATGTTCTGCATAAGTTCAATATAATCAGTGTATTGCCGTGTTATCTCGGCAATGGGGATATCGACTATATCGAGGTTCTCTTTACGGATCAGGTAGAGCAGCAGGTCCAGCGGGCCCTCGAAGGCCTCGAGAAACACCTCCAGCGCGTCCGGGGGAATGTATAGATCGGTGGGTAATGCTTCCAGGGGCTTGCCCTGAACAACGGCGAGGGGGAGTTCTTCCTGCTTCGGGATCCCGGCTGGCACTTCGCAGTCTTGATTTTCGCTCATGTATTACCCTGGTCGGAACAGCCATTAGCATGACCGAGCGACGACTTCCGCCGTCCGCAGGATTCTACCCCATTCCCGGCGAAAATACCTCTTTTTTCAGGCCTGTAGTTCAGTCGTACTCCAGACCCATGACCTGGCGAACCTCTTCCAGGGTCTTGCGTGCCATGTCGCGCGCCGCCTCGGAGCCTTCGTTGACGATGGCCCGCACCCGCCCCGGGTCAGTCTCGAATTCCTGCGCGCGTTCCTGAATCGGACCCAGTTCGGCCAGCACGCCGTCGATGATCGGCTGCTTGCATTCCAGGCAACCGATACCCGCCGTGCTGCAGCCTTCCCGCACCCAGACCTTGACCTCGTCATCCGAGTACACCTCGTGCAGCTGCCATACCGGGCAGACGTCGGGATTGCCGGGGTCGGTGCGCCTGACGCGCGCCGGGTCGGTCGGCATGGTGCGCAGCTTCCGGGTGACTTCCTGCGGATCCTCGCGCAGGGTGATGGTGTTGTCGTAGGACTTGGACATCTTCTGACCGTCCAGGCCGGGCATCTTCGAGGCGGGTGTCAGCAGGGCCTCGGGCTCGGTCAGGATAATGCGCCCGCCGCCTTCCAGGTAGCCCAGCAGACGTTCACGGTCACTGATGGCCAGGTTCTGCTGCTCCTGCATCAGTGCATGCGCCACCCCCACGGCCTCGTGATCGCCCTGTTCCTGGTAGCGCCTGCGCAGGTCCTTGTAGAGGCGCGCGTTCTTCTTGCCCATCTTTCTGATCGCGGCCTCGGCGGCCTCCTCGAAACCCGGTTCGCGTCCGTAGAGGTGATTGAAGCGGCGCGCGACCTCGCGGGTCAGTTCGACATGCGCCACCTGGTCTTCCCCGACCGGGACCTTGTCGGCCCCGTAGATGAGGATGTCGGCGCTCTGCAACAGGGGGTAGCCCAGGAAACCGTAGGTCGCCAGGTCGCGTTCGCGCAGCTTCTCCTGCTGGTCCTTGTAACTGGGCACCCGCTCCAGCCAGCCCAGCGGCGTGACCATGGAAAGCAGCAGGTGCAGTTCGGCGTGTTCGGGGACATGCGACTGGATGAACAACTTGGCCGCGCCCGGATTGACGCCGGCCGCCAGCCAGTCGATGACCATGTCCCAGACGCTGTCGGCGATGATGTGGGACTCCTCGTAATGCGTGGTCAGTGCATGCCAGTCGGCCACGAAAAAGAAGCAGTCAAACTCGTGCTGCAACCTGATCCAGTTTTTCAGTACCCCGTGGTAATGCCCGAGGTGCAGGCGTCCGGTGGGACGCATGCCGGACAGGACCCGGCTGTTGTTACCCAGACTGCTCAAGTTGTTCTCCTATATCCCCAGTAACGCAAACAGGATCTGCATGAATTCCCCGGCCGGCAGGCCGGACAGCAGCCCCAGTGCGCCCATGACCAGGCTGATCGCCGGCCACATGATCTTGCCGAGCACCCCGGTCACCAGCAGGGCAAGCAGGATCATGAAGCCATAGGGCTCGATACGGCTGAATTTCCAGGCCAGCGGCCCCGGCAGTAACCCGGTCATGACCCGGCCACCGTCCAGCGGCGGCAGCGGCAACAGATTCAGCACCATCAGGATGGTATTGATGAAGATACCCGCGGTGCCCATGAAGATCAGCGCCTGTCCCGGGTCACCCAGCGTCGTGCCCAGGCGGATCACCAGCGCCCAGCCCAGTGCCATCAGCAGATTGGCGCCCGGACCGGCAACCGCCACCAGGGCCATGTCACGTTTCGGGTGTTTCAGGTTCTGCCAGGTCACCGGTACCGGCTTGGCCCAGCCGAACAGAAAGCCGGTCTGCATCAGCATCAGCAGGCCGGGGACCAGGATGGTGCCAACGGGGTCCACGTGTTTCACCGGGTTCAGAGTGAGCCGCCCCAGCATGAGGGCGGTCTTGTCGCCCAGCCGGGCGGCGATCCAGCCATGTGCGACTTCATGGACAGTGATAGCAAACAGGACGGGCAGTACCCAGGCGACGATTTTTTGAACGAGGCTGACCTCTAACATCGGCGGATTATAACCTTATGGCCGGTGATTTCATCCTTCCTCCAGGCCCTCCACCACGCCGCAGCCCTGGCGCGTAATCCGCGGCACGTCACCGGTCATATCGATGACGGTGGTCGGTTCCAGGCCGCAGTGACCGCCATCGATCACCAGGTCGACATCGCGCTCCAGGCGTTCACGCATGTCATGGGCATCGGTCTCCGGCAGCTCCCTGCCGGGCAGGATCAGCGTCGAACTCATCAGTGGCTCGCCCAGCTCCTCGAGCAGGGCCTGCACGACGGGATGATCGGGAACGCGGATGCCGATGGTCTTGCGTTTCGGGTTCTGCAGGCGCCGCGGCACCTCGTGGGTGGCCTGCAGGACAAAGGTATAGGGCCCGGGCGTCAGCGACTTCAACAGGCGGTAGGCACTGTTATTCACGCGGGCGTAGGTGGCTATCTCCGAAAGGTCGCGGCAGACCAGGGTGAAATTATGCCGGCTGCCCAGTGCGCGGATGCGGCGGATGCGTTCCATGCCGCGCTTGTCGCCCACGTGACAGCCGAGCGCATAGCTGGAGTCCGTCGGATAGACGATGAGGCCGTCGTTGCGCGCGATCTCCACCGCCTGGTGGATCAGCCGCAGCTGCGGATTGACCGGATGGATCTGGAAGAACTGGCTCATGGTGGATAAACAGGAAGCGTTCCGCCTCCAAGTCCTGCTGGTTAGTTTGGTTCCTGTAATTTACCGCAGAGACACGGAGGCCGCAGAGAAAAACATTCACCGCAAAGACGCAAAGGACGCAAAGTAAACCATCAATTGAAACAACCCTGGACCAGCATCTGGAAACCAACACTCATGTTAATTCAGGGAATGGAATTAAACCAATAAAATTAGTCAGAAGATTGTTTCACTGCACTCGCAATGACGCGATACATAATGAACGACTGCAGGTTTGTCATTCACCGGATTGAGGTTGTAACAATCAGTATTCTTTGCGTCCATTGCGTCTTTGCGGTGAAGGTTTTTCTCTGCGTTCTCCGCGTCTCCGCGGTGAATAACTGTTTTATAGAATTAATGCAGCGGCCAGGCCTCGCTCTCCCAGATGGGGCGGCAGCCGGCCGGCAGCTCCGCCAGTTCCCCGAGCCGGACCCAGGGATTCTCGGGACCGTGGTAGTCCGACCCGCGCGAGGCCAGCAGGCCCTCGCGACGTGCGTACATGGCCATGGTGTTGATATTGTCGTGGCTGTGGCTGCCCGACACCACCTCGATACCGGCGCCGCCCAGCTCCCGGAACTCGCCCATCAGGCGACGCAGTTTGGTGGCCGTCAGCCGGTAACGCGCCGGGTGTGCGATCACCGCCAGGCCCCCTGCGCGACGGATCCAGTCGAGCGCATCCTCCAGACTGGCCCATTGCCCGGCCACGTAACCGGGTTTGCCGTGAACCAGGAAACGTTTGAATACCTCGCGCACCGAGGCGGCGTGCCCGGCGCCGACCAGATAGTGGGCAAAGTGGGTGCGGCTGACGATGCGTCCCTGCGTCAGTGCACAGGCACCGGCGTAGGCACCCCCGATACCGGACTTTTCCAGCCGCCGGGCAATCTCCTCGGCCCGCCAGTCACGGAATGCGCGCAGGCCGAGCAGACCCTCCTGCAAGGCGCCGCAATCCCGATCGATGTTGAGGCCGAGGATATGCACGGTTAGTGACTGCCAGCTGACCGAGATCTCGACTCCCGCTACCAGCTGCAGACCGAGGCGCCCGGCCAGCGCGCCGGCCTCGGCGATACCGTCAGTGGTGTCATGGTCGGTCAGCGCCAGCACGTTCACGCCGGCCGTGTGCGCGGCCTGCACCAGCCCGGCAGGCGACAGCGTGCCGTCCGATGCCGTCGAGTGGCTATGGAGATCGTAGTGCAGGGCCATGCCCGATATTCTACAGGACCAGCGCTGGCACTGCCGTCTATACACGCACATGCAGCAGGGTTGTGGTATCGCGCGGACCTGCCCAAACCGGTACCATACGCAGCTCAAACCGTGCAGGCCCCATGCAGATACCCACAGCCACCCTTGATGAAATCCGTGACGGCATCCGCGCCGTACTCGACCAGTTGACGCCGGCTGCGGATGCCGGCGAGGCCGCGGGCGACGACCTGGCACTGCTGACCCGCGCCTTCGAGCAGCTCCTGGATGTCATGGAACGCATCGAGTCCGACAGCCAGGCCGCGAGTGATAGCCGGACCTCGCGCTCGACCGGTAGCGGCGACATCACCGAGGTGGGTGAATACGCCCTCAAGCTGTACCAGAACCTGGCCGCGCTCGAGAGCGAACCGGCCGCCAGGGAATACAGCGCCGGCCTCGCAGCCAATCTGGCGCTGTGGATTGCCCGTCACGACGGTCAGATCGACACCCTGGAACCGGTTGTCGATGGTCTCGCGCTGCTGGCCAACCGCCTGACCGAACCGCGCGAACTGGAGGCACTCTGTGCCGCCATGGGCGAGATCTGCAACGCGGTCTCGCCCGTCATCCGTGAGGACCTGGAAAGGATCAACCCGGTAAGGCCCTGGCGGGTACTGCTGCTCAATCGCGCCATCGTCGCGACCCGCAGCCATAACACGGCCATTATGGAAGAGGCCTTTGCCGTCCTGACGCAGCATCTGCCTGAGGACACTGCACGCTTCTTCACCGAGGGCATGCAGCAGATGGAGGCACTCGACTACCCGGACCCGGTACGCAGGGTCATGGAGAAATATCATCGCCAGTGGACACTCAACCGGTCGTTGCACTGAGCCGGGGACCGGCCGGATACGGGTGTCGGGACGAATTTAAATGGCGCTGCCTGTTCCGGTATGACGCCCAAACGATTATGATTCAATTCTTTTTATCAGCGGCAGACATCGATTAGCCAACCATGAAGTTTCTGTTCGACCTTTTTCCGATCATCCTGTTCTTCCTGACGTACAAGCTGTACGACATCTATGTCGCCACGGCCGTGGCGATTGCCGCCGCCTTCGTGCAGACCGGCCTGTACTGGCTGAAGCACCGCAGGTTCGAGAACATGCACCTGGTGACGCTGGCGATTCTGATCGTGTTCGGAGGCCTCACCCTGTTCCTCCGGGACCCGATCTTCATCAAGTGGAAGCCCACCGTGGTGAACTGGCTGTTCGGTGCCGTATTTCTCGGCAGCCGCTATATCGGCAAGCGTACCCTGGTGGAACGCATGATGAGTCACGCCATCAGCGTCCCCGGCCCGGTGTGGACAAAACTCAACTGGGCGTGGGTCGCATTCTTCATGGGTATGGGCCTGCTCAACCTCTACGTGGCCTACAACTTCAGCGAAGACACCTGGGTAAACTTCAAGCTGTTCGGCATGATGGGGCTGACCCTCGCCTTTGTCTTTATCCAGGCCTTCTTCCTCAGCCGTTATATGGTGCCTGAGGGGGAAAACGAGTAACAGGAACCCGCTCCATGCTCTATGCCATCATCAGCCAGGACCGGCCCGACAGCCTCGGCGACCGGCTGCGGGCGCGCCCCGATCACCTGGCACGCCTTGAAACATTAAAAAACGACGGCCGGCTGGTACTGGCGGGCCCGCATCCCGCCATCGACAGCATCGACCCCGGTCCCGCCGGTTTCAGCGGCAGTCTGGTGGTCGCGGAATTTGCCAGCCTGGAAGATGCCCGGGCCTGGGCCGATGCCGATCCCTATCAGGCGGCCGGTGTCTATGAGCAGGTCACGGTCAAACCCTTCAGGCAGGTACTGCCCTGATGTCCGCAGACCGCAGCGCCATGATCCGGACACGTCTCGAGGCGGCCCTGGACCCGGAGCAGCTGGAAATCATCGATGAGAGTGCCAAACACGCCGGCCATGCCGGGGCCGCCACTGGCGGCGGCCACTTCATCGTGCAGATCATGTCTGCGGCATTCGAGGGAAAGAACCTGATCCAGCGCCATCGCCTGGTCTACGCTGCCGTCGACGATATCATGCACACGGAAATCCACGCCCTCAGCATCCAGGCAAAATCGCCGGATGAATCCTGATCCACCAACCCGAAGGTTACCAACCATGATTAGATATCTCCAGATACTGCTGCCCTTGTCCCTGCTTGCACTCGGTGGCTGCGATCAACTGCAGACACCCCGTGATGCGGCCCCGGCAGCGTCCGGCCAGGCCGCTGCCAGCAATGCGGCGCCGGCCGGCGCCGTCGTCGCAACGGTCAACGGCACGGCCATCACCCAGTCGGTTGTCGATGTTTACACCGTCCAGCGCAAGGCCCGGCAACCTGCCGGCGATGGGGACGACCGGAATGCCATTATCGAGGAACTCGTCAACCTGGAACTGATGCGCCAGGAGAGCCTCAGCAAGGGTCTCGACAGCCAGCCCGAGATCGTGGCCACCCTTGATCAGCAGCAGCGCACCGTCCTGGCGGGTGCAGCCATCAAAAACTTCATGCAGACCAACCCGGTAAGCGATGAACAGCTCAGGCAGGTGTATGACACCCAGATCGGGGTACCCTCGACTGAATACAATGCCCGCCATATCCTGGTCGAGACAAAGGAGGCCGCGGAACAGGTCATCGACCTGCTGGGCGAGGGCCGGGATTTCGCCGAACTGGCCAGGGAGAAATCAACCGGGCCAACCGGCAAGAACGGCGGCAGCCTGGGCTGGTTCTCGAGCAAGCAGATGGTGGCGCCGTTCTCCGAGGCCGTTGCCACCATGGAAAAAGGCGCCTACAGCAAGGATCCCGTCCAGACCCAGTTTGGCTGGCACGTCATCCTGCTGGAAGACAGCCGGGAAAGCACCCCGCCCCCCTTCGAGGACGTCAAGGACCGCTTGAAGATGGCGGTGACCAACCAGCAGCTGCAACAGCACCTCCAGCAGGTCAGGCAATCCGCGCAGGTCGATATAGCCGCCGAGTGATGAAACCCGGATGACCGGCGTTGTCCGCTCATCCACTGTTTTTGCCCGCCCCGGGGCGGGCGCTAATGGCATGGGGCTAGTGCAGCCGCTTGTGTGCCGGGTGATGGTTTACGGGCTTGCCCCTGGCGGTACCCTTGACCGGTGCATCCCCCTGCTGCCCCTTGTCGGTCTCCGGCTGATGCCAATAATGCACCCGGATCTGTCCCTGCGGGGTGTTGATCACGCTCAGGCAGGCGTCACGCGCCGCTGAAACGGCCTCGCAGACACACTCGCCCTCCTCGCCCTTGCTCTGCCGCAGCCCGGGTATGCGCTCCAGCTGTCCGCTGATGAGGTCCAGGGTCGCTGCATCGCCCGGCACCAGGAAGGCATACTTGATATAGCGCCCGCGCTTCAACCAGCCCCGGTCCTGTCCACTGACCGGGTTTTCCTCTACCTGGATGCAGACCTGCTCCTGATGAGGCACCGCCTGCTTCAGTGCCTTGAGGATGACCGCCAGGGTCATTTCGAGGACAGCGGCATCGGCGACCGCACAGGCCCCGGCCTCGTCCGTGCCGTCGTACAGCGTGGCCAGGCGCTCATGAAAGGCATGCATGTCATCCGCCAGGTAATGCATCACGTCCGAAAAGCTCTCCATGACGTTATCGAGTTTGCCGAGCGGACCCTCGAAACGCAGCACCGTCGAGGGCGTGCGGCTGCTGTGGGTATCGGCCGGCGGTTCCGGCCTGGCCGGCCCGGCACCCTCATCGTTATCTTCGAGATCGACCTTGCCGGCAATATGAACCGGCCGTTGTATCGCGGCCGCCAGCCCCTTCCAGAAGTCGGGCAGGCCCGCCGGATCCCGCTCGCGGCCGGTCCCGGCATCACTGGCAAGCGCCTCGGCCAGCCTCAGCATCTGGGCGGCGGCAGCGGCGTCCGGGAAGATCGAGGTGAATGCCTGGCGCAGGCCCTGGGCCGACACCACCTGCCGGTCACTGGACACACTGCCCAGCAGACTGACCTCGTAACCCAGCCAGGCCCTGGCCTGTGCGGCAAAGCGTTCATGGATCTCCTGCTCCGTGGTCGCTTCACGCAGCTTGTTGATCACCAGCGCGACCCGCTGGTCGAAGCCGTTGAGTTGCAGTACCTTCAGCAGGCCAAAGGCCTCGGCCTGAGAACGCTGTTCCGGTGTCACCACGAGCACCACCAGGGGTGATTGCAGACAACAGGCCACAACGGCACGCGCCGAAAAGCCCGAGGTATCGATCAGCAGGTCGTCGTAGGCCGCGCGCGCCTCATGGGCGGCCACTAGCGGTGCCAGCTCGAGCGCAGGCAGGCCGTGCCAGAGAGACAGCGGCAGCCGCGATGAAAGCAGGTCGACGCCCTGGTAACCGCGGCAAATCACCTCACCCGTGTCCAGTGGGCCTTTCTGGCCCGGGTGTGGCGACAGGCGCAGCAACCGGGAGACCGGCAGGCGGCCACTCTCGTCATGGTAGAGGCCCACGGGGTGGCCCCTGCGGACCAGTTCGAGTGCCATATTGAGGGCCAGGTGGGTCTTGCCGACCCCATCCAGCCCGCTGGTGATGGTGATGATTCTCGTCATGCCAGGAGGCGTTTCAAGCCGGACGGCCCGGGGTGTCAGCGTGCCTGCTCATCGATGGCCTGGCCCTGGCGCTGGCTGCCATCCATGATCAGGCCTTCAACGTCGCGGGCCTTGTCCAGCATGTCGGTCTGGGTCTTCCAGACATGGTTGCCCTGCAGGCCGGCATCGTCACCGGTATCGGTACACGCCGCCAGCCCGAGCACGGCACTGAATAATATTGACCTGAACATGGTTGCCTCCCCGCTCATCTACAGACCATGCAGGACCTCGCGCCCCTCATGCAACCACACGGCGATTCCGGTTTTATCCATGGGTTCGCCAATGTAGTAACCCTGGTAGCTGTCGCAGCCCATTTCCTTCAGCCGCTCATAGACCTGCCGGCTCTCCACCCCCTCGGCGGTGACGCCCAGGCCGAGGTTGTGCGCCAGGTCGATGGTGGCGTGGACTATGCAGGCATTGTCCTCATCCGTGTCCATGTCGCTGACGAAGGACTTGTCCACCTTGAGCGTATGCACCGGCAGGCGCTTGAGGTAGGCCAGCGAGGAATGCCCGGTCCCGAAGTCGTCGATCGATAGCTCAAAGCCCATGTCGCTGAGCTGGTCGAGGATCTCGATCACCTGCTCGGGGTCCATCATGACCTCGGTCTCGGTGATCTCGAGCAACAGCGAGCGGGATTCCAGCCGGTAGCGCGCCAGTGCCGCCCCGATCAGGTCCGCGAGGTTGTAGTCATGCAGGATGTGCATCGACAGGTTGATGCCGACACGCAGGCCCGGGTTGGCCGGCAGCAGCGAGGTCAGTTCCCGGCAGGCCGTATCGATGATCCACTCGGTCAGCTGGCGAATCAGCCCGCTCTGTTCCGCCACCCGGATGAAGTCGTCCGGCAGCAGCAGGCGTCCGTCGGGCCGGCGCCAGCGCACCAGCGCCTCGAGGTAGCTGATCCGGCCCGTCTTGATATCCAGTACCGGCTGGTAGACGAGGAACAGGTCGTTGCGTTCAAGGCCCTGGTTCAGGGCCCCGTCCAGGGTCATCCTGGCCGCCTTGATCTCCGCGGCGGTACTCGGGTCAAACAGGGCGCAGCCGGGCCGGCGCTCCTTCGCGGTGTACATGGCGTAGTCGGCATTGCGCAGCAGGGTATCGACGTCCTGGCCGTGCTCCGGCATCAGCGCGATGCCGATGGAGACCGAGGCCGACAGCTTGTGGCCCTCCACCTCGAAATCGTTCTCCATGGACTGGATAATCTTCTCGGCGACCTGCAGGGCCTGTTCGCTGTCGGTGTCGGGCAGGATCACCGTGAACTCGTCGCCACCGAGACGCGCGAGGGTGTCCGACTCGCGCAACACATTCGCCATGCGGCCCACCACCTGCTTCAGCAGCAGGTCGCCGGTATGATGCCCGAGCAGATCGTTGACATATTTGAAGCGGACCATGTCAACCAGCAGGATCGCTGTCGTCGAAGGATCCCGGCGCTGTTCCACAAACAGCTGCTGCAGGCGATCTTCCAGCAGGGCACGGTTATAGGTCCCGGTCAGGGGATCGCGGATGGCCATGTCCTGCAGGGTCTCGTAGAGCTCGCCCAGGGCGTGAAAACTCACCGGGGCATTGCCGGGATCCAGCGCTTCCGCACCGCCAGCCTCACCCCGCTCCACCAGGCGAACCCGACTGAACTGGTAGCTGAGTTCCCGCAGCGGCTTGAACACCGAATAACGCACGAACCACAAGGCGAGGCCGACGGCCAGCAGGGTGACGGTGATCACCACCGCGAGCAGACGCCTGTTGGTCTGGCCGAGCCGCTGCAGCAACTTGTCCACGCTGCCGGCAACCTCTACCCTGAGCAGCGCGCCGCCATCGCCGGCAGCCAGGTTGTAGGCCGAGACCACGGCATTGTCGGCAACGGCCCCCTCCCAGCCGGGGGAAGCGTGCAGGACATCACCCCCGGGAGGCACCAGCCGAACCGGCATCCCCAGCACCCCGTCCATGGCGGCCAGCGCCGGCAGGGGATCGGAGACCACCTGCAGGTGAGCCGGCGCCGCCGTATCCGTAAGCGACAGAATCACGGCCTGGTAGAGCCGGTCGGCGGAGCGGCACAGGCCTGCGGCTGTCCCGGAGGAGCGCTCAGCCGCGCGCGCCCGATGGACGAGTTCGGGGCAGATCACCCCGGCCATCCCGGACGAGCGGTACGCCTGTCCCAGCAGACCGCTATCGCGATTGTAGACAGTCAGCCCGACGATGGTCGCCTGCCCTGACTGGCTCAGCTGTCGCTCCAGCTCGCTCGACAGCCGCAGGCTGTCAGGTTCAGCAACTGCGGCCCGGAAGTCATCGCGGGCGAGCAGCTCTTCACCGAAACGGGCCGCGCCCTCCGCCAGCCCGGCCAGCACGTCCTGCACCTCGAGCTCCAGCAGCCGGTCGCTGTGCTCGCGCTGGAAATCAAAACTCAGCTCACGGTAGACCCGCGCGGTAACAAAGGTGGTAGCGGCGGCGATGATGCCCAGCAAAATGATGCTGACCACCAGGCCGGATAGCAGGTTGATCTGAAAATGTTTCATCGGCCCCCGTGGCAGGGTGGTTATTTTTTAACCATGTTAGCATGACAGGTCGCGGCCATGAGGGACTTTCAGGGCCGCATGGTCACACGAAATACTCCTACTTCAGCAGCGCCAGGCAGGCGGCCTCGTCGAGGATCTCGATGCCCAGGGCCAGCGCCTTATCGTACTTCGAACCCGGCTCCGCCCCTGCAACCACATAGTCGGTCTGCTTCGAGACACTGCCGGCGACCCGGGCGCCCGCTGCCTGCAGGCGTTCCTTCAGTTCGCTGCGCGGCATGGACAGGGTGCCGGTGATCACGAAGGTCCTGCCGGCCAGCGGCCGGGCCGCGCCAGGCTCGACGGCCTGCCAGTGCAGCCCGGCGCCGCGCAGTCGCTGGATGACCTCCCGGTTGTGCGGCTCGCGAAAGAAGGCGCTGATATGCTGGGCCACGACCGGCCCGACCTCGTGCACCACCTGCAGGTCCTCGACGTCGGCACCCATCAGGGCATCGAGATCCCCGAACGCCTCGGCCAGGATGCGCGCCGTGGCCTCCCCTACCTCGCGGATACCCAGGGCGTAGATAAAGCGCTCCAGGGTGGTGGCCTTGCTCTTCTCCAGGGCCTTGACCAGATTGGTCGCGGACTTCTGCGCCATGCGCTCCAGGCCGGCGATCTGCTCCACCTCCAGACGGTACAGGTCGCTGACATCGTGGATCAGTTCCTGCTCCACCAGCTGGTCCACCAGTTTGTCACCCAGGCCATCGATATCCATGGCCCGGCGCGAGGCGAAGTGCTTGATGGCCTCGCGGCGCTGGGCCGGACAGAACAGCCCGCCGCTGCAGCGCGCCACCGCCTCGCCCTCCACCCGTTCCACCGCCGAGCCGCATTCGGGACAGTGCTTGGGCAGGTGAAACACCGGCGCACCCCGGGCCCGCTGTTCCCGGAGTACGCGCACCACCTCGGGGATCACGTCGCCGGCACGCCGGATAATGACGGTGTCGCCGACGCGCACGTCCTTGCGGTGCACCTCGTCCTCGTTGTGCAGGGTGGCATTGGTCACGGTCACCCCCCCAACGAACACCGGTTCCAGCCGTGCCACCGGGGTCAGGGCACCGGTGCGTCCGACCTGTACATCGATACCCGTCACCCGGGTCTGTTCCTCCTGGGCCGGGAACTTGCGCGCGATCGCCCAGCGCGGCGCCCGCGCCACAAAGCCCAGGCTGTCCTGCTGGTCGAGCCGGTCCACCTTGAAGACCACACCGTCGATCTCGAAGGGCAACGTCGCACGCGCGGCCTCCAGCTTGCGGTAGTAGGCCTGGCAGCCCTGCAGCCCGTGTACCCGCTCGATACCGTCATAGACCCGCAGGTGCCAGTCACGCAGCCGCACCAGGATTTCGCTGTGCCGTTCCGGCAGCGCGCCGCCCTCGGTGCGGCCGACGCCGTAGCAATAGAACTCCAGCGGCCGCGCCGCCGTGACCTTCGGGTCCAGCTGGCGCAGGCTGCCGGCCGCCGCATTGCGCGGATTGACGAAGGGTTTCTGGCCGTCTTTCACGGCCTGCAGGTTGAGGCGCTCGAAGCCGCGGTGCGAGATGTAGACCTCGCCGCGCACCTCGAGGATGGCGGGGATCCCGCGCCCCGCCAGGCGCAGCGGGATACTGGCGATGGTGCGGACATTGGCCGTGATGTCCTCGCCGGTCACCCCGTCGCCGCGGGTCGCGGCCCGGGTCAGGACACCGTGCTCGTACAGCAGGCTGACGGCGAGGCCATCGAGCTTCGGCTCCGCCGCGTAGTCGACGGCATCCACCTCGAGACGCTCGCATACCCGCCGGTCGAAGTCACCCAGCTCCGCGTCACTGAAGGCGTTGTCCAGTGACAGCATGCGCTGCTCGTGGCGCACCTCGCCGAAGGCCTTCGACGGCGCCGCACCAACGCGCTGCGTCGGGGAATCCGGGGCAATCAGTTCGGGATAGCGGACCTCGAGATCCTGCAGTTCGCGCAACAGCCGGTCGTACTCGGCATCGGTGATGACCGGCGCGTCGAGGACGTAATAGCGGTAGTTGTGCTCGTGGAGTTCCCTGTGCAATTCACCGGCACGCTGGCGTACCGCCTTCGGCACACTCATGATGCCGTTAGCGCAACCCGCTGCCTGAGCTGATAATCGATAATGTCTTCGCGCAGGTGGCTGACGGTCTGCCTGGTCAGCACGCTGTGGGTGGCATCGTACACGCTGCCTTGCAGACTGCCTGCCAGCGAACGGGCGGCCGCCACCATGGCATCGAAGGCCTTGACGGCATCGATGGCGGCCGGCAGCTGCAGGAACAGCACCAGCCCGCGGGTGGAAAAGGCGTCCATGGCCTGCAGGTCGAAGGTCCCCGGTTCCAGCATGTTCGCGACCGAGAACAGCACGCGGTCACGGCCGTTGTGACTCTCCAGGTGATGAAAGATCTGCATGTCGCCATACTCCAGCCCGGCCTTGCCCATGGCCTCCATCAGGAAGCTGCCACGAAACGGAACACCGGGTGGTGCCATCACAAACAGGGTGACTACCTTGTCTGGCGTGGCCGGGTTCGAGGGCGCCGCTGTGGCCGGCGCCGCGCCCTTCTGCAACGGCGAGTCCCCGGCAATCAGCTGGCCCAGGCTTTCCAGTTCGGCATCGACATTGCCCCGACCACCGATGTCGTCGAACAGGGGGTCGATGCGACTGTCAGGCTCGGTGAACCGGTACCCTGCAGACACGGATGCGTCGCGACGCCGGCCCTGCAAGCGGCTGAAGATATAGATACCGAGAACGATGATGATCCCGGCAATCAGCAGTATCCAGCGCATATTTTCCATATATCAGGACCCGGCTTTGACAACTGCGCTAATGATAATGGAAAACCGCCTACATCGCCGCCATTTCAACGGCGGCGTCGATATCCACGGACACCAGGCGCGAGACGCCCGGTTCGTTCATGGTCACACCGGTCAGTTGACTGGCCATCTCCATGGTGATCTTGTTGTGGGTGATGAAGACAAACTGAACCTGCCCGGACATCTCCCGCACCATTTCGCAATAGCGGCCGACATTGGCGTCATCCAGCGGGGCATCGACCTCGTCGAGCATGCAGAACGGTGAGGGATTGAGATCGAAAATGGAAAACACCAGGGCGATTGCCGTCAGGGCCTTCTCCCCGCCCGAGAGCAGCTGGATGGTGCTGTTGCGTTTGCCGGGCGGCCGCGCCATGACCGTGACCCCGGTGTCCAGCAGGTCCTCGCCGGTCAGCTCCAGGTAGGCGTGCCCGCCACCGAACAGCCGCGGGAAGCGCTCCTGGAAGCCCTTGTTGACCTTGTCGAAGGTCTCCTTGAAACGCGCACGGGTCTCCCTGTCGATCTTGCTGATCGCATTCTCCAGGGTCTCCAGCGCCTCGGTCAGATCGGCGTGCTGGGCGTCCAGGTAGACCTTGCGCCGGGACTCCTCGTCATATTCCTCGATCGCGGCCAGGTTGATCGGCCCGAGCCGCTGGATACGGTTTTCAAGCTTTTCCACCTGCTCCGACCAGGCTTCAACCGTGGCCTCTTCATTGACAGAGGCAACCAGTTCCGGGTAGTCAAATCCGGCCTCGTTGATCTGTTCCATCAGGGTGTCGCTGCGTACCTTGATCTCCTGCCAGGCCATGCGCTCCCGTTCGACCTGTTCACGCCGGCCGCTGACACTGCGTTCCTTGCGTAGCCGTTCCTGATCCAGCTCACGCACGCTGTGCTCGATGGACTCGACCTGCTGGCGCGCGCCGGACAGCTCGGTTTCCACCTCCATGCGCTGTGACAACAGGGTGCCAAGCCCGGTCTCCAGTTCGACAATGGGCGTGTCCCCTTGCGCCAGGATGCCGCCGAGTTCGTCACGGCGGCTGACCAGCTGGTGAGACTGTTCGCGCATGCGCTCCAGGTTCTGCTCGATAGAGCTGCGTGCAGTGCGTATCGACTCCGCCCGCAACGCCAGGTCATGCATGGACTGCTGGCTGGCACGCGCCTGCTTGCGGGCATCGTCCAGGGCCGCTGTCAGGGCCTGCTGGCGCTGACTGCGCTGTTCACGTTCGGCCGTAAGCTGCTCGACAGCGCTCAGGGCCTCCTGCATGCGCGCCTGGGCCGCGGCATATTCCTCCTGTTCGCGTGACTTCTGGGCGCGCAGGTCCTCGCTCTCTTTCTGCACGTCCTCGCTGCGTGTCTGGTGGTGCTCGATGCGTGACTTGCAGGAAGCCAGCCTGGCCTGCAATTCACTTGCCTGGCGGTGCGCCTGATTGTAACCCGCCTGCAGCTGCTCGCGTTCCTCCTCGGCAGCGACCAGCGCGCCACGGGACTCGCTAATGCTGTTGCGTAGTGCGTCGATGCGACTCGCCTGTTCGGCGATCTCTTCCTGCAGCCGGCTGATCTCGCCTTCACGCTGCAGGACACCGGCCTTTTCGTCCGCATCACGCGCGACCCGCAACCAGCCGCGGGCAAGCCAGATGCCGTCCCGGGTCACGATGGACTCGTGAGCGGCGATGGACTCCCGCAACTCCAGTGCCTGGTGCAATGAATCGGCGGCATACACACCGTCCAGCAGGGCGCCCATCGACCAGGGTGCCTGCACCTTGTCGGCCAGGGCGGCCAGCCGGTCCGTGGTGCAGCCGGAGGCAGCGCTCGCCCGGGTATCGAACAGCGAAATCGCGCCCTGCTCCAGACCGGCGAGCAGACGCTCTGCATCGTCCAGCCCGTCCACACACACGGCTTCAAGGTAGGAACCCAGCACGGTCTCGACCGCATGTTCCCAGCCGGACTCGACCTGGAGCTGCTGGGCAAGACGTGGTGTCTCGCTGAGGCCCTGCGACTCCAGCCAGCCGCTGACCCGGTCGGAACCCTGTCCAAGCGCGGCCTGCTGCAGGGTCTCCAGCGAGGACAGGCGGCCACGCAGGTCATGATGCGAACTCTGGAGCACACTGAGTTCCTGCTCCTGCTGTTCGCCGCCGGCACGAATCCCGGTGATACGCGTGCTGGCCGCGACCAGCAGCGACTGTTTTCCTGCCGCCAGTTCCTCCTGATCGGTCGCCGCGTTGATCAGCTGGTCGACCTCGGACTCGAGCGTGGAATTGTCCAGGTTCTGCTGCTCCTGATCCATGCGCTGCAGGCGTTCTTCCAGCTGTTGCAGGTGACGTTCGAGGTGGTCGATGCGGGTACGCTCCACCTGTGCCGACTGTGAACTGTCCGCCGAACGCTGGTTGAACTCGTTCCATTCCTCCTGCCAGGCATGCATCGCCTGCTCGGCATCGCGCAATACGGCGGCGGACTCATCCGCACGCCCGCGCGCCTCGGCCAATTCCGGTTCGATGGCATCGATGTCACGCACCAGCTCCTCCAGCCGGCCGGTGTCATGTTCGATATGCGCACCGATCTCGTTCAGGGTTCGCTCGGCACGCTCCAGCTCCTGTTGTTGCTGCTGGCGCGACTCCTTGCTGTGCTGGATGGCCTGTTCGATACGCGCGACATCCGCACCCAGCCGGTAATAGTTTCCCTGTACGGTGTTGAAGCTGTCGTTCGCCCCGGTCAGGCTGGCACGCAGCTTTTCCAGATCGGTCTCGATGGCACGTTGGGCGGCCAGCTCCGACTCCATCTCGAGTTCGTCCGCCTGGATCCGGCGTTCCCGCTTGCTGCAGTCTTCGTGCAGACTGCAGTAGCGCAGGGCCAGCAATTCCGCCTTGACCTGGCGCTCTTGCTCCTTGAGCTCCTTGAAACGTTCCGCTGCCCGCGCCTGGCGCTTCAGCTTGTCGATCTGTTTCTCGATCTCCTCGAGCAGGTCATTGAGACGATCGAGGTTCTCGCGCGTGTGGCGGATGCGGTTCTCGGTCTCGCGCCGGCGTTCCTTGTACTTGGAGATGCCGGCCGCCTCCTCGAAAAAGGCGCGCAGATCGTCCGGCCTGGCCTCGATCAGGCGTGAAATCATGCCCTGCTCGATAATGGAATAACTGCGCGGGCCCAGCCCCGTACCCAGGAAGATATCGGTGATATCGCGACGTCGGCAGCGTGAACCATTGAGGAAATAAGTGGACGTCCCGTCACGGGACACCTGGCGACGAATGGAAATCTCGCTGTAGCCGGCATACTGACCGGCCACGGTTCCATCGGAGTTGTCGAAGCTCAGCTCGATACTGGCATGACCCACCGGCTTGCGTGCCGACGAGCCATTGAAGATGACATCGGCCATGGAATCGCCGCGCAGGTGCTTGGCTGAGCTCTCCCCCATGACCCAGCGCACGGCATCGATGATATTGGATTTTCCGCAACCGTTGGGGCCGACCACACCGACCAGGTGGGACGGAAGATAGATCGTGGTGGGATCGACGAAGGACTTGAACCCGGCCAGCTTGATCTTGGTCAACTGCATGGGCGGCAAAGATACAAGATATGCGCTCCCGGATACAACCTGTTTGTAACCAGGCCGCGCTTGCACCCACTATCTTGTGTCCAGCCCGTATTTCCCGCTGGACTGGGGTAGAATCACACCATATGCTGAAGTGATGAACAGAGTGCAGATAATAGACAAGACAGCAAAGGGCTAGTAACCGGACGACCATGACGACAAAGCCAAGCCAGGACCTGGAAACCTTCGCCAATCCACAGCCGGGACGCGACTATACCATTCGTATCCGGGTCCCGGAATTCACCTGCCTGTGTCCGAAGACAGGGCAGCCGGACTTCGCCACCCTGCACCTGGAATACGTCCCCGACGCCCGCTGCATCGAGCTCAAGTCCCTGAAACTGTATGTCTGGTCGTTCCGCGACGCGGGCGCCTTCCACGAGGATGTCACCAACCGCATCCTCGCTGACCTGGTGGCCGCCTGCCAGCCGCGTTTTATGCGGCTGCGGGCGGAATTCAATGTACGCGGCGGCATCTATACCGACGTGGTGGTCGAACACCGCCAGTCCGGCTGGTCTCCGCTGCCCCCGGTCGACCTCGGCTGACCGCCGTCCCGGGACGGATTCGCGCAGCCGCCACCGCGCCACCCCTCCGGATTTCCCCAACGAGGACCTGCCAGCACTGTGTCGCTTTACCTCGGCATCGATCTCGGCACCTCCGGCTGCCGTTGCTGCGTCATCGATGCAGACGCCGATGTTCAGGCCGAGTCCCGCACGACGCTGGGCACCCCGCAATCCCGCGGCAGCAGGCTGGAGCAGGACCCGCAGGACTGGTGGGTGGCGCTTGCCGGGGCCCTGGATGCACTCCAGGGGCAGGTCCCGCTGGAGGCCGTGGCCGCCCTTGCCATCGATGCCACCTCGGCCACCCTGCTGCTGGCGGACGCCCGGGGCCGGCCGCTGACACCCGCCCTGATGTACAACGACGCCCGCGCTGTGGACCAGGCCCGGGAGATCAGCGCCCGGGCGCCGGCCGAAAGCGCCGCCCACGGGGCCAGCTCCAGCCTGGCCAAGCTGCTCTACCTGCAGGCCACCGCGGCGGCGGGCAAGGCCCGTTTCGCCCTGCACCAGGCCGACTGGCTCAGCGGCCGGCTGGCGGGACGCTACGGGGTCACGGACGAGAACAATGCCCTGAAACTCGGCTACGACCCGGTGACACGCGGCTGGCCCGGCTGGCTGGACGGGCTGGCCGTCGAGCGCCGCCTGCTGCCCGAGGTGGTCCCGGCCGGCCGGCCACTCGGTGCCCTGACGGCAGCATACTGCCGGCGCTGGGGATTCGCCCCGGGCACCCGCATTGTCAGTGGCACTACCGACAGCACGGCCGGCTTCATCGCCACCGGCGCCGGTCGCGGCGAGGCCGTCACCGCCCTGGGCAGCACCCTGGTCCTTAAGGTGCGCGCCGCCCGGCCGGTATTCGCACCGGACTACGGGGTCTACAGCCACCGCCTGGGTGACGACTGGCTGGTGGGCGGTGCCTCCAACAGCGGCGGCAACGTCCTGCGCCGGTTCTTCAGCAAGGCGGAAATCGAACGCCTGTCGGCCGGTCTGCAACCGGAGCGGCCGACCGGGCTGGACTATTACCCCCTGCCATCACCAGGGGAGCGCTTCCCCGAGAATAATCCCGGGCTGCAACCGCGGATGACACCGCGGCCGGATGACGACAGCCGCTTCCTGCAAGGCCTGCTGGAAGGGATTGCGGCCATTGAACAGCGCGGCTACCGCTTGCTGGAACAGCTGGGTGCACCTTACCCGCGGCGCGTCCAGACCGTGGGCGGCGGCGCCATCAATGAGCCGTGGCGCCGCATCCGTGAGACACTGCTAGGGGTACCGGTCATTGCCGCCCGGCACCAGGAGGCCGCCTACGGCGCGGCCCTGCTGGCCAGGCAGGGCCTGACAGGACCACGGCAAACACCATGAAAGACTTCTTCAAGGGCGTGCGTTACCTCCGCCAGGGGCTCAGGCTGATACGTCAGCCGGGGCTACGCCGCTATGTCGCCGTACCCCTGCTGGTCAGCGTGGTGGTATTCAGCGCCGGCATCGTGGTCGGCATCCAGCTGCTGGAGGTCCTGCTCGGCTGGCTGCTGGGCTGGCTGCCGGGCTGGCTCGACTGGATGCGCTACCTGCTGTGGCCAATCTTCGTGCTGACCGCCTTGTTGCTGGTGTTCTACAGCTTTGCCCTGGTGACCAACCTGATGGCCGCTCCCTTCAACGGCCTGCTGGCCGAGGCCGTGGAGCGCCACCTCACCGGCGCCCCGCTGGAGGACACCGGCGGCTGGCAGGCACTCCTCGGGGACATCGTCCCCAGCCTGCTGTCCGAGTTGCGCAAGCTGCTCTACTTCCTGCTGCGTGCCCTGCCCCTGGGGCTGCTGTTCCTGATCCCGGCCATCAATCTGGCCGCGCCGTTCCTGTGGGCGCTGTTCAGCGCCTGGATGCTCGCCATCGAGTACGCCGACTACCCGATGGCCAATCACCTGCTGAAGTTCGGCGAACAGCGCAGGCGCCTGCGCAGCCGCAGGCTGCTCGCCTACGGCTTCGGTGGCAGCTCCCTGCTGATGACCATGATCCCGGTGGTGAACTTCCTCGCCATGCCGGCCTCGGTCGCCGGCGCCACGGCGATGTGGGTCGGAGAATTCAAGGAAAGTGCGTAGCCTTGTGCGGCAGCGGAACTGACCAAAAGACTATTCACCGCGGAGACGCGGAGAACGCTGAGTCAAACAATCATTCACCGCAAAGGCGCAAAGAAAAAGAAAAAGAAAATTATTGTAACAACACCGAACCGGGGAATGGCTAAAGCACGGTTATTCGTCATGATCGAGGTGTGAGTTTTTTATTTTTTAGCAAGAATTGTTTTTTGATTTTGTATTCTTTGCGCTCTTTGCGCCTTTGCGGTGAAATGTTTTTGCCTTTCTCTGCGACCTCTGCGTCTCTGCGGTGAATAATTATTGATCTATTTCAAATACTCCCGCAGCCGCTGCACGCCCTCCTGCAGGTTCTCCAGCGAGGTGGTGTAGGCGAAGCGCACATGCCGTTCCGGCTGGTGGATGCCGAAGTCGATACCCGGGGTGATGGCCACGCCCGCCTCCTCCAGCAGTTGTTCGGTGAAGCAGTAGCTGTCGTCGGTGAAGCGGCTGCAGCCGGCATACAGGTAGAAGGCGCCCTCCGGCGTCACCGGGATAGCGAAGCCGAGTTCCCGCAGTGCCGGCAGCAGGTAATCGCGCCGTTGCCGAAACGCCTCCCGGCGCTGTTCCAGAATGGCAATGTTTTCCGGTTCAAAGGCGCTCAGCGCCGCGTACTGCGCCAGGGTCGGTGCGGCCAGGAACAGGTTCTGTGCCAGCTTGTCGATATCCGCCACGCAATCCTGCGGCGCAACCAGCCAGCCCAGGCGCCAGCCGGTCATGCCGAAGTATTTCGAGAAGCTGTTGACCACGAAGATGTCCTCGGACACCGCCAGTGCTGTGTGTGCCGGGGCTGCATAGGTCAGCCCGTGGTAGATCTCGTCCACCACCAGGCTGCCATCGTGTCCCTTCACCACATCGTATAACTTGCCCAGTGCCCGCTGCGAAAGCAGCGTCCCGGTCGGGTTGGCGGGCGAGGCCACCAGCAAGGCACGGGTGGCTTGCGTCCACGCCGCAGCCACCTGCGCGGGATCGGGCTGGTAGTCCGTGGCGGCATCGACCGGAAGGCCCAGCGGCTCGCCGTTCAACAGGTAGACAAAATTGCGATTGCAGGGGTAACCGGGATCGGCCATCAACACCGCATCACCCGGATTGACCAGCACCGCCATCACCAGCTGTAGTGCCGCCGAGGCACCGGGGGTAACAACGATACGCCGGGGATCGACATCGACCCCGTAGCGCTCGCGGTAAAACAGCGATATCCGCTCGCGCAGCGCCGCCAGCCCGACGGCGGGCGTGTAGTGCGTGCGCCCTTCCGCCAGCGCCCGCACACCGGCATCAATCACCGGTTGCGGAGTAACGAAATCCGGTTCGCCGATTTCCATGTGGATAATGGAACGTCCCGCCGCCTCCAGTTCACGCGCCCGCGCGAGCAGGGCCATGACATGGAATGGCTGGATGGCGTTCATGCGGTCGGCGCGTTGGGTCACGGCTGCAGGCCCTCAATTCCGTTGCAGGCGTTCGCGTCGTTCCCGGCAGTGTGCATGCAGCCGCTGCAGGTAGGCCACGTCCACCACCCCGCCCGGATCGGGCTCACCCGCGATCAATCGACAGGGATTGCCGGATTCGCCGAGTTGATCCAGCACCACGGCCGCACCGCTGAAATCATGGTCGGCGGTGAAGCGGTTCAGGGTAATCAGGGTGTCGACACCGGCGGACAAGGCCGACCTGAGCCCGTTCACCGAGTCCTCGAAGGCCAGGCACTCGGCGCCCACCAGCCCCGTCTGCTGCAGCGCGTAGAAATAGATGTCCGGGGCGGGTTTCTTGTGCGCAACCACATCACCCGCCGCAATCACGTCGAACCAGCCGCTGGTGTCGGCAGCGAAGCTGTGAGTCAGCAAACTGGTGACATTCGCGGGCGTGGTGGTGGTCACGATCGCCAGGCGCAGCCCGCGGGCACGGGCGTCCAGCATCAGGCGTTCGACCCCCGGGCGCAGCGGGACATGTCCCCTGGCCAGCATGCCCACATAGTGCTGCGTCTTGTCCCGGTGCAGCCCGGCAATATACCCGTCAAGGTCTGCGGGACGCTCGAACCCGGGCAGGAACCGGTCGAGGTAGTAACGAATCCGCTCCCGGCCACCGGTAACCTCCAGCAGTTGATGGTACAAATGCCGGTCCCAGTCCCAGTCGAGACCGCTGTCGGAAAAAGCGGCATTGAATGCCTTGCGGTGGATCTCCTCGGTATCGGCCAGGGTCCCGTCCACATCGAACAACAGGGCCTTCAGACTCGACATGTGCGGGCGAACTCATTCATGGTGTACCTCTCCGGTTACGGGGCAATTCGGTCACACCGGCCAATCCCGGTGAAGGCCATGATTTTACAGCTGAAACGGTCCTTGACTAATGGCAAAAGAGGCGTATAAATAACGCCCCTGAATCGGCAGGCCTACCCACAACAACAATCTGCCAGCGAGCCTGGATCTTTTAATTACTTGATTGGAAACAGTTTATCAAGCGTTCTGTTTCCGGAGATAGTGTACATGGCCGTCAAAAAGAAAGCAGCGAAACCCAAAACCGTAGCGAAAAAGAAGACCGTCACCCGCAAGGCACCGGCAAAGAAGAAGGCCGCGGCCCGCAAAACGGTGACCAAGGCCGCTGCGAAGAAGAAGGCCGCCGCCAAGAAGAAGACCCCCGCAAAGAAGAAGACCGCTGCGAAGAAGGCACCCGTGAAGAAGGCCGCCGCAAAGAAGAAGACTGCTGCGAAGAAGGCACCCGTGAAGAAGGCCGCCGCAAAGAAGAAGATCGCTGCGAAGAAGGCCCCCGTGAAGAAGGCCGCCGCAAAGAAGAAGATCGCTGCGAAGAAGGCCCCCGTGAAGAAGGCCGCACCCCGAAAAAGAGCGATCGCCAGAAGAGCAGCGTCGAAGACAGGATCGCAGGTCGGGCCGGTGCCGGGTATCGCCCCCTACAAGGAAAGGAAGGGCGAGAAGTACATGAATGAGAGCCAGGTCGTGCACTTCACAAAGATCCTCCTGGCCTGGAAAAGGGAATTGATGGAAGAAGTCGATCGCACCGTGCATCACATGCAGGATGACGCGGCCAACTTCCCGGACCCCAATGATCGGGCGACCCAGGAATCCGAGTTCAGCATGGAACTGCGTGCCCGTGACCGCGAACGCAAGCTGATCAAAAAGATCGACGAAGCGGTGCAGAACCTGGAAAACGATGACTATGGCTACTGCGAGGCCTGTGGTGTCGAGATCGGCGTCAAGCGTCTGGAGGCGCGGCCAACCGCCAACCTGTGTATCGATTGCAAAATACTCGATGAGATCAAGGAAAAGCAGATGAGCTGAGCTGTGCCGGATACTTCACTGACAACAAGGCCGGCACATGCCGGCCTTGTTGTTTTATAGTTCCCGATTATGTCAGCCGACAAATTATCCCCTGCGCCCTATCGTGGCCGCTTTGCACCCTCCCCGACCGGTCCCCTGCATTTCGGTTCCCTGGTAGCAGCCGTCGGCAGCTACCTCGATGCACGCGCACACCAGGGGGAATGGCTGCTGCGTATCGAGGACATCGACCCGCCGCGCGAGGTTGCGGGCGCCACGGACGATATCCTCAGGACCCTGGACAGCTTCGGCCTGGAATGGGATGGCCAGTTTGTGTACCAGAGCCAGCGCAGCGAATATTACAACACCGCCCTCGACCAGCTGCGTCAGTCCGGCTACCTCTATGGCTGCGCCTGCTCGCGCAGGGAAATTGCCGACAGCATGCCTACGCGCGGGACTGCGGGTGTCTACCCGGGCACCTGCCGCAACGGCATCCTGCCGGGGCGCACAGCACGTTCCCTGCGCGTGCGCGTCGATCCCGGCAAGACCGGCCTGAAAGACCGGTTGCAGGGAGATATCAGCCAGTCACTCAGCGAGGATGTCGGCGATTTCATTGTACGGCGTGCCGACAACCTCATCGCCTATCAACTCGCGGTGGTGGTTGATGATGCCGAACAGGAAATAACTCATATCGTGCGTGGTGTCGACCTGCTGGAATCCACACCGCGACAGATCTACCTGCAGCAGCTGCTGGAACTCCCGATGCCGGTCTATCTGCACCTGCCGGTTGCCGTCAACAGCAGAGGCGAAAAACTCAGCAAACAGACCCACGCCAGCCGGATCTCCGACCATCACAAGACCACTGTCCTGATCGACGTGCTGCGCTTTCTGCGCCAGGACCTGCCGGACTCCCCGGGAGATGCCCGCGCGGATGAACTCCTTGCCTGGGCCGTCGCGCACTGGGCCGTCGACAAGATCCCGACACGCCGCAGCCTGACCGCAGCGCCGGCTTATTACGGGGCGTAGCACCCCGGCCTGACGGGAAATGGATCAAGAATGATGTCGCACCACGGGCCGAGTGGATATAATGAAGGATCTTACCGGTGCCCGCAGCGGGCAGGACAATAAGCGGAGACAACACCATGCCCGAGAGCAAGATCTACGACATCCCGACAAGCTATGCCGACGACTCCCTGCTGGACGAGATCCGCTACCAGAAAATGTACCAGCGCTCGATCGAAGACCCGGACGGGTTCTGGGCCGAACAGGCCTGGTCGTTCCTGAACTGGGACAAACACTGGGACACCGTGCTCGACTGGGACTTCAGCAAGGGGCATATCCGCTGGTTCGAGGGCGGCAAGCTCAATGCCTGTTACAACTGCGTCGACCGGCACCTGGAGAACCGCGCTGAGCAGACGGCACTGATCTGGGAGGGTGACGATCCGGCCGATGATGCCCATATCAGCTACCAGGAACTCTACGAACAGGTCTGCCAGCTCGCCAATGTCCTGAAATCTCGCGGCATCAGGAAGGGGGACCGCGTCTGTATCTATATGCCGATGATCCCGCAGGCGGTGTATGCCATGCTTGCCTGCGCCCGCATCGGTGCGGTCCACTCGGTGGTGTTCGGCGGCTTCTCCCCGGAATCGATCAAGGACCGCATCCTGGACTCCGATTGCCAGATGGTGATCACGGCCGACGAGGGGGTACGCGGCGGCAAACACATCCCGCTGAAGGCGAATGTGGACAAGGCCCTGGAGTCCTGCCCCAACGTCCACACCGTACTGGTCGTCAAGCAGACCTGCGCCGACATCAACTGGGTTGAAGGACGCGATGTCTGGTATTACGAGGCCATCATGGACGCCGCACCGGAATGTCCGGCAGTGCCCATGGATGCGGAAGACCCCCTATTCATCCTCTACACCTCGGGTTCCACCGGCAAGCCCAAGGGCGTGTTGCACACCACCGGCGGCTACCTGCTGTATGCCGCGATCACCCACAAGTATGTGTTCGACTATCACGACGGTGACATTTTCTGGTGCACGGCGGATGTCGGCTGGGTCACCGGTCACTCCTATATTGTCTATGGCCCGCTGACCAACGGCGCGACGTCGCTGGTCTTTGAGGGCGTCCCTACCTATCCGGATGCCTCACGCTTCTGGCAGGTCTGCGACAAGCATCAGGTCACTATCTTTTACACGGCACCCACGGCCCTGCGCGCGCTGATGCGCGAGGGCGAGGAACCGGTGAAGAAAACCTCACGCAACAGCCTGCGCCTGCTGGGGACCGTAGGTGAACCCATCAACCCCGAAGCCTGGGAGTGGTACTACAACGTGGTCGGCAAGGGCCATTGCCCGATCGTCGACACCTGGTGGCAGACCGAGACCGGCGGCCACATGATTACCCCCATCCCCGGTGCGACCCGGCTCAAACCCGGCTCGGCCACCCGGCCGTTCTTCGGCGTAGCGCCCGCCATTGTCGATGCCGAGGGCACGGTGCTCGAGGGCGCGGCGCAAGGCAACCTGGTGATCACCCGGCCCTGGCCCGGCATGATGCGTACGGTGTACGGCGACCACCAGCGTTTTATCGATACCTACTTCAGCACCTACCCGGGAAACTATTTCACCGGTGACGGTGCCCGCCGCGACGAGGACGGTTATTACTGGATCACCGGCCGCGTGGATGACGTGCTGAATGTCTCCGGTCACCGCCTGGGCACCGCCGAACTGGAAAGCGCACTGGTGCTGCACGATGCCGTGGCCGAGGCCGCCATCGTCGGCTACCCGCATGACATCAAGGGCCAGGGCATTTATGCCTATGTCACCCTCGTCAATGACGTGGAACCCAGCGATGCGCTGCGCATGGAGCTGGTCAAGCTGGTGCGCAGCGAAATCGGGCCGATCGCCACGCCGGACGTCATCCAGTGGGCCCCGGGATTGCCCAAGACCCGTTCCGGTAAAATCATGCGCAGGATTCTGCGCAAGATCGCTGCGAATGAAATGGACAACCTGGGCGATACCAGCACACTTGCAGACCCCTCCGTCGTCGACGACCTGATCGAAAACCGCGCCGCATCATAGCCGCCGGACGCCAGCACTGCCGGCCGGACCGCGGATGATCACTCGCAGCGACTTCCGCCCGGCCTGGTGGCTGCCGGGCGCACACCTGCAGACCCTTTATCCCACACTCTTCCGGCGCCGGGCGCACCCGCGACTGAGGCGTGAACGGCTCGAACTGGCCGACGGCGACTTCATCGATCTGGACTGGACCAACGCCAATGGCGGACCGATCGTCCTGGTACTGCACGGCCTGGAGGGTTCGCTGGCATCGCACTATACCGGCGGCATACTCGGGGCACTGACTACCCGGGGTTACCACGCCGCCCTGATGTACTTTCGCGGTTGCAGCGGCGAACCCAACCGGCTGGCACGCGGCTACCATTCCGGGGACACCACGGACCTGCAGGCCGTCCACGACCACATCCGCCGGCGTCACCCGGCTACGCCGCTGGCGGTGATCGGCTATTCACTGGGCGGAAATGTCCTGCTGAAATGGCTGGGTGAACAGGGCCCGGCGGCCCGGCTGACAACGGCGGTGGCGGTCTCGGTCCCGTTTGAACTCGACAGTGCCGCACGGCGCCTGGAACAGGGCCTGTCAAGGCTCTACCAGCGCCACCTGCTGGGCAAGTTGCGCCGTACCGTGAAGCTGAAGGCGAGCGTTCAACCGCCCCCGGTACCCCTGGAGACACTGCCCCGACTGACGACCTTCCGGCAGTTCGACGATGCGGTCACTGCCCCGCTGCACGGCTTCACGGGTGTCGATGACTACTACCGCCGATCGAGCAGTCGCCAGTACCTGGACCGGATAGCGGTCCCCACGCTGATCCTGCAGGCGCAGGATGATCCCTTTCTGCCCGCCAGCGCCTTGCCAGTGAATGCGGATCTGAACGCGGCGGTCATGCTGGAGTTGTCACCCCGCGGCGGGCATGTGGGTTTTGTGGCCGGACGCACCCCGTTTGCCGCCGATTACTGGCTGGAAGCGCGTATCTGCCGGCACTTGCAGGAATACTTCACAGGGCCAGCAGCGTCCCGCGAAATATCACAGGCTGCTGATTAAGGAATATATGGTCAAACCGTCATTCCGGGCGATCATGGCGGAGCTCCGGAATGACGAGATTTTCTAAATGAATCAGGGCTTCCTTGGGGATACCGCCGGACGCAACAAACGGCCTGGCAGCCGCCTGTCAGGCACGCTCAAACCGTTCGTCGTTCAGTTCTTGTTGAGGATGATCGGGAACAGCTTGGTGTTCTCCAGGTTGATACGTTCATCCACCAGCCGGAAGATCTCCCGGGTCTCCTGCAGGAAGGTATCGTTGGACTCACGACCACCGGCGATCGAGCCCGGGGTGTGGCACCAGCGCTTGAGGTAGGTGGACAGGATCTTCTTGAGCGAGTGGGTGTTGTTGATGAACTGGTCAGCCACCTCGTTGACGCTCCTGTCAGGGTGATTGAGCAACTCGGCATAGACTGCCTTGTCCTCGTGCACCAGGTGGGCCCAGATCCTGTCCCGGAAGCGGGACAACAGGTCGCAAAACACGGGGTTGTCACGCAGGTCACCATTATCCACCAGGATGCTCAGGATCGCGCTGAGGTGCACGATCTCCTGGTTCTCTTTACTGAATTCTGTAACATTGACCATCTACCACTCTCCTGGGTATTAATTCATGTCCTGCCCGGTAACAGTGCCACCGGTATCGCACCATCCCGCAGGGAAAAACATACCGGTATAGGCCTTGATCCTCAAGTCTCGGCCCGGGTCTACGGCGCGGCCTGATAAAAAAAGGGGCCGTAAGGCCCCTTTGGTTAGACTCATCCGCTCCAGGTTAGTCCTGACCGACCGCCTTCATACTGAGGCGGATACGGCCCTGCTTGTCGACCTCGAGGACCTTGACCTTGACCTGGTCACCCTCGGAGAGCTTGTCGCTGACGTTCTGAACACGCTCCTCGCTGATCTGCGAG
>CAMYJZ010000003.1 GCA_947258845.1 uncultured Ectothiorhodospiraceae bacterium | reverse complement strand
AGCGGCTCGCTATGCCCCGAAAGCCCGAACCACAGGATATACAGAAAAGCGGCAAGACTGATTATATGTTTCACTTGGCAGGTGTCCGGGTTTACCGTTGTTTTTCGATACCAGCGCAATACTGGTTCATCACAATGGATCGTGAGTAGAATAGTGTATCCGGTGAATTTTTCCAAGCACGCCGCGCTGATCTGGCCGGCCTTTTTTCCTGTCACCGATCCTGGACAATCTCAGCACGGCACTGGTCATGTGTGCGGTCATCCTCGCGGTCGGCAAGGATGACAAGCGCTTTATCGGCTTGGGCTGAATCAATGTGGTGGTCGCCGCCAACGCCGGCCGCGCCTTCTCGCCCTGCGGCGACATTACCACCCTCATGGTCCGGCAGGAGGGCCTGGTCAGCTTCCACAACTTCCTGCACCTGTCCCCCTTCCCGGGCATGATGACGGGCCCGGCCTACCTGAAGTTCTTCGGCTATTGCATGAAGAAGAGCCAGCGCAAGCCGCGTCTGGATCCCGACAAGATGGACGACCTGGGTGACGCGGCGATGGTCGAGCCGACCGACCCCTGTGCCTACGACGTCTTCTGCCGCCGGGGTCGCGCTGATCCTTCTTCGACCACCTCAAGTGATCACCGGTGATCCTGCCGGGTTATGCCGCGAGCATCCTTACCCACTTGTGAATCAATGCCGATACCTTCCGGATCCCCATCACCGGCTGCGTTCTGAGCCGCCTGCCTGGCTGCCTGGCTACTCGTCTAGCTGGCGCCAGACACTGGGGCCCGCACAGGCCTTCTCGATGGCCTCCAGGCGGGCCAGGTGGGCGCGCTGCTCATTCTCGCTGGCGGCAATGACCCGCAGTGGCGTACGGTCCGCCGGGAGGCGCCGTATGGCCTGGCCCTGCCCGCCGTGCGGGTCGCTGCGACTGTCCAGTGACAGGCTGGCCTGCCCGCCGGTCATGGTCAGGTAGACATCGGCCAGGATCTCGGCATCGAGCAGGGCACCGTGCAGCTCGCGCTGTGAGTTGTCTATTTCGTAGCGCCGGCAGAGCGCATCCAGGTTATTGCGTTGCCCGGGGTGCTGACGGCGCGCCATCGCCAGTGTATCCACGATGCTGCAATGGTCCGCTACGCTGCCTGTGCCGTTCCCCAGCAGGGTGAATTCATGATTGATGAATCCGACATCAAACGGGGCGTTGTGGATGATCAGCTCGGCCCCGCGAATAAACTCGATAAATTCGTCTGCAATGTCGCAGAAACGGGGCTTGTCTTCCAGGAACTCGTGAGTGATGCCATGCACCTCCATGGCGCCGGCATCGATTTCGCGATCCGGCTGGATATACTGGTGATAGGTGTTGCCGGTAATGCGCCGGTTCACCAGCTCGACACAGCCGATTTCGATAATCCGGTGCCCGTCGGAGGGCTCCAGCCCGGTGGTTTCCGTATCCAGCACGATCTGTCGCATAGTAGTTCCAGATTTAACCCAAAAGATTCACCGCAGAGGCGCAGAGAACGCCGAGCGAAAGAATGCCAAAGAATAAAACAAATTCATGCCTATGCAATCGACATATCAGGGTATGGTTTATTTCTAAGAATGTTGTTCTCCGCGTCCTCGGCGTCTCTGCGGTGATAATTATTTACTTCTTTTACTTCTTTGCGTCTTTGCGGTAAATCATTCACTTTCGGTCATCATCATTAGTTCGTCGATGGCCTGGTTGGCCAGTGCATCCGCCTGTTCGTTTTCCGGGTGCCCGCTGTGGCCCCGCACCCACTCCCACATGATCTCATGCCCCGTGATGGCCGCATCCAGGCGCTGCCACAGATCGGCGTTTTTCACCGGTTTCCTGGCGGCGGTCTTCCAGCCGCGTTTCTTCCAGTTGGGCAGCCATTCGGTAATCCCTTTCTGCACGTACTGCGAATCCGTCGTCAGCCGCACCCGGCACTGACGCTTCAGGCTTTCCAGCGCCCGGATCGCGGCCATGAGCTCCATGCGGTTGTTGGTGGTCATCGCCTCGGCCCCATAGAGGGTCTTCTCATGGCCCTGGTAACGCAGCACCGCACCCCAGCCACCCGGACCCGGATTGCCGCGGCAGGCACCATCGGTGTAGATCTCCGTTTCAGCCGGCACGCCGCAGATTCCTCTGGCTGGAACTCGGGATGCCTACCGGGAACAGCTGCCGCGAGGCGGCGTGCCCGGCCTTGATTGCCGTCATGATCACGGTGCGTTTCCTGGCGACCAGGATGTAGGATCCGGCCAGCAGCATCCTGCCGTGCGCTGTGCGGGGCTCGAGAAACTGGAGCTTCTCCAGCAGGCGTGTGTTCTGCACGGGCAGTCGATGGAACAGGAAACGACTCTCCAGGGTGTCGAATCCCAGCAGGCTGAGCCAGTCCTTGATACGGTGCATACTGTGGAACCTGGCTGCCCAGGGCATTCCCCGCGAGCGGCGTGACAGAACCCGTCGCACCCCCCAGAAACTGCGCGGATTGAAACCCAGTATCACCAGGTGACCATCGGGGATCAGACTGCGGTCGGCCTCGCGCAGGACCTGATGCGGGTCCGGGGTCATCTCGAGGGTATGAGGCAGGATAATGGCATCCACGGTATCGGTCATCACCGGCCATGACTCGCTGTCCCCGATCAATCCCGCGTCTGTCAGCGGATCAGATTGGGTGCGTTGCACCACGTGGTGCGGGATCCGGCTGGCGCTCAGGGTACAGTCATCCCAGGGGGGGTCGACCACCAACAGATGGTAGCCGAAGATATTGGGGAGCTGATCCGCCAGAGCGGATAACTCGACGTCGACCAGCAGACGCCCCAGGGGGCGCCGATACCACCGGCGCAGGGACAAGGCGCGCTGGGATACTGACGAAGCCGTATTCATTACCGCAAAATCATACCCCATCCGACGGCCGGATGCCGCCCTGATAGCGGCCGTCCTCGCGGATATTGACCTTGACCGGAGGGCCTGTCAGCATACCGCTGGGCTGAATGGATTCCGTTCTGCCCTGACAGTGAACTGCTTCACAGTCTTGCACTTACAAGGATCGACCCGAATGTTCATACTTGATCAATGAGTATTCGCCATTCTATTTGGCCGTGCCTCATCATCCTGCTGATGACGGGTTGCGCATCACTGGACAGCGCCAGGTCCCGTCCGGAGATCCCGGCGCCGCCCGATGTCAGCAGCGGGGCAGATCAGTCGGCCGGGGGTGCCCCATCGGTCGACTCTCCGGAATTGCCACAGGATGAACCGGCCCGGCAGCCTGTAGTGGCAGCCCCGATCGATACCTGGGACCGGATCCGCAGCGGTTTCAGACTGCCCGACAAGGACAGGGCGTCGGTGGAACGCCATATCCGCCGTTATGCTGCTAACACCCGCGACATCGAGCGCTCATTCGAGCGTGGCGAGCCCTACCTGGCCTACATCTACTATGAAGTGGACAAGCGCGGCTTCCCCACCGAAATCGCCCTGCTGCCGTTTGTCGAGAGCAGCTTCAATCCAAAGGCCCGTTCCTCGGAACAGGCGGCCGGGCTCTGGCAATTCATTCCGCGCACGGGAAGGCACTACGGCCTGAAACAGGACTGGTGGTATGACGGCCGCCGTGACGTGGTGGCCTCCACCCGGGCCGCACTGGACCACCTGGACCAACTGCACCAGGAGTTCAGAGGTGACTGGTTACTGGCACTGGCCGCTTACAACGCCGGTGGCAAGACAGTCCGCAAGGCCATCAGGAAAAACCACCAGGCCGGCAAACCTGTCGATTTCTGGTCCCTCAAACTCCCGCGCGAGACCACGTCCTACATACCCAGGCTACTGGCCATCAGCAGCATTGTCGCGGCGCCGGAGGACTACGGGGTGCAGCTGATCCCGCTCGACCAGGAACCCCGCTTCACGCTCATCGAACTACCGGGCCAGATCAATCTCGAGGTCGCCGCCGAACTCGCGGGCATGGAGATTGGGGAGCTGCAGCAGCTGAATCCCGGGTTTCAACGCTGGGCCACCCACCCGGAAGGACCCCACCAACTGGCCCTCCCGCAGGAGAAGATAGCCGTCTTCGAGCAGAACCTGGCGACGCTACCGGCCTCGGAGCGCATGAAATGGGTGCGTCACAAGATCCAGCCTGGTGACACACTCGGCCATATCGCCCGCCGTTACGACACCACGGTCCCGGTCCTGCGCGCCAGCAACAGCCTGCACAGCAACACCATCCGCGCCGGCCGCCACCTGCTGGTACCGGTGGCGGCACGGAAACCGGTCAGCCGTCCAGCGCCGGACACGGCTTTGGAAAGCGACAGGATTGCGGATGAGACCCGCCATCGTGTCCGCAAGGGAGACTCACTCTGGACGATTGCGCGGCGCAATGGGGTCAGCGTGCGCAATCTGGCCCTGTGGAATGACCTGGACCCCGATGCCTATCTCAGGCCCGGGCAGGTACTCGTCATCCACCAGGATGACGCGGTGCCCCGCCCGTTCAGCTACACCGTGCGCAAGGGCGACTCGCTGTTCCTGATATCGAGAAGATTCAGGGTCAGCATCGGCGAGCTCAGGGCCTGGAACACCCTCCCGAAAGGAAAATACCTGCAACCCGGTCAGCGCCTCCAGCTCTTCGTCGGCGGCGCACAGGGCACCTGAGGCCGCAAAGGCCGATTTACAGGCGCCTCTGCCGGTTTTTTTCAACCGGCATCGTCGCAAGGAATAGCGGATACCGGAACCTACGCCTCCGGGCGCAGGTGCGGAAACAGCAGCACATCCCGGATCGAGGGCGAATCGGTAAACAGCATTACCAGCCGGTCGATGCCGATGCCCTCGCCCGCCGTCGGCGGCATCCCGTGCTCCAGGGCGCGGATATAGTCGGCGTCGAAGTGCATGGCCTCCATGTCGCCGGCCTCCTTCTCCGCCACCTGCATCCGGAAGCGCTCTGCCTGGTCCTCGGCATCGTTGAGCTCGGAAAACCCGTTGGCGATCTCGCGCCCGCCGACGAAAAACTCGAAGCGGTCGGTGACAAACGGGTCCGCGTCACTGCGTCGTGCCAGCGGCGACACCTCGGTCGGATAGGCGGTAATAAAGGTGGGGTCGGTCAGCCGGCCTTCCACGGTCTTCTCGAAGATCTCGATCTGCACCTTGCCCAGGCCGAAGCTGTCCTTCAGCGGAATGCCGAGCCGTCCGGCAAGCCCGTGCGCCCTGTCGAGGTCGTCGATGTCGGCTGCCGCGATGTCCGGATTGAAATGCAGGATGGAATCACGCACGGTCATGCGCCGGAACGGCCGGCCGAAATCGTACTGCTCCCCCTGGCACTCGATCGTGGTGGTGCCCAGCAGGTCCGCTGCCATGCTGACCAGCAGGTCCTCGGTGAGGTCCATCAGGTCATTGTAATCGGCATAGGCCTGGTAGAACTCCAGCATGGTGAACTCGGGGTTGTGGCGCGTCGACAGGCCCTCGTTACGGAAATTGCGGTTGATCTCGTAGACCCGTTCATAGCCGCCGACCACCAGGCGCTTGAGGTACAGCTCCGGGGCGATGCGCAGGAACAGGTCCATGTCCAGGGCGTGGTGGTAGGTGGAAAACGGCCGCGCCGTGGCACCACCCGGAATGGCCTGCATCATCGGGGTCTCCACCTCGAGGTAGTCACGTTCATTCAGGTAGCGACGAATGTACTGCACGATGCGACTGCGCATCCGGAAGGTGTTGCGCGAGACCTCGTTCATGATGAGGTCCACGTAGCGCTGCCGGTAGCGGGTCTCCTGGTCAGCCAGGCCGTGAAACTTCTCCGGCAGGGGCCGTAGCGACTTGGTCAGCAACCGGACCGTCTCGGTGCGCACCGACAACTCGCCGGTCCTGGTCTTGAACAGCACCCCTTCGGCACCGACGATATCACCGATGTCCCAGGTCTTGAAATCCTTGTAGACGCCTTCCGCCAGGGAATCGCGCTGCAGGAACAGCTGGATACGCCCGGACATGTCCTGTAGCTGGGCAAAGCTGGCCTTGCCCATCACACGCTTGGCCATGAGTCGCCCGGCCACCTTGACGCGGATCGGGCTGGCCTCCAGGGCCTCGTTGTCCCTGTCATCGTATTCGGCATGCAGCTCACCGGCAATGGCATCACGGCGAAAATCATTGGGGAAGGCATTGCCGGCCTCGCGCAGGGCATTCAGCTTGGCGCGTCGCTGGGCTATAAGGGCATGTTCGTCCTGGTCTGTCATGGTCTGTCTGTTTTCCCGACTCTACATATATATGCGTTCACCGCAAAGGCGCAAGGTACGCAAAGCAAACAAAAAATATTACCGCAGAGACACGGAGGACGCAGAGGAAAACAATAGAGTACTGATATATATTGTCTTTATTCTCAGCGCCCTCTGCGACTCGGCGGTGAGTTTATTGTTAATGATTTCTTTGCGCGCCTTGCGTCTTTGCGGTTGATCTTCACGGATCAACTGCATGCTACAGGCCGCTCTTCAGGCTGGCCTCGATGAACTGGTCGAGGTCACCGTCAAGCACCGCCTGGGTATTGCCCACCTCGACACCCGTACGCAGGTCCTTGATACGTGACTGGTCCAGCACGTAGGAGCGGATCTGGCTGCCCCAGCCGATGTCCGACTTGGTCTCCTCCAGGGCCTGCTGGTCCACGCTGCGCTTCTGCATCTCCAGCTCATAGAGCTTGGACTTGAGCTGCTTCATCGCGGTGGCCTTGTTCTTGTGCTGGGAACGGTCGTTCTGGCACTGCACCACGATACCGCTGGGGGCATGGGTGATGCGCACCGCCGACTCCGTGCGGTTGACGTGCTGGCCGCCCGCACCACTGGCGCGGTAGACGTCGATGCGCAGATCTGCCGGATTGATGTCGATTTCGAAATCATCCGCGATCTCCGGCGATACGAACACCGCGGCAAACGAGGTGTGACGGCGGTTGCCGGAATCGAACGGCGATTTCCTCACCAGCCGGTGGACACCGGTCTCGGTGCGCAGCCAGCCGAAGGCATAGTCACCCTCGAACCTGACCGTGGCGCTCTTGATACCGGCCACTTCACCCGCAGACACCTCGATCAGCTCGGCCTTGAAGCCGTGGCGCTCGCCCCAGCGCAGGAACATGCGCAGCAGCATCTCGGCCCAGTCCTGGGCCTCGGTGCCACCGGAACCGGACTGGATATCGAGGAAGGCATTGGCCTCATCCATCTCCCCGGAGAACATGCGGCGGAACTCCAGCTGTGCAATCTCAGCCTCCAGTCTGGCGACATCGGCCGCGATCTCCTCCACGCTGGCCACATCATCCTCCTCAGCCGCGATCTCCAGCAGCTCCGCGGCGTCCTGCAGGGACTGCGCCATGGTGCCCAGCGTCAGCACGACCTCTTCCAGGCGCGCCCGCTCACGCCCCAGTTCCTGGGCGCGTTCCGGGTTGTCCCAGATGGCGGGATCTTCCAGTTCGCGAACGACCTCGGTCAGACGCTCACTCTTGGTATCGAGGTCAAAGATACCCCCTGAGGGCAGCGGCACGCCCGTCGAGGTCTTTGATCAATGTCCGTATGGGATTCAGATCTGGCATGTTAACTCACTGTAAGGCAGAAGAATTTGCAGCGCGACATCATACCCCTGATGGCCCTCGGAAACTACTGCGGCCAACCCGCCGACCCCTGGCGTGAACGCGAATATCCCCTTCAAACGGCCTCGATGTACTCCACCACCAGCTGGGCACTCAACATGCCGCGGTATTCATTGACATCGAGTTGATAAGCCGCCATAACCTCCCGGCATGATCCCGGCAGGGCGCCGGTGTTGAAGGCGATGGCGTCGATCTGCCCTCCCCCGTCGAGCGGTGCCAGCACCAGTTTCAGGTGACGCTCACCCACTACCCGCTGACTGATCAGCCTGAAGCGACCGTCAAACACCGGTGCAGGAAAACCCTGCCCCCAGGGTCCGGCCTCGCGCAGGACTTGCGCGGTCTCCAGGGAGAATTCCTCCGACTGCAGTTCACCATCGCTGTGGATGGTGTGGTTCAGGTCTGCCCCGGACAGCAGGCGTGATGCCTCGGTATCGAAGGCCGCGGCAAAGGCCGGGTAGTGCGCCTCGTCCAGCGTCAGCCCGGCCGCCATGGCATGGCCGCCGAAGCGGGTGATGAGTTCCGGGTGATGCGCGGCCACGGCATCGAGGGCATCGCGGACATGAAATCCCGGAATCGAGCGTGCCGAGCCCTTCAATTCACCGTCACCGACCCGCGCAAACGCGATCACCGGTCGATGGAACTGCTCCTTGATGCGTGCCGCCAGGATCCCGATCACGCCCTGGTGCCAGCCGGGATCGAACAGGCACAGACCGGTCGGCAGCCCCTGCACATCCAGGTGCAGTTCCTGGATAGACTGCAGGGCACGGGTTTGCATGTCGGACTCGATTTCCTTGCGGTCGCGGTTGAGGGCATCCAGCCGGGTCGCCATTTCACGGGCGCCTGCCTCGCTGTCGGTCAGCAGGCATTCGATCCCCAGCGACATGTCCTCCAGGCGCCCGGCGGCATTGAGGCGCGGGCCGACGGCAAACGCGAGGTCGGTGGAAACGGTGCGCGCGGCATCGCGCCGGCCCACCGCCAGCAGGGCGCGGATACCCGGGACACACTGCCCGGAGCGGATACGCTGGATACCGTGTTGCACCAGGATGCGGTTGTTGCGATCCAGCGGCACCACATCCGCCACGGTCCCCAGCGCCACCAGGTCCAGCAGGCGGCCGAGATTGGGTTCCTGGATTCCCTGCTGCCCGAACCAGCCACGCTGGCGCAGACGGGTCCGCAGCGCCAGCATGACGTAGAAGGCGACACCGACACCGGCCAGGTTCTTGCTGGGGAATTCATCGCCCGGACTGTTCGGATTGACGATGGCATCCGCCGGTGGCAGCACGCTCCCCGGCAGGTGGTGATCGGTGATCAGTACGCGGATCCCCTGTTGCCTGGCGGCCTCGACACCGGCGATACTGGAGATGCCGTTGTCCACGGTCACGATCAGGTCCGGGTGCAGCCCGGCAGCCACGGCCACGATCTCGGGGGTCAGGCCGTAGCCGAATTCGAAGCGATTCGGCACCAGGTAGTGCAGATCCCGGGCCCCCATGGCGCGCAAGGCGCGCAAACACAGCGCCGTGCTGGTCGCCCCGTCGGCGTCGAAGTCACCGATCACGACAATGCGCTGTTGCTTGCGCAGGGCCTCCTCCAGCAGGTCAATGGCCGCATCGAGCCCCCCGAGCAGCCCCGGTTGTTCGAGGTTCGCCAGTGCATAATCCAGCTCATTGGCGGATTCGACAGCACGCGCTGCATACACGCGCCGCAGCAGGGGCGGCACGGTTTCCGGCCAGTCGACCGCTGCACCGCCGGACTCGCGCCGCACGATCTGCCTAGCCATTGAGACAACGCTGCGCGAGACGGCGCGGGCGAACCCAGAAGCGCCGCAGCAGGCGGCGGCTGACGCGGTAGCACCTGCCGTTGACAGGACAGAGATCGAGTTGCCCGACGCGACCGGCGCCGACCATCTCCAGCAGGGGCCTGAACCAGGCGGTCTCGAGCTGCAGCAGTCCCGCGGCCCAGGCCTCGGCATCGGCATAATGGGCAGCTGTGGCCAGGGCATCGATGACAACGAGATGGGTACCGTCACCAAGCTCAGCTGCCAGCTCGACCGCCTCCGCCGGCAGGTCACGCCGGGGAATACCGGCCAGTTGCGCCAGTCCCATCACCAGGGGCTGGTCGGCAATCACACTCGCGAGCGATGTCTCGACTTCGGCGGGCAGCACACCCCCGCCCCACGGCCAGATGCTGTTGATGGCCGGCTCGCCGCGCCGCTCGCGCGCCGTGTTGACCGGGTGAGCGTGAAACAGCATCTGGACCTCGTTCAGCAGGGCATGCCATTCACGGCGGTCTGCGCCGCCCGGCAACAACTCATTGATATCCCGTCCGGCGCAATCCGCCGGTGAGCGGGTCTCCAGCACGGGAGGATCGGCAAGCGCGAGATACCAGCGCGTCGGCATCACTGCCTCCAGTTGCCAGCCGCGGTCCCGGTACAGGTCGTTGAAGGCCGCTGCCAGTTCCTGCGCCTCGCCGGGCTCGATGGAGAAGGCATGGCTGTCATACAGGCGCAGGCTGGACTGGTCCGCGCGCAGATGCACCGGATCGATACGCATGAGATAGCCCGCGCCCGGAGTGCCGGTATCGGCCAGCCAGGTCAGTGGCGCCACCGGCAGCGTACCCGCCGCCCCGGCGGACAGCCCGAAGAAATCACCCACGCAGGCATCCAGATCCCGGGCCAGGCCGGATTTCACCCGGGCGCGCGCCAGGAGTTTCTCTAGCGCCTGCGGGGGGCCATCGGGAAGACCGGTAAACGGGTCTGCACCGGCCGGACCGCACAGACCCGGCACCACCAGCACCAGCTTGTTCACCGAGTCAGACAAAATAGTTGATCGCTAAAATCACACAGATTTGGTCAATGGCACGCTGAATTGCGAACAGGGAAAACCTGTTTCACCGCAGAGGCGCAAAGGACGCAGAGAAAAACTTAAATAAAGTATTTGGTTGACAAAGCATGTCGTGCATATGCAGGGTAATAATATTCGATGTTTTCGAAATAATTATTTCTTTTCTCTGCGTCCTTTGCGTCTCTGCGGTGAATAATTTTTTTGTTTTTTCGAAATTGCGACCCCGGCGTCTCGGCGATGAAGCAGCGACTAAAGTCACCCCAGGTGTTTCAGGATGGCGTCCTTGACGGCACCGAGTTCGGCGTCGACGGTTCGCATGGCGCCCTCGCACTGCTTGATGGCCGTGTCCGGGTCCTTGAGACCGTGACCGGTCAGGGTGCAAACCACGGTGCTGCCTTCCGGGATCCTGCCGGCCTTGATATCGCGCAGGGCACCCGCGATTGAGGTCGCCGAGGCCGGTTCACAGAAGATTCCCTCGCTTGAGGTCAGCAGCTTCTGCGCCGCCAGTATCTCCTCGTCGGTACACTCATCGAACCAGCCGCCGGACTCCTCCCGGACCTTCCAGGCCATGTCCCAGGACTGCGGGTGGCCGATGCGGATGGCCGTGGCAACCGTTTCCGGGTGATCCACCATGGCGCCGCGCATGAACGGGGCCGAACCGGCGGCCTGGTAGCCGACCATGACCGGGCGGGTGTCGGTCACGCCCCGCCCGCCGTAGGCACAGGATGAGCCTTCGCAATAGGCACACGCAGTCGTGACCTCGCCGTCACCGTGATGGGCATATTCACAATAGCCGATCCAGTGGGCCGTGATATTGCCGGCGTTGCCCACCGGCAGGCAGTGGTAGTCCGGCGCACGCCCGAGTTCGTCGACGATCTCGAAGGCGGCGGTCTTCTGGCCCTGCAGACGGTAGGGGTTGATGGAATTGACAATGGTGACCGGCGCCTCGGTGGCAACCTCCTTGACCAGTCGCATGCCGTCATCGAAATTGCCCTGGATCTGCAACACCACGGCACCGTGGATCATGGCCTGCGCCAGCTTGCCAAGGGCGATCTTGCCCTCGGGTATGATGACGAAGGCGGTAATGCCGGCCCGTGCGGCGTAGGCCGCGGCGGCCGCCGACGTGTTGCCCGTGGAGGCACACAACACGGCACGGCTACCCTCTTCAACCGCCCGGGTCACCGCCATGGTCATACCGCGGTCCTTGAAGGAACCGGTCGGGTTGAGGCCCTCATACTTCACATACAGTTCCACATCCTTGCCAATTTCGCGCGGGATGTTTTCCAGCCGCACCAGCGGTGTATTGCCCTCACCCAGGCTGATTATCCGGGTGCCGGCAGAGACCGGCAGGCGGTCACGGTAGTGTTCGATCAATCCTGTGTAACGGGATCCGGTAGGCATGCGTTATTCCTCGCTGACCTGCAGCGCGTAAGATAAAGAAAGAGTAATCAGTCGCAGTCGAGGTGTTCCAGGCGGATACGGGTGACCGCACCATGAATGCTGTCCAGGGCCTCGATCTGCCGGATGGCATCATTCATCTGCCGTTCCTGGACGGAATGGGTCAGGATGATAATCGGCACCTCGGCTACCCCGGCCGATGGCTCCTTCTGGAGAATCGCCTCGATACTGATGGCGAGCCGACCCAGGATGCTGGTCACCTCCGATAGCACGCCGGGCTTGTCGGTTGCCAGCAGGCGCAGGTAGTACGCGGTCACCACCTCATCCATGGACAGGATCGGTACATCTGACAGGGCATGCGGCTGGAACGCCAGGTGCGGCACGCGGTTTCCGGGGTCGGCCGTCAGGGTGCGCACCACGTCGATCACGTCGGCCACCACGGCGGATGCCGTTGGTTCCGATCCCGCACCCGCACCGTAATACAGCGTCGGCCCCACGGCATCACCCTTCACCAGCACCGCGTTCATCACACCATCGACGTTGGCGATCAGGCGGCGCTCGGGTATCAGCGTGGGATGCACCCGCAACTCGATACCCCTGGCAGTACGCCGGGTGAAACCGAGGTGCTTGATGCGGTAGCCGAACTCGGCGGCATAGCCGACATCCTCGCGGGTGATATGACTGATGCCCTCGGTGTAGACCTTGTCGAACTGCAGCGGGATACCGAAAGCGATCGAGGCCAGAATGGTCAGCTTGTGGGCCGCATCGATACCCTCGATATCAAAGCTCGGATCGGCCTCGGCATAACCCAGATGCTGGGCCTCTTTGAGCACGTCGACGAAATCGCGGCCCTTGTCGCGCATCTCGGTCAGGATGAAGTTGCCGGTGCCGTTGATGATCCCGGTCAGCCACTCGATCTTGTTTGCCGCCAGGCCCTCGCGCAGCGCCTTGATGATCGGGATGCCGCCGGCGACCGCGGCCTCGAAGGCCACCATGACACCCTTCTCCTGGGCCGCCGCGAAGATCTCGTTGCCGTGCAGGGCGATCAGTGCCTTGTTGGCCGTGACCACATGCTTGCCGTTAGCGATGGCCCTGAGCACCAGTTCACGCGCCGGCTCGTAACCGCCGATCAGTTCGATAATGATGTCGATATCCGGGCTGTCCACCACGGCAAAGGCATCATCTGAGACGGCAATCGACTCGATCCCGGGCAGCGCCGCCGGATCATAGGCGCGTGCCGCAGCCTGGGTAATTCGAATCCCGCGCCCGGCACGACGCACAATTTCCTCGGCATTGCGGTTGAGCACGTTAAAGGTACCCCCGCCCACAGTGCCCAGACCCAGCAGGCCAACATTTACCGGATTCAACTGATCTACCCTCCTGAGGCGTGCGCCAGGCCGAGGTCCTTGCGGAACATATCGCGGATCCCGCGAATGGCCTGACGGGTGCGGTGTTTGTTCTCGATAAGACTGAATCGCACGTGATCATCACCGTACGAACCGAAGCCAATCCCCGGCGACACGGCCACCCTGGCCTCCACCAGCAGCTTCTTGGAAAACTCGAGCGAGCCCATTTCCCGGTACGGCTCCGGAATCGGCGCCCACACGAACATGGTCGCCCGGGGTTTCTCCACGGGCCAGCCTATGGAATTCAGACCCTCGCACAGGACATTGCGACGGCCTCGGTAATTTTCAGCGATCTCGCGGACGCAGTCCTGCGGACCGTCCAGCGCAGTGATCGCCGCGACCTGGATGGGCGTGAACATACCGTAGTCCAGGTAGGACTTGATGCGTGACAGTGCCGCCACCAGGGTCTCGTTGCCGCACATGAAGCCGACCCGCCAGCCCGGCATGTTATAGCTCTTGGACAGCGAGAAGAACTCGACCGCGACATCCATGGCGCCATCCACCTGCAGGATGGAGGGGGCCTTGTAGCCGTCGTACACCAGGTCGGCATAGGCCAGGTCCTGCACCACCCAGATCTCGTTTTCCCGCGCGATGTCGACCACCTTCTCGAAGAACTCCAGGTCGACACACTGGGTGGTCGGGTTGCCGGGAAAGTTGAGGATCAGCATCTTGGGTCGTGGCCAGGAGTCCTTGATGGCCTTCTCCAGTTCGGCAAAGAAATCGACGCCCGGGCGCAATGGCACATGGCGGATGTCCGCCCCGGCGATGGCAAAGCCATAGGGATGGATGGGATAGGCCGGGTTCGGCACCAGCACGGCATCACCCGGACCCATGGTGGCCAGCGCCAGGTGTGCCAGCCCTTCCTTGGAACCGATGGTGACAATGGCATGGCGCTCATAGTCGAGATCGACATCGTAGCGCCGACCGTACCAGTCACAGATCGCCTTGCGCAGTCGCGGGATGCCCCTGGAAAGCGAATAGCGGTGGGTATCGCCGCGCTGTGCCGCTTCGACCAGCTTGTCCACGATATGCGGAGGCGTGGGCTGGTCGGGATTTCCCATGCCGAAATCAATGATATCGTCGCCGCGCGCACGCGCTGTCGCCTTCAACTCATTGACAATGTTGAAGACATACGGTGGCAGACGTTTTATCCGGGAGAATTCCTCGATCAAGGGGGCAACCTGTAGTCTTTTGATTTTGAAGCTGTTCCGGCAACACGCCGAGAGCGCTAACGTTACTGAAAAGCGTCATGGGAAACAAGGGGTCTGCACGCCCGGCAGCGCCTGCATCCCGCATTATGGCGGCCATCAAAACGGCTTGTTCACTAACAGCGGGCCCAGTATCGTAACAGGCATGCGTTTCGCCCAGGACAGCTTCGCAGGCAACAGCATCACTGCCTATGCCCGTGGCCAGATCACGGTCAACGAACAGGTCATCGTCTCCAGCGTGATTGTGACACCGGACAGGATCATTCTCGACTGGTTGCCGGACAGCTTTGCCGGCCTCGAGGAACACCATATGACCCGGCTGGCCGGCCTCGAGCCCGAGATCATCGTCCTCGGCACCGGCACCACAGCACGCTTCCCGCCCCCTGACTACACGGCCGGGTTCCTGACACAGGGCATCGGGGTGGAGGCCATGGACACGGCAGCGGCATGCCGCACCTTCAACATCCTGATGTCGGAAGAACGCCGGGTCGTGGCAGCCCTGTTGATGGCGTAGACCGCTGGCCGGCTATTTCAGCAGGGCATCGACCGAGAAACCCTCGCTCTCGAGTATCCTTTTCAGCCGTTTCAGGGCATCCATCTGGATCTGGCGAACCCGCTCACGGGTAACCCCGATTTCGCGCCCGACCTCCTCCAGGGTGGAAACCGAATAACCGTGCAGGCCGAAGCGGCGTTCCACCACCTCGCGCTGCTTGTCATTCAACTGCCCCAGCCATTCCTCCAGGTTTTCGTGTATATCATCTTCCTGCAGGGCCTCGGTCGGATCCGGCGAGCTGTCGTCAACCAGGGTGTCCAGCAGGGTTTTGCCGGGCTCATTCATGATACTGGTGTCGGTCGATGCCGTACGTTCGTTCAGCCCCAGCATGCGCTGCACCTCCTCGAGCGGCTTGTCCAGCAGGCTGGCAATCTCATCTGCACTCGGTTCGTGGTCAAGCTCCTGCGTCAGCTTGCGCGCCACCCTCAGGTAGACATTGATCTCCTTGACCACATGGATGGGCAGACGAATGGTGCGCGTCTGGTTCATGATGGCACGCTCTATGGTCTGCCGGATCCACCAGGTCGCATAGGTCGAAAAACGAAATCCCCTCTCGGGGTCGAATTTCTCCACCGCCCGTATTAGCCCCAGGTTGCCTTCCTCGATGAGATCGAGGAAGGCCAGGCCGCGGTTCATGTAACGCCGGGCGATCTTGACGACCAGCCTCAGGTTACTCTCGATCATGCGCTGACGCGCGCTTTCATCGCCCCGCTGGGCCTTGCGCGAGTAGAACACCTCTTCTTCCGCCGTCAACAGCGGAGAGGCGCCGATCTCGCTGAGATAGAGTCGCGTCGGGTCGTGATCTGCGGGTGACGGGAAGCCCTTGCCGTGGCCGGGCTTCTTGTCTGGACTGGCATCGGCACCCGCGGACTCACCTCCCCGGGTAGAAGGCTGGTCCTTTCCGCCAGAATCCTTGCGTCGTTTAGCCACTACCCACTCCGCCGGTGTATCTGACCCGGTGCCCGGTTGAACCGGCCATGACACACGCACCAGACAAGGGGATGTCTGTCAGCCCTTCGGGAGAAAGCGCAAGGGATTAACCGGCTTGCCATCCTTGCGTATCTCGAAGTACAGGCGGGTACCAACGGTTCCGCTACTGCCCATCCTGGCAATAAGCTGTCCCGCCTTGACCCGTTCACCTTCCTTGACGAGTAATTTGCTGTTATGACCGTAGGCACTCAGCAAACTGTCACTGTGCTTGATGATGATAAGGCGACCATACCCGACAAGTCCACTCCCGCTATAGACTACCTTGCCGTCTGCCGCGGCCATGACCGACTGCCCGTGCCGACCACCGATATCGACGCCCTTTTTGCCGGGGGAGTCCGGCTGAAACCCGCGCAACACCTTGCCCTGTGCCGGCCAGATCCAGTTGCTGACAACCGCTGGCAACGGCTGTTCTGTGGCTTGTGCAGGCGGTGCCGGCTGCGGCGTCGGCACCGGTGTCGGCGAGGGCCTTGCAACCGGCCCGGGTTTTGCTACCGCAGGTTTGGATGGCGGCACCACCAGGGGGCCCGGACGCACGCGCAGCTGCTGACCGGCAAAGATGGTATAGGGGTAAGCAATACCGTTCAGCGAGGCAAGTTCGCGGTAACTCAGCCCGTGTTGCCAGGCGATTGAGTACAGGGTGTCGCCGCGCCGTACAGTGTAATGGCCCCGTGCCGATCTGGCAGGCTGCCTTGTTACCGGGGCCGGTTTTTCAGTTCCCTGTGTCCCGCGTGTTCCAACCGGCGCGTTGATGGGCTGCGAACTGCAAGCCGCGATCGACAAGCACAGCAGACCAAAAGAGAACAAACGCTGCACCACAGACATCAGCCACGAAGATACAGGTAGGCAATCACAGCTGCTATGACCAGAAACCAGCCGATGCGTTCAACATAGGTACGCAGCGCCTGCTCCATCCTTGGCCCGCCCCAGGCAAGCAAGCCTGCAACCAGAAAGAAACGCCCGCCCCGGCCGATCACCGACCCCGCGACGAACAGCGGTATATTCATGAAAAGCGTACCTGCCGCGATGGTGAAGACCTTGTAGGGTATTGGCGAGAAGCCCGCGACGAGAATGGCCCAGAAGCCCCAGGTGTCGAACCAGCTGCGGACATGCATATAGTCGTCCCAGTAAGCTGCCTTGCGCACCCAGGGTTCGATGAGGTCGAAGGCAAAATAACCCAGCAGGTATCCGAACAGGCCGCCCAGCACCGAGGCCAGCGTGGTCAGGAGTGCGTAGACCATGGCGCGATCCGGCCGGGCCATGCTCATGGGCGCCAGCATGATATCCGGCGGAACCGGGAAGAAGGACGATTCCGCGAAGCTCAGGCCGGCAAGGTAGCGAGCGGCATACCTATGCCGCGCCAGGGCCATGCAGCGATCGTAAAGCGATACGAAAAGCGGCATCAGGCCTGGCCCTTCAACAAGGGCACGAAGGTTACCGGGTCCAGCTCCTCCTGCTCGAACACATCATCCCTTGAGGTGATCATGGTCAGCCGTTGCCGGTCACGCCGGCCAAGCGGGATGATCAGGCGCCCGTTCGGGGCCAGTTGGTGCAACAAGGCATCGGGAATGTTCTCGGATCCGGCGGTCACGATAATGGCATCATAGGGTGCAAAGTCCGGCCACCCGACCGTGCCATCGCTGTGGGCCGCGCGGATATTCCTCAGGCCGAGCTGCCGGAACCGCTGGCGCGCCAGGGTCAGCAGGGGCTCGATCCGTTCAACGGTGTAGATCTTGTCCACCAGGCCTGACAGGACCGCGGCCTGGTAGCCGGAACCGGTACCGACCTCCAGGACCTTGCCGGGAGAATCCGCGATCAGCAGTTCCGTCATGGCGGCCACGATGTAGGGCTGGGAAATGGTCTGGTTGTAGCCGATCGGAAGGGCCGTGTCCTCGTAGGCCCGGCTGGCCAGTGCCTCGTCCACAAACAGATGCCGGGGAGTGTTTCTTATCGCATCGAGGACATCCTGGTTGCGAATACCCTCATCGTGCAGGCGCGTCACCAGCCGATCACGTGTTCGCTGGGACGTCATCCCGATGCCTTGTTTTATCGAATTCAATTCAGGGCGCTCTTCATTATGCGGGTGTCCAGACTACAGGAAAACCTACTTCCCGCTTGAATAACTGCCTGATACCGGCAAGGTGATTGTGTCTAACCGTCTGCAAGCCAGCTACTCACCTCTTCCAGTGCCTTGTAGCGTGTCAGGTCGACATCCAGCGGTGTCACCGAGACATGACCGGTCCGAACCGCATGAAAGTCCGTGCCCGGACCGGCATCCTGTTCGGAACCGGCGGGCCCCACCCAGTAGACGGGACGACCCCGGGGGTCTTGCATCCGCACCACCGCCTCGGACTTGTGCCGGTGCCCGAGCCGGGTCGCCTGCATACCGGCGAGTTCCTCCAGCGGCAGGTCCGGCACGTTCAAGTTGAGAATTGTATCAGCTGGCAAGGTGTTGGACAGCAGACGCCGCACCAGGTCCAGGGTAACGCGGGCAGCGGTTTCGAAATGCGTGGGGCGTTCCGAGACCAGCGAGACGGCGATGGCCGGGAGGCCGAGGAACCGCCCTTCCATGGCGGCGGCGACTGTACCCGAATAAAGCACGTCGTCACCCAGGTTGGCACCCGCATTGATACCCGCAACTACCATGTCCGGCTCCTCGTCCAGCAAGCCGGTAATGGCCAGGTGCACGCAATCGGTCGGCGTGCCGTCCACATAGGTGTAACCGTTTTCTGCCTGGCGTGCACGTATCGGGCTGTCCAGCGTCAGTGAATTGCTGGCGCCACTCCGGTCACGGTCAGGGGCCACCACGGTGATGGTGGCGATCTCGCTCAGGGTGTCGGCCAGGATACGGATACCGGCCGACTGGTAGCCGTCATCGTTGCTGATAAGGATATGCATTGCTGAAAAACCGCCTCGCGTGGACTGACTGCATCGTAATATAAAGCCGGCGTGGAACACAAAGCGGCGATTATAGCGGCTTGCATGCCGGCAGGGATCTGCTACGGTGTCGGAACGTTCCGTTCAACAGTTGAAAACCTGAACCCGCATCCAGCATGTCCACAACCAAGAAGCCTTCCAGGGAAGACATCGACCTGTTCCGCCGCAGTATCGGCCCGGTCAGAAAGCTGGGCAGTGACACCGCAGCACCGCACAGGCGGCCGCCCGCGCCACGGCCACGCACGGACCGGAACGACAGCGGGCAGCTCGGCGACCCGGGGTTTTCCGACGGGTCCCGGGGCGAACCGGTCAGTGCCTCCGATACGCTCTACTTTGCGCGCCCCGGTCTGCAGCTGCGCCTGTTGCAGCGCCTGCGTCGCGGCCAGCTCCCGGTAGGGGCCGAACTCGACATGCACGGCATGACGCTCGCGATTGCGCAACAGGAGATCATTCGTTTTATCTCCCGCTCGCGTGACCATAACATCCGCTGTGTGCGCATCATCCACGGCAAGGGCTACGGTTCCCGGGAACAGGCCCCGGTGCTCAAGAACAGCCTGAACAGCTGGCTGCGCCAGCATCCGGACGTACTGGCCTTCAGTTCAACCCGACCGGAGCATGGCGGCACCGGCGCAGTGCATGTCCTGCTGCGCAGCCGCCGCTGACCTGCGTGCTCATTCCCCTGCAACCAGCTCGCGCAACACGCTGGTTGCATAACAGCCCGCCGGCAAGCTGAATTCCAGCAGCAGGCTGTCCGGTGTCGGCCCCGACCACTGCAGGTCCCCGACCACAAGACGCAGGGCGCGGCGTTCCTGCCTGAGACCCGCCGCGGCCAGGCCCTGCTGCCATGACCCGCAGGATGCCAGGCACTGCACCTCCAGCTGCCTGCACGCATCACTCACCGGGCTGTCACCCCTGCCCCACAGGGGGCCCGTCGGGTGCAGGTCCATTGCCGCGGCACGCGCCTGCAGCTCCGCATCGTTGGCGGTGGCAATAAAGAAGCTGTGACTGCCAGCCAGTTGCAGGGCATCGCCGGGCATCACCCGGTTCCAGCTGCTATCACGGACCCGGTGAGCCAACACCTGGTTGAAGAGGTAGGCGCGGGCCGCGGACAGCACCAGCCCGCGCTGATGCCGGGACAGGCGCAGGGCCGGCTGCCCGAACAACCGGTCGGCCGTGCGCAGGTTGCTGCCGGCACGTCCGAATCGCTGCTCCCCGAAATAGTTCGGCACTCCGCAACGGGCCACGGTTTCCAGCCGGCGCTGCAGCTCGCAGGTGTCACCGCTGACATCCCTCAGCACGATGCGGAAGGCATTGCCCCGGAGTGCACCGCGGCGCAGCTTGCGATTGTGACGCGCATGCCGCAGCAGGGTGACCCGATCGGTTTCCAGCATACCCCAGTCCGGTTCCTGCCTGCCGGGCAGGTGCACCGAGAACCATTGCCCGGTTACGGCATTACGGTCCTTGAGACCGGCATAGCTGACATCGCGGGCACGCACACCGGCACAGCGCGCCAGCTGCCGGGCGACCTGGTCGGTATTTTCCTCGCGCTTGCGAATATACAGCCATACATGCTCGCCCTCGCCGGCGGGCTCCAGCAGCGGTATCTCCGTGACCTGGAAATCCTCCGGGCTGACGCGCCGGCGACCGCTGGCGGGAGGCTCTCCCCAGGCGGTGGGCAGGGCGAGAATGGCCGTCTCCAGGGAACGGTCCGGGGACTGTGCAGCGACTGAACTCACCCTTCGAGCAGTATGACCGCAAAGGCGGCAATGCCCTCGCCGCGTCCGGTAAAGCCCATGTGCTCGGTGGTGGTCGCCTTGATATTGATGCGTGAACTATCCAGCTGCAGGTCATCGGCGATGTGCGCGCGCATCGCATCGATGTAGGGAGCGAGCCGCGGCGCCTGTGCCACCACGGTGATATCGGCATTACCGATCTGCAGACTCTCCCGACCGACCAGTTCGACCACCTTGCGCAGCAGTATCCGGCTGTCGATGCCCGCGTAGGCCGGATCGTCCGGCGGGAAGTGGCGCCCGATATCACCGAGAGCCGCGGCACCCAGCAGGGCGTCACACAAGGCATGCAGGACCACATCACCGTCCGAATGCGCCTCCAGGCCCAGCTCGTGCGGTATCTGCACACCGCCCAGCACCAGCCTGCCACCCGGCCGGAATGCGTGTGCATCGATGCCCTGTCCGATCCTCATGTGCGACTGCGCTCCTGCAGGTAGAACTCGGCCAGCGCCAGGTGGGCCGGTACGGTGATCTTGATATTATCGGCGTGTCCCTCGATCATGCGCGGCCGGTAACCCGCGCGTTCCATGGCCGAGGCCTCGTCGGTGACCGCGACGCCCTCTTCCAGTGCCTGCTCCAAAGCCGCCAGCAACGGGCCAAGGCGAAACATCTGCGGTGTCTGCGCGTGCCACAGCGCCTCGCGCTCGACGGTGGCGCTGATCCGGCCGTCACGGTCCACCCGCTTCATTGTGTCGGAGACCGGCACCCCCAGCAAGCCACCGTCGGCCTCTTTCTGCAGGGCCGCGATCAGCGTCTCTATATCGGCAAGACGCACACAGGGGCGCGCGGCATCGTGCACCAGCACCCAGTCAGCGGGATCGGCGTGGCCTGCCAGGTGACGTAGCGCCATAAGCACAGAGTGGCCGCGTTCAGCCCCACCGGTTACGCACTGCAGCATGCTGTCGGCATAACGGGGACGGATTTCCGCCCAGCGGCTGTCATCCGCCGACACCGCCAGCACCACCCCGGCCAGGCGGGTACAGGCGAACAGGGTATCCAGGGTGTGTTCGATGACGCTGCGCCCGGCCAGGGGCAGGTACTGCTTGGGGATGTCGCTGCCCATACGGCTGCCGCTGCCGGCAGCCGGTACCACGCCCCAGTAGCGCGGGCTGGCCAGGTCAGCAAGCCGCTTGTCAGGCACCGCCGGTGACCCGGGTGTGTGTGGCCAGGCTCATTCGACGACCTGGTAGAAGGTCTCGCCTTCCTTGACCATACCCAGGTCCTCCCGGGCACGCTCTTCGATGGCCTGGAGACCCTGCTTCAGATCGAGCACCTCGGCATTCAGCGCCGCGTTGCGTTCGCGCAGACGGACGTTCTCCTGGCGCTGCTCCTCGACCTCCCGGTGCATTTCCCAGACATCCAGCAGGCCACCCTCACCCAGCCACAGACGGTATAGCAGGAAACCCAGCAATATCAGCAGGACAATAATCAGGTTCTTCATGGCAGGGCCGGGTACAGGCAGGTCTCAACCCAAAGCGTCCGTCCATGACATCATCAGCCGGCAGACAAGTGCCTGAAGGCACCGGCACCGGCATAACTTGCCGCAGCACCCAGCTCGGTTTCGATACGCATCAGCTGATTGTATTTGGCCACCCGGTCTGAACGTGACAGGGAACCCGTCTTGATCTGGCTCGCCGTAGTGGCCACTGCCAGGTCGGCGATGGTGACATCCTCGGTCTCACCGGAACGGTGCGATACAACGGCGCTGTAACCGGCCTCATCCGCCATTTTGATAGCCGCCAGGGTCTCGCTCAGCGTACCGATCTGGTTTGGCTTGATCAGGATCGAGTTGGCAATCTTTTTCTCGATACCTTCCCCGAGAATGGCGGTATTGGTTACAAACAGGTCATCACCAACCAGTTGCACCCGGTCTCCCAGCTTGTCGGTGAGTATCTTCCAGCCATCCCAGTCAGACTCGTCCATGCCGTCCTCGATGGAGATGATGGGATACTGGTCGACCCAGGCCGCGAGGTAATCGGTAAACCCGCTCGCGTCGAATTCCCGGCCCTCGGAGGCCAGCACGTAGCGGCCGTTCCTGTAGAACTCGGAACTGGCGACATCCAGCCCCAGGTAGATTTCCCTGCCCGCACTGAAGCCCGCCTTGCCGATGGCCTCGAGAATGACCTCGATGGCCTCTTCGTTGGAAGACAGGTCCGGGGCAAAACCGCCCTCGTCGCCGACTGCCGTATTCAGTCCGCGATTCTTCAATACCTGCTTGAGCGCATGGAAGACTTCCGCGCCATAGCGTACCGCCTCGTGCAGGCTGTCGGCGCCGACCGGGAGTATCATGAACTCCTGCAAATCGACACTGTTGTCCGCATGGGCGCCACCGTTGATGATATTCATCATCGGCACGGGCATTTGCATGACGCCGCTGCCACCCAGCAGGCGGTACAGACCGATGCCCTTGTCGCGTGCCCGTGCCTGGGCATTGGCCAGCGAGACCGCCAGCAGGGCATTGGCGCCCAGGCGAGCCTTGTTCGCGGTACCGTCCAGCTCTATCAACAGCCGGTCGATCTCCTCCTGCCCGTTCGAGTCCTTGCCCAGCAGCAGGTCACGGATTTCGCCCCTGATGTGGCCAACGGCCTGGCTCACACCCTTGCCACCATAGCGGTGGCTGTCACCGTCACGCAGTTCCACGGCTTCCCGCGTGCCAGTCGAGGCACCGGACGGCACGGCGGCTCGCCCGCTGGCACCGGAAGACAGGGTCACCTCGGCCTCAACCGTCGGGTTACCCCTTGAATCCAGGATTTCACGTCCTGTTATCTCAGTAATACCTGACATTTAAACTCCATTATTCAATAAATTAAGGTTTTTATCTCGAATACTTATCAGCCTCGACCGGGCCGTTGCGAACGCTGCCCGGCTACGCCATCAAATCGGTCTCCGGGAAGGGTCGCGCCTTGACCGCCGCGTCGATGGCCTGCAGGGTCTCCAGCAATTCGCGCATGCGCTGCAGGGGCCAGGCATTGGGTCCGTCACTCAGGGCCTGGTCCGGATCGGGGTGGGTCTCCATGAACAGGCCGGCTACCCCGCTGGCAACGGCCGCCCGCGCCAGCACCGGCACGAACTCGCGCTGACCGCCGGAGCGATCGCCCTGCCCCCCCGGCAACTGGACCGAGTGAGTCGCGTCGAAGACCACCGGCACACCGCAGTTACGCATGACCGCAAGCGAACGCATGTCGGAGACCAGGTTGTTGTAACCGAAGGATGCGCCGCGCTCGCACACCATGATCCGGTTGTTACCGGTCGCCAGCGCCTTGTCGGCCACGTTCTTCATATCCCAGGGCGACAGGAACTGGCCCTTCTTGATATTCACCGGCTTGCCCTGGCGCGCGACATTCTGGATGAAATTCGTCTGCCGGCACAGAAAGGCCGGCGTCTGCAGCACGTCGACAACCGCCGCGACCTCGTCGAGCGGCGAGTCCTCATGCACATCCGTCAGCACCGGCACGCCGACCTGCTCCCTGACCTGCTGCAGGATCCGCAGGCCCTCCTCGACGCCGGGACCACGGAAGCTCATGTAGGAGGAGCGGTTGGCCTTGTCATAGGAGGACTTGTAGATGAACGGCACGCCGAGCGCCGCAGTAATATCCTTCAGCTGTCCTGCGGTGTCGATGGCAAGCGCCTCGCTCTCGATAACGCAGGGACCGGCGATCAGAAAGAACGGCTGGTCAATACCGGCATTGAATCCACAGAGTTCCATTGGGCTTGATTCCAGGTTTGATCCGTTCCGGGGGTGCCGGGCCGGGCCTCAGGCGTCCGCCTGAGCCACGACTACGGCGGGCGCTGACGCCTGCCTGCCGTTATGAAACGCGATTGTCGCCTGAATGTAACCGGTAAACAGGGGATGTCCGTCACGCGGCGTCGAAGTGAACTCGGGATGAAACTGGCAGCCGACGAACCAGGGGTGGTCCCTGATCTCGACGACCTCGACCAGTTTGCCGTCGAGGGACACACCGGACATGATCAGACCCTTCTCTTCAAGCAACTTGCGGTACTGGTTGTTGAATTCATAGCGGTGGCGGTGACGCTCGAGGATTATTTCCTGCTGGTACAGGGCACGGGCCAGGCCGCCCTCTGCCAGCTGGCACTTCTGCCCGCCCAGGCGCATGGTGCCACCCAGGTCGGAATCCTCGCTGCGTTTTTCCAGCTCGCCGTCTTCGCGGCTCCATTCGGTAATCAGCGCGATCACCGGGTGGGCGGTGTCCCTGACGAACTCCGTCGAGTGCGCCCCGTCCAGCCCGGCCACATGGCGGGCAAATTCGATAACCGCCACCTGCATGCCGAGGCAGATGCCGAGGTAGGGAATATTGCGCTCACGTGCAAAGCGCACCGTGGCGATCTTGCCTTCCACACCGCGCTCTCCAAACCCGCCAGGCACCAGGATACCATCGGCCCCTTCCAGTACACCGGTGCCCTCGGTCTCGATGGTCTCCGAATCCACGTAACGAATATTGACGTTGGTGTGGGTGTGAATGCCGGCGTGGATCAGGGCCTCGGAAAGGGACTTGTAGGATTCGGTCAGGTCAACGTACTTGCCGACCATGGCAATGGTCACGTCATGGGTGCGCCGGGCACTGTCGCGATTGACCTGCTCCCATTCGGACAGGTCCGCGGGGCCGGTCTGCAGCTTGAGCTTTTCAACGACAATGTCGTCGAGCTGCTGCTCGTGGAGCAGCTGCGGAATCTTGTAGATACTGTCCACGTCCACCGCAGAGATCACCGCGCGTTCCTCCACGTTGGTGAACAGGGCAACCTTGCTGCGCTCGGCATCCGGCAGCGGACGGTCAGCGCGGCACAGCAGGATGTCGGGCTGGATACCGATCGAGCGCAACTCCTTGACAGAGTGCTGGGTCGGCTTGGTCTTGATTTCGCCCGAGGCCGCGATGTAAGGGACCAGGGTCAGGTGCATGAACAGCGCGCGCTCATGGCCGAGCTCCACGCCCAGCTGGCGGATCGCCTCCATGAACGGCAGTGACTCGATATCACCCACGGTACCGCCGATCTCGACCATGGCGACATCGGCATCACCTGCACCCAGCCGAATACAGCGCTTGATTTCATCGGTGATATGCGGAATCACCTGCACCGTCGCACCCAGGTAATCGCCGCGACGCTCCTTGCGAATCACGTTTTCATAGATCTGGCCGGTGGTGAAATTATTGTTCTTGCCCATGGTGGTGCGCACGAAGCGTTCGTAGTGACCGAGATCCAGATCGGTCTCCGCACCGTCTTCGGTCACGTACACCTCGCCGTGCTGAAACGGGCTCATGGTGCCGGGATCGACGTTGATATAGGGGTCCAGTTTCTGGAGGGTGACCTTGAGACCGCGGGATTCCAGCAAGGTCCCCAGGGAAGCGGAAGCAATACCCTTGCCCAGTGAGGACACAACACCGCCGGTAATGAAGATAAATCGGGTCATTAATACTCGGGAAATCAGGCCGCGGCTCACGCGCCGCAGGACGGGAGTAGACGTTACCAGATCGAGGCCGGCACCTCAATTATTTCAGGCTTGCGCAGGCGTTCTGTCCCAGTGAATCGCCAGCCCCGTCTCACCCGACCCGGCACAGAAGGGTTCACAGACCCACAGCCCCGCGACCGCGGCCAGTTCATTGTCAATAAAGATCAGCGGAATACGCGGCCGTTCCCAGGGTGGCACCCCGTGTTCCTGAAACAGCTTCTTGAGTGCATGGTGGTGCCGGCGTCCGCCCGGGCGGCAGCGCTCGCCGCCGTGGCGAAAGCCGACTTGCAGCAGATTGCCGGTAACGGCCGCGGCACGAATACCGCCCCCGGGCTCCATGGTCACACTCAGGGTGCCGCCGTCCCCCGGCAATACCAGTGGCCGGGTCAGTTTCCAGTCGAGCACCCCGGCGGGCAGGGCTTCCGGCCGTTGCCCGAGCAGATAGACCTGGTCACGGTAACGCCGCAATTCATGGTCACCCCAGCGGACGCAGGGCTCGGCGTCGACACGACTCGCCAGCACATCCGTGAGCATCCGTTCAATAACGGCAGTCGAGGGGATTGAGCCGCACTGGCCCATGCACCAGTGCCGCAGGGCATTGCGGCGACGCTCCATGGAAAGCCGCTGCAGCCCGGAGACCCGCAGCCCCCGCGGTGTCTCCCCGGCCACGGCAGCAAGGTCCTGCTCCGCCAGCTGCGTCAGCGCCCTGGCTGCCTCCGCACAATGCCGCGCACTCCGCGCCAGGGTGGCGGACAGCGCCGGCCAGCGCTCACGCAGTTCCGGGACAATGTGATGACGCAGGAAATTACGATCCAGGCCGGTGTCCTGGTTGCTCGGGTCGTCGATCCAGTCGAGGTCTTTTTCCCGGGCATAGGCCAGCAGGGCCTGGCGCGCGCAGTCCAGCAGGGGGCGCCGCAGCTGACCGGCACCGAAATCGGCCACTGTCGGCATCGCGGCCAGGCCCTTGACCCCGCTACCGCGCAATAACTGCAGCAGCAGGGTCTCGGCCTGGTCATCCTGGTGCTGCGCCGTCAACAGGCAGTCCCCCGGATCCAGCCAGTCCTGCAGGGCGGCATAACGTGCTGCGCGCGCTGCTGCCTCGGGGCTTTCCCCGGCAGCATGGCGGGCATCGACCCGCAGGGAGACAAACGGCACCGCCAGGCCCTTGCAGACCTCCCGGCAGTGCCCTTCCCATTCAGCGGCATCCTCATGCAGACCGTGATTGACATGCACGGCGCCGATTTGGCAGCCGAGTGACGTCCTGACTGAAACCAGGGCGTGCAGCAGTACATGGGAATCCACACCGCCACTGTAGGCAACCCAGCATGTCGCGCTACCAGGACAGTCGAGCAGTTGCTGCTGGAGGTGGGCGGGTGAAAACGGCATGGGCTAGGGGTCGACCGCTGACTATCGGTCTACAGGCGGGTAAAGATCAGCGTTCGGTGAACTCACCATAGGCCATCAGGCGCTGGTAGCGGCTTTCCAGCAGCTCATCGATGGAAGCCGTCGTCAGCTTGCCCAGCTCGTCGATCAGTGCCTGCCTGATATTTTCTGCAATGGCATCCACATCACGGTGGGCACCGCCCAGCGGTTCCTTGATAATGCGGTCTACCAGGCCAAGTTCCAGCAGACGGGCCGAGGTAATCCCCAGCGCCTCGGCGGCTTCCTCTGCCTTTTCGGCACTTTTCCAGAGAATGGAGGCACAACCCTCCGGGGAAATCACCGAATAGGTGCTGTACTGAAGCATCAGTGACCGGTCACCGACACCGATGGCCAGTGCGCCACCAGACCCGCCTTCACCGATGACCGTGCAGATAATCGGTGTTCTCAACCCTGACATCACATACAGATTCCTGGCGATGGCCTCGCTCTGGCCACGCTCCTCGGCGCCGATACCGGGATAGGCGCCCGGGGTATCGATAAATGTCAGGATCGGCAGCTTGAAGCGCTCCGCCATGTGCATCAGGCGCAGCGCCTTGCGGTAACCCTCGGGACGCGGCATGCCGAAATTGCGCTGCAGTTTCTCCTTGGTGTCACGCCCTTTTTGCTGGCCGATAACCATCACCGGGGTACCCTCCAGGCGGGCGACACCACCGATAATGGCGTGGTCATCGGCAAAACAGCGGTCACCGTGCAACTCCTGGAAATCGGTGAATACCCGGATGAGGTAGTCCATGGTGTAGGGACGCTGGGGATGGCGCGCCAGCTGGGAGATCTGCCAGGGCGTCAGGCCGGAAAAGATCGACTCTGTCAGCGTCTTGCTTTTTGCCTTGAGCTTGGCGACCTCGTCATTGATGTTGACATCCGCGTCATCGCCGATATAGGTCAACTCATCGATCTTTGCTTCCAGTTCGGCAATGGGTTGCTCGAACTCGAGAAAATTCAGATTCATGTCATTTCCCAGCCGTTAACATCCTGTCGACAAAGGTACCGTCTACACCGTATTGAAACAAGTCAGCTGTATTCGACCAGCACGCGCTCGTTGCCGGCCAGTTCCTGCAGGCGGTGCAGCAGCTCATCGGTGGGATGCACTGTCCACTCATCCCCCAGCGCAAGACGCGCCTCGGCACCGCCGCCGAGATAATCGATGCAGACCCGGCACTGGCCTTCCCGGAACGGTTTGAGGATATCCGCGAGTGTATGCATGAAACCGTTACCCGCCTGCCCTGCATCGACTCCGACCACCAGCCGCCGCGCATGGATCTCGCGCGCCTGATTGATATCAAGGATTTCCTGGGCGGTAACCTGGTTGCCGCCCGAATAGTCATCCACGCCCAGCGTACCCTTGATGACCAGGACCTTGTCCTTGCCGATCAGCGCCTGGTGTCTGTCAAAGACCTCGGAAAACACGCGCACCTCCATACGGGCACTGTCATCATCCAGTGTCAGGAAGGCGATCTTGCTGCCGCGCTGGGTCCGCCGGGTGCGCATGGACATTACCAGTCCGGCGATGATCACGGAGCGTTCACTCCCGTCACCACGCACCGTCGTCATGCCCGGGGCGTCGGCCCCGGAGGCTGCCAGCGCCGCCAGCCTGCCGCTGGTGATCCGGCCCAGTTCCGCCTGGTAGCGCGTGATCGGATGGCCGGTCAGATACAGACCCAGGGTTTCCTTCTCGCCCAGCAGTTTGTGTTCATCATCCCATTCCGGCAGCACCTGCCTGTCGTGCGGCGCACAGCTCACCTCGGCGGCCTCACCAAACAGGTCGTCCTGGCCCGTGTCCTGGTTGCGGGTGGTCTGTTCGGCCAGTTTCAGGGCCTGCGGCAGATTGGCCATCTGCGTGGCGCGGCTGTCACCCATGGGGTCCAGCGCACCGGCCCGGATCAGGGCCTCCATCACGCGGCGGTTGATCTTGCGCGGGTTGACCCGCTGGCACAGGTTGTAGAGATCGGCAAAATCACCCCGTTCACGGCGCTCGTCCAGCATGACCTCAATCGCTGCCTGCCCCACGCCCTTGATCGCGCCCAGCCCGTAAACGATGGTGTCGTCGGACTGTGCGGTGAAATGGTAATCGGAGGTATTCACGTCCGGGGGCACGACTTTCAGTTTCATGTCCCGGCACTCGGCGACCAGCAGGACAATCTTGTCGGTGTTGTCCATGTCCGCCGACAGCACGGCGGCCATGAACGCGGCCGGGTAATGGGCCTTCAGCCAGGCCGTCTGGTAGGAGATCAGGGCATAGGCGGCGGAATGGCTCTTGTTGAAACCGTAGCCGGCGAATTTCTCCATGAGATCGAAGATATGGGTGGCGACCTTTTCATCGACGCCCCGTGCCAGGGCGCCCTTGAGAAAGATGGCACGCTGCTTGGCCATCTCCTCGGGTTTTTTCTTGCCCATGGCGCGCCGCAGCAGGTCGGCCCCGCCCAGCGAGTAGCCGGCAAGCACCTGGGCGATCTGCATCACCTGTTCCTGGTAGAGAATAATCCCGTAGGTCGGCTTGAGTATGGGCTCCAGGTCAGGGTGCGGATAACTGACCATTGCACCGTGCTTGCGCTTGATGAAATCATCCACCATGCCGGACTGCAGGGGCCCTGGACGGAACAGCGCCACCAGCGCCACGATGTCCTCGAAACTATCCGGCTGCAGACGCCGGATCAGGTCTTTCATACCGGAGGATTCGAGCTGGAAGATCGCGGTCGTGGCGCAGGCCTTGAGCAGATCGAAGCTGGCCTGGTCGCCCAGCGGGATGCGGCTGATCTCCACTGGCGGCTCAGCGCTTGCGGCGCGTGCCGCATTGATGGTCTTCAGCGCGCGGTCGATGATCGTCAGGGTGCGCAGGCCGAGAAAGTCGAACTTGACCAGCCCCACGGCCTCCACGTCATCCTTGTCGAACTGGCTGACCACCGCGTCGCTGCCCTGCTCACAGTACAGGGGAGTGAAGTCGGTCAGCCGCGAGGGAGCGATCACCACGCCGCCGGCATGCTTGCCCGCGTTACGCGCCAGGCCTTCCAGCGACCTCGCCAGGTCAATCACCGCCCTGACGTCCTCGTCGCCATCATAGAGCTCCTGCAGCGCGGCCTCCTGGTCCAGCGCCTTGTCCAGGGTAATGCCGATTTCGAAGGGGATCAGCTTGGCAATCCGGTCGACAAAACCGTAGGGATGACCGAGGACGCGGCCAACATCACGCACCACGGCCTTGGCCGCCATGGAACCGTAGGTGATGATCTGCGAGACCCGGTCACGGCCGTAGCGTTCCGCTACATAATCGATGACCCGGTCGCGACCGTCCATGCAGAAGTCGACATCGAAATCCGGCATGGACACGCGTTCGGGATTCAGAAAACGCTCGAACAGCAGGTCATACCTGATCGGGTCAAGATCGGTAATCAGCAAGGCATAGGCCACCAGGGAACCGGCACCCGAGCCGCGCCCTGGGCCGACCGGGACGCCGTTGTCCTTGGCCCACCTGATGAAGTCGGACACGATCAGGAAATAACCCGGGAAGCCCATCTCGACAATGACATCGATCTCGGACTCGAGGCGTTGCAGGTATTCCTGCTTGAGGGCATCCGGGTCGGGTGTCTCCGCGGTGACGATCTCCCCCAGGCGCTGTTCCAGCCCTTCCCTGGCCAGGCGGCGGAAGTAGTCATCGATGGTCAGTCCCCCGGGCACGGGAAAATCAGGCAGGAAATTGCGACCGAGATCCAGTTCCAGGTTGCAGCGCCGCGCGATCTCCACGCTGTTCACGAGCGCCTCGGGGATATCGCTGAACAGTTCCTGCATCTCTTCCGGCGTGCGCAGGTACTGCTGGTCGGTGAATTCACGCGAGCGGCGCGGGTCATTCAGTGTGCGCCCCTCGTTGATGCAGACACGTGCCTCATGGGCACCGTAATCGGTGGATGCTATGAAGTGCACATCATTGGTCGCGACCACCGGCACACCGGTCTCGGCGGCCAGGGCCACTGCACGGTGCAGATAGTCCTCTTCTCCCGGGCGGCCGGTACGCTGCAATTCCAGATAGAAGCTGTCTGGAAACAGGGCGCGCCAGCCATCCAGCAAGCGATGCGCCCGGTCGGGCTTGTTCGCCAGCAGGGCCTGGCCGATATCGCCCGCACGCCCGGCAGACAGGGCAATCAGCCCGTCACTATGACCATCCAGCCAGGACTTCTCGAGTACCGGGTGCCCGCGGTGCTGGCCCTCGGTGTAGCTGCGCGAAACCAGTTCTGTCAGGTTCAGGTAACCCTCATGCTGTTTGCACAGCAGGACCACGCGCGTCGGCTGCCCCGTTCCGGGGCCGTCCGCCACCCACAGGTCCACGCCCACCACGGGTTTGATACCGGCCGCCATGGCGGCCCGGTAGAACTTGACCATGGAAAACAGGTTGCTCTGGTCGGTTACCGCCACTGCCGGCATTCCCATGCCCGCCACTGACCGGGCCAGTCGTGGCACGCGCACGGTACCGTTCACCAGTGAATACTCGGTGTGGACGTGGAGATGAACGAAGCCGGGTTGCATGGGAAAAAGTGTGGTGCTTTAGCGGTCGCTATTCAAGCCCTTAAAGTAATTAATTAATTTTTTATAAATATTATATATCGTTATGTTATTTATAATATTATTTACCGTGATCATTGCAGGTCCTGGCCGGGAGTCCAGCGCATGTCCCACGGCCGGTTCCAGCCACTGAGGTTTCCTGGTGGCGGTTAAAGTGAGGCGGCAAGCGGCCGATACAGGTATGTCCCCTGTCTCTGTAATCAGACCGATGCCAATCAAAAATCCGGCCAAAATGCTGCATTGCTCCGAACTCTGCAAGGACAATGAACTCAAGAGCTTCTCCCGGAGCATGGCGGAACTGCAATGGCTCATGCTCATCATCGTCATGGTGTATTTCTTCATTCCCACCCGCACCATCGACGCACCCGATACCCTGATCGCGGTCATGAGCACGTATGGCGTATTCGTGCTGCTGTTGCGCTACATCGGTGCACCTATAAAGGACACCCCGTGGAAACTGGCAATCGAGACCTGGGCAATGATTACATTCATCACCCTGGCGGTAATGCAGACCGGTGGCATCGAAAGCCCGCTGCAGAACCTGTATCTGATAGCGATCATTGCCTGCGCCATCACGCTGGGCAAGATCATGACCATACTCGAGGTTGGCCTGATTGCCTGCTGCTATCTGCTCATGGGTTACCAGCATCACTCCACGGACATCTTTACCGGCCAGACATTCACCTTCATCATGGCCAGGTTTTCGCCACTGTTACTGGTGGCCTATGTCACGTCCATTCTGGCATCGGATATCCTCAATGCCAAGAAGAGGATCACCGAGCTGTCACAGACAGATGACCTTACCGGGATATCGAACATGCGCGCCTTCAATGAAATCCTCGAAAAGGAAATCGCAGGTGCGGCACGTTACTCATACCCATTGAGTATACTCATGATCGACCTCGACAGGCTCAAGGCGGTGAATGACCAGTACGGACATAACACCGGCAGTGCCCTGATCAGGCATGCTGCACGCCTGATGAAGGAAGGGATCAGGGAGGCCGATATCCTCGCGCGTTATGGCGGTGATGAGTTTGTGATACTCATGCCGCATACCGATACCAGGGGAGCGGAACTGGTCGCGGGACGCATCATGGAACTGATTGAAACCCGCCCGTTGAATATCGATGGTTTCCGGCTTCCGGCCAGTGTCAGTATCGGCATTGCCAGCTATCCCGAAAACGTCGGCCACCCGGGGACGCTCATGGACAAGGCCGATACCGCACTTTATAAAAGCAAGATGTCGGGTCGTAACCGGTCCACCACCTGCGGCGACCAGCCGGAGCCGGCCCGGGTCCAGGCCTGTGCCTGACACTCCCCTGCTGACAAATCCCGGTTTCAACCCTCCAGTAATCGCCTGACCGGCGCATAGGAACGCCGATGAATCGGCGTCACGCCCAGATTCTGCAACGCCTCCAGATGCATCCTGCTGGGGTAGCCCTTGTGCCGGGCCAGGCCATAACCCGGGTACAGGCTGTCCAGTTCCAGCATCTCGCGATCACGCGATACCTTGGCGATAATCGAGGCCGCGCTGATTGCCGCAACCTTGTCGTCACCCTTGATGATCGCTTGCACCGGGCAGGCCAGTTGCGGACACTGGTTGCCGTCCACCAGGACTGCGTCGGCCTCGGGTACCAGCTGTTCGACGGCGCGGCGCATGGCCAGCAGCGTTGCCTGAAGTATGTTGATGCTGTCGATCTCCTCGACCTCGGCACGTCCCACGGCCCAGGCCAGGGCGTTCCCGGTGATTTCATCGAACAGGGCAGCACGGCGTGTTTCCGTCAGTTTTTTGGAATCGCGCAGGCCGGCAACGGGGTGTTCCGGATCAAGAATAACCGCAGCCGCGATCACCGGACCCGCCAGCGGCCCGCGACCGGCCTCATCGACACCGGCCACCCGCCCGTGAGCACGATCGAACAGCTCATCCATGCTGGCCCACCAGGGAAAGTACAGCCTGTGCCGCGCCACGGTTTGCATCACGACGCAAATCGTCGTGTATTTTCGAGAATGTTTCACGAATCTCGGCGGAATGTCCGGGGTTGTCGAGCAAGCTCATTAACTCGCGACCGAGATTCCCGGCGTTCACCTCGTCCTGGATCACCTCCCTCACCACCGCTTGTCCCGCCAGCAGATTGGGCAGCGAGTAGTACGGCGTCTTCATCAGCCGTTTCGCGATCCGGTAGGTCAGGGATGACAGGCGGTAGGCCACCACCATCGGCCGCTTGAGCAGCATGCATTCGAGCGCCGCGGTTCCGGAGGCCAGCAGCGCGACATCGGCAGCGGCCATCGCCTCAAGTGACCTGCCCTCTATCAGGGTCACGGGAATGGCCGTGCGGGCCCTGGAGAGTTCTTCCTCGAACAGTTCCCGACAGCGATGGTTCGCCAGGGGTACTACAAATTCCAGGTCCGGCCTGCGCTCCCGACACCAGGCCGCCGCACCGATAAACGGACCTGCGAGGCGCTTGACCTCATCGGCACGGCTTCCGGGCAACAGGGCGACCAGCACTCCGTCATCTGCCAGCCCCAGGTGCTGCCGGGCCTGCGCCTGATCGATATCGTCTGCCAGCAGGTCCGCGAGCGGGTGGCCAACACAACGGACCGGGAGCCTGTGCTCGCGGTAGAAGCGTTCCTCAAACGGGAACAGGGTCAACATGCAGTCGATGCTGCGGGCGATCTTGCGCACCCGGTACTGGCGCCATGCCCACACAGAAGGACTGACATAGTGCAAGGTCCTGATCCCGCGGCGCTTGAGCCTGCGCTCCAGGGCGAGGTTGAAATCGGGCGCATCGACACCGATGAAGATGTCCGGGGGGTTATTCAGAAAATGTGTGCCAAGCTCACGGCGCATCGATATCAGCCCGGGCAGGTGCCGGACGACCTCGGCAATCCCCATCACCGACAGTCGTTCCATGGGGTAGAGACTGAAACACCCTGCCTCTTGCATCCGCGGCCCGCCGACGCCCTCAAACAGGGCATCCGGGAACTGCTCGTGTAGCGCCTCGATCAGGCCCGCGCCCAGCAGGTCACCGGAGGCCTCCCCGGCAACAATGCCAACGTGGAGTGGATGGATATTGTTGCCCATTGCGAGACGGCGACCGGCTGCCTAGCCGAACCGGGGCACGGACAGGGCCACGGGCGGGCGTTGCGGGTCCGGGGAAACAGACCAGGCAGCGCTATCCATCAGCGGACAATGCCCCGTGTCTGCTGCTCGATAAAAGACACCAGCTGCGCCACCTCCTCCTGCTCCTGCGCCATTCCCTGCAGCTCGACGAGTGCCTCCTGCAGCGAAAGGTTCGACCGGTACAGGGTCTTGTAGGCCTGGCGCAGTGCCTGCTGGGCCCGGTCCGTGAAGCCGCGGCGTTTCAGGCCCTCGGCATTCAGGCCTCGGGGACGCGCCGGGCTGCCATCGACAATGACGAAGGGCGGCACATCCTTCTTGATACCGCTCCCAAAGGCACAGAATGCATGCGCACCGATGGCGCAAAACTGGTGTACCAGGGTGAAGCCGCCGAGAATCGCATAGTCATCGACCCGGACGTGGCCGGCAAGCGAGGCATTATTGGAGAAGATAACCTGGTTGCCGACCCGGCAGTCATGGGCGATATGCACGTAGGCCATGATCCAGTTGTCGTCACCGATACGCGTGACGCCGGCATCCTGCACCGTGCCACGGTTGATGGTGACAAATTCGCGTATCAGGTTACGGTCACCGATCTCGAGCCGGGTCGCCTCGCCGGCGTATTTCTTGTCCTGGGGCGCCTCGCCGACCGAGGCGAACTGGTAAATCCTGTTGTCCCTGCCGATGCGGGTCGGACCATTGATCACGGCATGGGGACCGATCCAGGTGCCGGCACCGATGTCGACATCAGGACCGATGATGGTGAATGCCCCGACGCTGACATCGTCCGCCAGCCGGGCTGAAGGGTCGATGACCGCGCGCGGGTCGATCAAGAGTTGATGTCCCTCTCGGTGCACATGATCTCTGCCGAGGCAACCAGCTTGCCATCGACCCTGGCGTTACAGTCGAATACCCAGATACCGCGTTTGGTCTTCATCAGCTTGGCGTTCAGCACCAGCTGGTCACCCGGTTCCACGGGTTGCTTGAAACGCACCTTGTCCATGCCGACCAGGAAATAGAGGGTATCCCGTACGGCCGACTGCTCGAGCGTCCGGAAGGCCAGCAGGCCGGTCGCCTGTGCCATGGCCTCGAGAATGAGCACACCGGGCATGACCGGGCGCTGCGGAAAATGGCCCTGGAAGTAGGGCTCGTTATAGGTGACGTTCTTGATACCGGTTAGCGATTCGCCCGGATTGAACTCCGTCACCCGGTCAATCAGCAGGAACGGATAACGGTGTGGCAGATGCTGCAATATCTGGTTAATGTCCATAAGTCATGGTGGTGTCCAGTCAGCTGTTGTTCAATAACCCGGATTCAGTCCTTTGCGCCCAGCCTGCGTTCAAGCGCCTGCAGCCGCCGCGCCAGCTGATCCAGTTTTCTGAAACGCGCATAGTTCCTGTTCCACTCGGAATTCTCCTGTGCCGGGACGCCGGATGAATATACCCCCGGACCGGTAATGGACCTGGTCACCATGGTCATGCCGGTCACTGTCACGTGATCGCCGATTTCCAGGTGACCGACGATCCCGGCACCCCCGCCGATCATGCAATGTCGCCCGATCCTGGCGCTGCCGGAGATGCCCACGCAACCGGCAATCGCTGTATGGGCACCGATATGCACGTTATGCGCAACCTGGATCTGGTTGTCGAGTTTGACCCCGTCCTCGAGCACGGTATCATCCAGGGCGCCGCGATCGATACTGGTATTGGCGCCGATCTCGACATCGTTGCCGATGCGCACGCCACCGAGCTGCGGCACCTTGAGCCACTGGCCATTCTCGTTCGCCAGACCAAAACCATCACTGCCAATCACGGCACCGGGGTGGATGATGACCCGCTCGCCGATGCGCACGCCGTCGCAGATGACGACATTGGCGTGGAGATACCCCCCGTTACCGACCCGGCTGTCGCGGCCGATAAAACAGCCGCCGGCCAGCTGGGTGCCGGCCCCGATATGCACATTGTCCCCGATGATGCAGTTCGGACCGATCCAGGCGGAGGCATCGATGCAGCAGTCCTTGCCAATACTGGCACTCGGGTCCCTCCCCTGGCGAAGCGGCGCCGGCGGCACGATCAGCGCGGCCGCCCTGGCATAGGCGACATAGGGGTTGGTGCTGACGATCGTCGCCGTGGGGCACTCCGCGGCAAACTCCGGTCGGGTTATGACCGCCGAAGCCGCGGTCTGCGGCAGGTATTTCCTGTAGCTGGTATTGGCAAGAAAGCTGATGCTGCCTGGGCCGGCGTGCTGCAGGGTGGCCACGCCAGTGATCACACAGCCCGGATCACCCTGCAGCTCACCGCCAATGCGGTCTGCCAGTTCACCGAGTGTCAGCCCCATGCGGGTGCTTCCCTATCGCGGCCGCGGGGTCAATTGCCCTTGAGCTTCGCCGCAATATTGTCGGTAATATCAATCCGGTCGCTCGAATAGACGACGCCCTGGCTCAGGATCAGATCAAAGTTCTGTTCCTTGGCAAAGGTCACGACGGCATCATACATATCCTTCTGCAGCTTGGTGAGCACCTCGTTGCGCCTGATATTGAGATCGTCACGGAATTCCTCCTGGGCACGCTTCAGATCACGTCGCTTGCCGAGAATCTGCCGCTCCAGCTTGGAGCGTTCCGACTCGCTCATGACCGTGCCATCCCGGGACAGGCGGTCCTCCAGGTTCTGTATCTCGCGCTGCAGCGCCACCAGTTCCTTCTCCCGCGGGCCGAACTCGGCCTCGATCTTGCTGTTCGCGGCCTTGACCTGGGGTGCGGCCTCCATCAGTTTTGCCGTGTCGACAAAGCCGATTTTCATTTCCGCCTGTACGCTGCCGGAATACACCGCCGCCACCGCAAGCAGGCCTGCCATCATTAATGCTGGTCTGTATCTATTCAAAATAGTTCTCCACGTTCGCCAACCAAAAATCAGAAAAATGTCCCGATCGTAAACTGGAAGTTCTGCACCTCGTCATCCGCCTCGTCATTGATGGGGTAACCCAGGCTGATCGAGAGCGGACCCAACGGTGAGAGCCACAGGCCTGCCAGGCCGACAGAATACCTCAATTCGTCGGCATCGAAGTCCTTGAAGTCCTCGAACACATTACCGATATCGAAAAACGCACTCAACCTGAATGACTTGGCATCCTCGAAAAACGGCACCGGGAAGATGAGTTCGGCATTGCCCACCACCCGGAAGCTGCCGCCGATGGGGTTGCCGTTCGAATCCAGGGGTCCCAGGGTATTGTCCTCGAAACCGCGCACCGAGCGCACGCCGCCGGCAAAGAAGTTCTCGAAAAACGGCAACTGCTCATGGTCGCCGAATCCTTCCCCGTAACCCAGCTCGCCATTCAGCGACAGGGTCAGGTTCCTGGTCAGTGGCACGAATTGCTGTTGCCGGTAGTTCAGCTTGTAATACTCGAGGCCCGAACCCGGGATGGCGGTCTCCAGTGCGATCCGCATGAGGCCGCCGCGATCGGCGAAGATCGCCTTGTTGCGGGTGTCGTGACTCCAACTGCCGGTGAGCTTGATATTGTCGTAGCTGTCACCGTGCCGGTCGATAAAGTCGAACACCTCGGAGGGCGAGGCGATGGTCGGCTTGAGCTCGATATTCTCGTACTCGGTGTTCAGATAGATCCGTTCGTACTCGGTTATCGGAATTCCGAAGCTGACGTTGGCGCCGAATGAATCGGTGGTGTAGTCGGAGAGGTTGGCCTCGTCTGCATCGGTCTCCCGGTAATACGAACCGAAGCCACGACTGATGCCGTCGATGGTGTAATAGGGATTGGTATAGGAAAAACTGTATACGGTATTGATGTCACTGTTGTTGAAGGCAAAGCTGACGCGCTTGCCGCTGCCGAGGAAATTGTCCTGCGAGACACTCGCATTGAACAGTAGACCCGAGGACTGTGAATAACCGAGACCGGCGGTGATGCTGCCGGAGGAGGTCTCGGCGACCGAATAGTTGACATCGACCTGGTCCGTGGTCCCCGGCACCGAGGGGGTCTCGACATTGACGTCCTCGAAGTAGCCCAGCCGCTGCAGGCGGGCACGCGAACGTTCCACCTTTTCAGCGGAGAACCAGCCGGCCTCCATCTGGCGCATCTCGCGGCGCAGAACCTCGTCGCGCGTGGATACATTGCCTTCCACGTTCACGCGGCGCACATAAACCCGCTTGCCGGGGTCGATAAAGAAGGCCAGTGACACTTCGTTATTCTCGTCATCAAGCTCAGGGACCGTATTGACATTGGCAAAGGCGTAGCCGTGATCGCCCAGCTTGGCACTGATGCGGTCCACCGCCTCGGTGACCCGCTTGCGCGAGAACACGTCTTTCGGATTGATTCTGACCAGCGGAAAAAGTTCCTCCGGCTCGACCACCAGGTCTCCGGACAGGGTGACCTCGCTGATGCTGTACTGCTCGCCTTCGCTGATATTGACGGTGATATAGATATCCTTCTTGTCAGGCGTGATGGACACCTGGGTAGAGGTGATATCGAAGTTCAGGTAACCGCGATCGAGGTAGAATGAGCGCAATATCTCCAGGTCCGCCGCCAGCTTCTGCTTGGAATACTGGTCGCTCTTGGTGATGAATGAAAAGAAGGTGGGCGTATTGAGGGTGAAGTCGTCGAGCAGCTCTGCATCCGGGTAGCGGCTGTTCCCCACGATATTGATCTGCTTGATCCTGGCAACCTGCCCTTCCGAGATGTCGATCAGGATGCCGACGCGGTTTCGTTCCAGCGGGGTCACCGTGGTGTCGAGTCTGACCGCGTACTTGCCACGGCTGAAATACTGGCGCTGCAATTCCTGCTCGACCTTGTCGAGCAGGGAACGGTCGAAAACCCGGCCCTCGGCCAGCCCGATCTGCTTGAGGCCGGTGAGCAGTTCCTCGGTCTCCAGGTCACGATTGCCCTTGATCTCGATGCTGCTGATCGCGGCACGCTCCGTGACATGCACGACCAGGATATTCCCGTCCCGTTCCAGGTAGGCATCATTAAAGAAGCCGGTCTTGAACAGGGCCCTGATGGCAGCCGCCGAGCCGTCGGTATCGACGGTATCGCCGACCTTGACCGGCAGGTAGTTGAACACCGTGCCTGCCGAGATCCGCTGCAGACCCTCCACCCGCACATCACTGACCACGAACGGTTCGAATGCGTAGGCCGTCCCGGTGAGCAGCAGGAACAACAACAGGGAGTGGAAGATGATTTTCATTGTTGTTTGCGTGTGGACAGCTCGTAAGCGATATTATTCAAATAACCTTGCCAGGTCGTTGTAAAAGGCCAGTGACATCAACAAAAGCAACAGGACAATCCCAACCCGCTGGCCGAACATCTGGGCCGCCTCGGACACCGGGCTGCCCTTCAGCATCTCGATCAGGTAATACATCAGGTGTCCGCCATCAAGGATCGGGATCGGCAACAGGTTCAGTACACCCAGGCTGACACTGACAATGGCCAGAAAGCCCAGAAAGGCCGCCAGACCGATGGCGGCCGACTGGCCTGCATAACGGGCAATACTGATCGGCCCGCTGAGGTTCTCGACCGAGGCCTTGCCGCTGACCATTTTCCACAGCGTCCTCAGAGTCAGTGTCGACATTTCCCAGGTCTTTCCGAGTGCGGCCGGGACTGCCTCAAGCAGTCCATAACGGACAACGACGCGCATTGTAGCATGCTGATCGGCATCCGGAAGGCGCACATAGGCGCCGATACGGCCTACTGTTTCCCCCTTGTCCTGGACCGCCTGCGGCGTCAGTTCGAGGTCCAGCAACTCATCCCCGCGCTGAACCTGTACCGCGATGGTCCGGCCAGGCCGCGCCCGCACATAGTCAACCCACTGGTTCCAGTCCTTCATCACCTCACCGTCCGCCGCCACCACCCGGTCACCGGCGAGCAGGCCGGCCTGCTCGCCCGAACCGCCGGCAAGCAGCCGGTCGATGGTGGCGGGATACACCGGGCGCCAGGGCTTGATACCGAAATTCTCCAGCACCCCGCCCTTGTCCAGCAGGCGGGTGGACCCGTCCAGTCTGACCCGTACGAGCCGGTCACTGCCCTGCGGATCCCGCACCCCGACCTCGAATGAGGCCTGTTCGTCCAGTCCGGCATCCAACAGGGCGAGGATCGCCGTCTCCCAGCTGCTGGTCGGCCTGTCCTTGATGCGACGGATCTCGTCACCCGGCATGAAGCCGGCCTGCTGGGCTGGAGAGGATTCGATCAACTCGCCGATGACCGGACGCAGTCCCGGAACGCCGCTGACAAACATGAGCCAGTAGGCCGCGATGGCGAACAGGAAGTTGAACAAGGGGCCGGCCGTTACCACCGCAATCCGGGTGGACAGGCCCTGGCGGTTGAATGCCCGGTGCCGTTCAGCCGCGTCGACCTCGCCCTCGCGTTCATCCAGCATCTTGACATAACCGCCAAGCGGGATGGCCGCGACCACCAACTCGGTGTCGTCGGTGCCGAAGCGGCCGCTCCACAGGGGTTTCCCGAAACCGATCGAGAACCGCAGGACCTTCACACCGAGCCTCCTGGCCACCCAGAAGTGCCCGAATTCATGGACCGTAACAAGGACACCAATCGCGACAATGAAGGCGATTGTCGAGAGCAGCACACCGTTCATGAGCTTGCCTGCATCCGGTCCGAGTCGATGTAATCTCTCGCCTGGCGACGTGCCGCGGCATCGTCCTCCAGTATCACCTGCAGCGATGTTCCGTCATGTACCGTGCAGCGCTCCATGGCATGTTCAATCAGCCGCGGGATCGAGGTAAAGGCGATCTGCTTGTCGAGAAAGGCCTGCACGGCCACTTCATTGGCGGCATTCAGGATGGCCGGTGCAGTACCTCCCTGCCGCCAGGCATGACAGGCCAGTTCCAGGCAGGGAAAGTGCGCCCTGTCCGGGTCTTCGAACTGCAGGGAACCGACCGCTGCCAGGTCCAGTTGCGCTGCGCCCGAGTCGATCCGCTCCGGCCACGCCAGGGCGTGGGTGATGGGAATGCGCATGTCAGGATTACCCAGCTGGGCGATCACGGAACCGTCATCGTATTCCACCATCGAGTGCAGAATACTCTGGGGATGGATGAGCACCTTGATCTTTTCCAGGGGCAAGTCAAACAACCAGCCGGCCTCGATGACCTCAAGGCCCTTGTTCATCATGGTGGCCGAATCAACCGATATCTTGCGCCCCATTTCCCAGTTGGGGTGTGCGCAGGCCTGCGCCGGGGTAACACCGGCCAGTTTGCTGACCGGCAAAGTCCTGAATGGACCACCGGAGGCCGTCAGCATGATCTTGCGGACACCGCGCGGTGCATGGCCGGCTGTATAGTTATCCGGCATACACTGGAGGATGGCATTGTGCTCGCTGTCGATTGGCAGCAGCACGGCATCATTGTCACGCACGGCCTGCATGAACAAGGCACCGGACATCACCAGCGCCTCCTTGTTCGCCAGTAAAACGCGTTTGCCGCGCCTGGCTGCTTCCAGGCAGGGCAGCAGGCCGGCCGCCCCGACAATGGCCGCCATCACGAAGTCGACCGCGGGCAGGCCGGCCACCTCCACCAGCGCGTCCCGGCCACCCAGCACCTGCACATCCGGGGCGGTGTTACGCAATAGCGCCGCCAGCCGTTCGGCCGCATCCGGGTCTGCCATGACGGCATAGCGCGGCAGGAATCGTTCACACTGTCCGGCCAGGGCCTCGACGTCGGTATTGCCCGTCAGCGCTATGACATTGAAGCGACCGGGATACCTGGACACGACATCAAGGGTATTCACCCCGATCGAGCCGGTCGCACCCAGTACGGTTATGCCTGCCGGCTGTGAGTCATGCATCGCTGTCAGTACCTGAGATCATGTCCGCTGTAGTACCTGGGATAAGCCCTGCGGCTCAAAGTTCCAGCCAGTTGAGTCCCAGCAGGAAAACCGGTGCGGCGGCCGTCAGGCTGTCGATACGGTCGAGTATCCCGCCATGGCCGGGAATGATATGACTGCTGTCCTTGATACCGCACTGGCGCTTCATCAGACTCTCCAGCAGATCGCCGACGACGGAGAACATCACCGTGAGCAGCGCGACCAGCACCAGCCCGGCCGTCCATCTGGGCGACTGGCTGTAGAGCAACCCGGCCAGCAGTGCGAACAGCCCACTGGCGACAAGACCGCCGTAGACGCCCTGCCAGGTCTTGCCCGGGCTGATCACGGGTGCCAGTTTGCTGCGCCCCCAGCGACGGCCCGCGAAATAGGCGCCACTGTCGGCAAGCCAGATGAGCACCAGCAGAAACAGGGTCAACAGGGGACCCTCCTGTTCCCGCCCGTGCAGCATCACCAGCGCCGCCCAGGCCGGCAGCATGACCAGCAGGCCAATCACAGACTTCATGACCCGCAGCAAGGCACCTGACTCTGTTGTGATCTGTGCCCGGCTGACCCAGTACAGCGCCCCCAGCCACCACAGCAGGGCCGCCACCAGCAGGATATCGATCAATACTGCCAACGGCGCCAGCCAGGCAAGCCACATCAACAACAGGCCCGCGGCCGGGTAAAGCAGTCGTGAAGGGACAGACTGCAGCGGCACCATGCGGGCCCATTCCCACAAGCCGACGCCCATGACCAGGGCCAGTATCAGCGCCACGCCCTCTGTCGGGAGCAACAGGATGCCGCCGACAACGAGCGGTATCATGATCGCGGCCGAGATCAGGCGCGCCTTAAGCACCCTTCAACTGCTCCACCTGGTCTCCGGTGCGACCAAAACGTCGTTGCCGGCTGGCGAAGGACTGCAAGGCCTCATCCAGTGCGTGTTCATTGAAGGCCGGCCACAGGACATCGGTAAAATAGAGTTCCGTATAGGCCAGTTGCCACAACAGGAAATTACTGATGCGCTGCTCACCGCCGGTACGGATAAACAGGTCGGGCTCGGGCAGATCCTCCAGGGCAATTTCCCCGCCAATCATATCCGGCGTAATGTCGTCCGGTTTTATCTCGCCGGCGGCAACACGCCGGGCAATGACCTGCAATGCCCGGGTGATATCCCACTTCCCCCCGTAGTTCGCCGCAATCACCAGGTCCATTGCCGTGTTCGCACGGGTTTTTTCCTCGGCCTCAGTCATAAGTTCGCGCAGGCCCTCCGGGAAGGCATCACGGTCACCGATAAAACGCACCCGGATAGCGTTCCTGTGCAGGGCCTCGATCTCCTTTTTCAGGGTGCGGATAAACAGGTCCATCAGCAGCCCGACCTCATCGCGCGGTCGCCGCCAGTTCTCGCTGCTGAAGGCAAACAGCGTCAGCGCCCGGATGCCCTTGTTACGGCAGGCCTCGACGATGGCCTTGACTGCCTTCACACCCTCACGGTGTCCGACATAGCGCGGCAACATGCGCGCCCGCGCCCAACGGCCGTTGCCATCCATGATGATGGCGATATGCTGCGGCAGGCGGCTGGATTTCTCGGTACTTGTCATTTCGATAGGGATTAACAGCGGTGGCTGCGGGCTACAGCTCCATCAGCTCCGCTTCTTTTTGTGTCACGATCTTGTCGACATCGGCCACGTGTTTGTCCGTGATACGCTGGACATCATCCTGTGCCTTGTGCTCCTCGTCCTCGGAGATCTCCTTTTCCTTGAGCAGGGCCTTGAAGTCGCTGTTGGCGTCACGACGAATATTTCGAATCGCCACTTTCGCGGTCTCCCCATCGGTACGCACCACCTTGGCGAGGTTACGGCGGCTTTCCTCAGTGAGGGCCGGCATCGGTATGCGCATCACAGTTCCGGCGGTTGCCGGGTTGAGGCCCAGATCGGAGGAGATAATTGCCTTCTCGATGACCTGCACCATCTGTTTTTCCCAGGGCGTCACCGTGAGGGTGCGGGCATCCTCAACTGAAATATTGGCCACCTGGGATATCGGCACCTGGCTGCCGTAATAATCGACGCTCAGGTGGTCGAGCAGGCTGGGGTGGGCCCGACCTGTGCGTACCTTGCTCAGCGATTGCTTCAGCGCCTCGATGCTCTTGTCCATGCGTTCACTGGCGTCCTTTTTGATGTCTTCGATCATTCTTCAATTCTCCTGCTCTACCAGGGTCCCCACTTGATCCCCTGCAACAATCCTGCCCAGATGGCCTGGCTCGAAAATATTGAATACCCGGACCGGCATATTGTGTTCGTTGCACAGCACCAGCGCCGTGGCATCCATCACCGCCAGTTTCCGCTTTAGCGCCTCGTCAAAAGTCAGCCGGTCATACAGAGTCGCATCCTTGTTGGTAACCGGGTCAGCCGAGTAGATGCCATCGACCTTGGTGGCCTTGAGCATGATATCGGCATTGATCTCGATGGCGCGCAGGCTGGCAGCTGAATCCGTGGTAAAGAACGGGTTGCCCGTACCGGCGGCGAAAAGCACCACGCGCCCCTTTTCCAGGTGACGAATCGCTCGCCCGCGGATGTAGGGCTCACACACCTGGTTTATTCTCAGGGCCGACATCACCCGGCAGTCTGCGCCGGCCTTCTCCAGGGCGTCCTGCAGTGCCAGGGAATTGATCACCGTCGCCAGCATACCCATGTGGTCGCCGGTGACCCGGTCCATCCCGCGCGAGGCCATGCCGGCACCGCGCACGATATTGCCGCCGCCGATGACCAGGCCAATCTGCACGCCGCCCGAACTGGCCTTGTGAACCTCGCCGGCAATGCGCTGGATCACCTCCGGGTCAATGCCGTGATCCTGGGCACCCATCAGGGCCTCGCCGCTGAGCTTCAACAGTACACGCTGATATCGCACTATATTTCCTTATAAGTCAACAATATATAGAATATTCATGAATCTTCGCGGAATCGGGGCCATTGTCTTACTTTTCCGCCCCCAATGCCATGCAAAAAAAACGGGGTCGACTACCGACCCCGTTGATTGTTGCTCTCAGCTGCACTGAAGATCCCTGGCATATCGGCTGTGGCCCCGCATCAACCGCCCTTGACCTGCGCCATGACTTCATCAGCGAAATTCTCTGTCTTTTTCTCGATGCCCTCGCCCAGTTCCATGCGGTCAAAACCGGTCACGCTGGCCCCGGCGGCCTCGAGCAGCTTGCCGACGGTCTGGTCCGGGTCCTTGACGAAGGGCTGGCCCAGCAGGGTAATTTCACCGAGAAACTTCCTGATGCGACCATCGACCATCTTTTCGATGATATTGGCCGGCTTGCCGCTGGCCTCGGCCTGGGCGGTGAAGATCTCGCGCTCCTTGTCCAGTACATCCTGGTCGACATCATCGGCAGAGCAGAACAGGGGCTTGCTGGCAGCGATGTGCATGGCGATGTCGCGCGCCAGTTCATCATTACCGCCCTGGATTTCGACCAGCACACCGATCCGTACACCATGCCGGTATTGTGCCAGCATCCCTGCCGTTGCCGCGCGGCGGATAAAGCGGCGCACGTTGATGTTTTCACCGATCGAGGCAATCAGCGACTTGCGCGCGATTTCAATGCTGGTGTCATCGCCGTCACGCAGGGGCATGGCCAGCAGGGCGTCGATGTCCGCCGGATCATTCGCCAGCACGCATTGTGCAATGGCCTGCGAGAATTCCTGGAAATCCTCCTTCTTGGCGACAAAATCGGTTTCGCAGTTTACCTCGACAACGGCTGCCGTCCTGGCGTCATCCGAAATCGCGATGGCGATCAGACCCTCGGAGGCGATCCTGCCGGCCTTTTTGTCGGCCTTCGCCAACCCCGTCTTGCGCAGCGTTTCAATTGCTGTATCCATATCACCACCGGCGTCGACCAGTGCCTTCTTGCACTCCATCATGCCGGAGCCGGTCCGCTCGCGCAGTTCCTTCACTTGCGCTGCTGTAATTGCCATAGTCCTAACCTCTCTCAATCAATCCGGGTACCCTGAACACCACTGCAGGGTTGTTTATGCTTCACCCTTGTCTTCGCTGCTGGTTTCCGCCGCATCCGCTATCGCGCTGTCGGTCGCCGGCTCATCAGCAGGCTTCTCTGCAGGCTTCTCTGCAGGGGCCTCGTCTGCAGCCGCTTCGACCGGTGCGCCGGCAGCGGCCTTTTTCTTTACCGTCACCTTGCTGGTGGTCTTTTTGCGTGTCGTCCGGGTCGCCTTTTTCGGTGCCGTGCGCCCGCCATCATCCAGCTCCACGAATTCGTCTTCCGACCCGGTGGCAATTCTCGCGACGCTAAGACGACCGGTCTCAACCGCGTCTGCCGCGCCCTCAACGTAGAGCTTGATGGAACGTATTGCATCATCATTTCCGGGAATCACATAGTCGACACCGGCGATTGAATTGTTGGTGTCCACGACACCGACAACGGGAATACCCAGCTTGATAGCCTCGCTAATCGCAATTTTCTCGTGGCCGACATCGACCACGAACATGGCATCGGGAATACCGCTCATGTTCTTGATACCGCCCAGGCTGCGCTCGAGCTTTTCCTGTTCGCGCTGCAACATCAGGCCCTCTTTCTTGCTGAGCCTGGCGATGGAACCATCCTCCTCCATGCCTTCGAGGTCCTTGAGGCGCTTGATCGACTGACGCACGGTCTTGTAGTTGGTCAGCATGCCACCCAGCCAGCGGTGATTGACATAGGGCATTCCACAACGCTCGGCCTGTTCGCGCACAGGATTCTGAGCAGACCGCTTGGTGCCGACAAACAATATCGTGCCGCCGTTTGCTACCAGGCTGCTGATGTAGTTCATTGCATCGTTGAAAAGGGGAAGGGTCTTTTCGAGGTTGACGATATGAATCTTGCCGCGCTCGCCGAAGATGTAGGGGGCCATCTTCGGGTTCCAGTAACGGGTCTGGTGACCAAAGTGCACGCCAGCCTCAAGCATCTGGCGCATGGTGACATTTGCCATCAATATTTCTCCAATTTCGGGTTAGGCTTCCATGTACCCCATGACAGCAACCCGGCAGCCGTAATCAAAGGCCGCCAGGCACCCTGCTGCATGTGCCGGCACATGTGTGAATTTAATTTTGCGAAGCAACCCCGAATGGGCCGCTTAACAAGCCCGCCTTTATACCATACACTCCCCCCAGCGGCAATCTCAGCACACAGCGCGCGCCTGGAATTGGCGCCGGGGAATCAGTAAGTTATATGGCTGTCACCATCAAAACACCACCCGAGATAGAAAAAATGCGGCTTGCCGGCCGCCTAGCCGGCGAGGTGCTGCGCATGATTGCCCCCCATGTCAGGCCGGGGATCACCACCGGGGAGCTCGACCGGATCTGCCATGACTACATTGTCAACGAACAGCGGGCGGTTCCCGCCCCACTGAACTACCGCGGCTTCCCGAAATCTATCTGCACCTCCGTCAACCATGTCGTCTGCCACGGGATCCCTTCCACCAAGACCCTCAAGAAAGGCGACATGGTGAACATCGACATCACCGTGATCAAGGACGGATTCCACGGCGATACCAGCAAGATATTTTTTGTCGGTGAACCCGGGGTAGCCAGCAAACGCCTGGCACGTATCAGCCATGAATGCCTGCTCATCGGCATTGACATGGTCAAGCCCGGGGTCAGACTGGGCGATATCGGCCACGCCATCCAGTCACACGCCGAGGCCAACAACTGCTCAATTGTGCGCGAGTACTGTGGGCATGGCATCGGACGCGAATTCCATGAGGATCCCCAGGTCCTGCATTACGGGAAACCCGGTACCGGGATGACACTCGAGCCCGGCATGACCTTCACCATCGAGCCGATGGTGAACGCCGGCAAACGCCACACCAAACTGCTGCCCGATGGCTGGACGGTAGTTACCAAGGACCACAGCCTGTCGGCCCAGTGGGAACACACCCTCCTTGTCACGGAAACCGGGCGCGAGGTACTGACCTGCCTGCCCGGTGACGAAATCTAGTCCTGTCAGCGCAGTGAACATCTCGGAACGCTATGAAGCCTGGTTCGGCACGCCGGGGCTGGATGCCGAACTCGCCACCACCGACTCCCCGCTGCCGGTATTCAAACAGTTCCTTGCACACAGCCAGGCCACACTGAAAAACAGGTTTGAAGACGGGGTCGGAGCCCCGACCCTGATAGAGGCACGCTCCTGGCTGGTCGACCAGGTACTGATGCGCGCCTGGGACAGATTCATGGGTGCCGACGCCGGCAGCGCTGCCTTCATCGCCGTGGGCGGCTACGGACGTGGCGAACTGATGCCCGGCTCGGATATCGACCTCATGATCCTGCTGCCCGAAACACACGACGAGCAGTTCAATTCGCAACTGGAATTCCTGCTCATATTTCTCTGGGATATCGGCCTTGAGGTAGGGCACAGTGTACGCACCATCAATGAATGCATCGAGCAGTCACTTGCCGACATCACCGTCATCACCAATCTGATGGAGGCCCGGCTGCTGACCGGTAACGAGGACCTGTTCCGGGAAATGCACGCCAGCGTGGCCCCCGAAAGAATCTGGAACAGCACTGATTATTTCAAGGAAAAACACGCCGAGCAAATCAGGCGCCATCACAAATACCACGACACCGCCTATAAACTGGAGCCCAACGTCAAGGAAAGCCCCGGCGGTCTGCGTGACATCCAGATGATCGCCTGGGTAACCAACCGGCACTTTGGCTCTGGACTGCTCGAGGATCTCGTCAAGCACGGGTTTTTGACCGCGGACGAGTTTCACACCCTGGTGGAAGGCCGGAATTTCATCTGGGAAATAAGGTTTGCCCTGCACACCCTGACCGGACGCAGCGAGGACCGCCTGCTGTTCGACTACCAGCGGACCCTGGCCGAACAGTTCGGCTACCGTGACCAGGAGGACAGCCTGGGCGTCGAGGCCTTCATGAAGCAGTACTACCGGACCGTCATGGAACTGAGCCGCCTCAACGAGATGCTGCTGCAGCTGTTCCAGGAGGAGATCCTGTTCCCGGAAGGCAGCGCTGAAAGCGAGCGGATCAACAGGCGTTTCCTGGCACGAAACGGCTACCTGGAGATTGTTGATGCAAATGTTTTCCGGAACTACCCCTTCGCACTGCTGGAGATCTTCCTGCTGCTCGAGCAAAACCCTGAGTTGAAGGGCATACGCGCCGATACCATCCGCGCCATCCGTAAACACTGTCACCTGATCGACGACGAGTTTCGCGATGACATCCGCGCCAGAAGCCTGTTCATGGAAATCCTGAAGCAGCCCAGAGGTGTTACGCATGTGCTGAGACAAATGAACATGTACGGGATACTCGCGGCCTACATACCGGCATTCGAGAAGATCACCGGGCTTATGCAGTACGACCTGTTTCATGCCTACACGGTCGACGAGCATATCCTGTTCGTGGTACGCAACATGCGCCGCCTGACCATACCCGAGTACGCGGATGAACTGCCCCTGTGCAGCCGTATTATCAAGACCCTTCCGAAACCCGAAGTGCTTTACCTGGCCGGCCTCTTCCATGATATCGCCAAGGGTCGCGGCGGCGATCACTCCACGCAGGGCGCGGAGGATGCCCGTGAATTCTGCCACAGGCATCACCTCAGCAGCTACGACACACGCCTGGTCGCCTGGCTGGTGGACAGGCACCTGACGATGTCCTCCGTGGCGCAGCGCGAGGACATCAGCGACCCGGTCGTAATCAACCGCTTTGCACGCCAGGTCGAGGACCCGGTGCGACTCGATTACCTCTACCTGCTAACCGTGTGCGATATCCGGGGCACCAATCCGGACCTGTGGAACAACTGGAAAGGCACCCTGCTCAGCCAGCTCTACTACAGTACCCGGCGCGCGCTGCAGCGCGGCCTGCGGGACCCGCTGGAACGGGCCGAGCATATCCAGCAAGTGCAGCAGCAGGCACGCCGGCTGCTAACCACTATCGAGCCACCGGTCGAGCAACCCGATGAACTGTGGCAGAACCTCGATGAGGAATATTTTCAGCGCCACACATCCGACCAGGTCGCCTGGCATACCCGCCTGCTCGCCGGGCATAAGGATGACAGCGCCTGTATAGTCAGCCTGCAACCGATCACCGAACGCGGCAGCACGGAGATATTCATCTATGCCCGCGCCTCGGACGACTTGTTCACCCTGATCACCGCGGTACTCGACCAGCTGGGGCTGGATGTGGTCGATGCCGGCATCATCACCACCCGTGATGGCCATGTACTGAACACCTTCCACGTACTCGAGGCCTCCGGCGAGCCGGCGGGCGATGACCTGCGCGTGGACGAGATCCGCAGCGCCCTGCTCCGGGAAATCGGGAATGGCGGACGTGATGAATGGCACGTATCACGCAGGACGCCGCGTGAGTACCGCCATTTCCAGATTCAGACCCACATCGAGCTCAAGCGCGACGAGACGGATAGCCGCACTATCATGGAACTGATCACCACGGACCACCCCGGCCTGCTGTCGCAGGTCGGCAAGGCCTTCATGGAATGCAAGGTGAGGTTGCTGAACGCAAAGATCATCACCCTGGGATCACGGGCCGAGGATGTGTTTTATATCACCGATCGCCATAACCGCCCCATCGAGGATGCCGGCCAGATCGAGTGCCTGGAAAAGGCACTGCATAAGCACCTCGAAAACAAGCAGGGCGAGTCACTGCCCCTGTTCCACTAAGTCACTTCCTGCTCGACGATTTCCACCGCATTACCGTCAGGGTCACGGCAGAACAGGGCGCGGCGCCCCGAGCGGCTCGTTGTGTACGCTATGCCATGCACCTCCAGTGCCTGGCGCAGGCCGTCGAGGTCGTTGACCAGCATGGCGAAATGATGGTCTCGACCGCCATGGCCGGTCGCCCGGCTGGCGGCCAGCGGTTCCGGCAACTCGAGCAGGTGCAGCTGCTGCTGCCCGATGCGCAGCCAGGCCCCGGGGAAACCCGTATCCGGCCGACTGAGTTCCAGAGGCAAACCCAGGACGCCGTGATAAAATTCCAGTGCACGCCGGGTGTCACTGACCAGTACGCTGACGTGATGTATGCCGAGTCCCGCCATCAGGCCGTATCACTCGCATGGATGTGCGCCGCCAGGTAGGCCGCCGTGACGATCATGATGCCACCGACCCATTCGCGGACAAGCACCACCTCGTCCGTCAACAGCAGCGCGGAAACCGCACCGACGACCAGTTCGAACAGCAGGATAACGGCCGAACGGTGCACCGGCATGTGCGAGACGCCGTACTGGACGGCGACGGTCATGACCAGGAATCCGAACAGACCCAGGGCGATGGCCGCGAGCAATACACCACTGCCGATTGCCGGCAGCCCGGCATGGCTGAACGCTATCCAGGCAACGGCCACCAGCACCACACCCAACCAGCTACTGACCGACTTGAGCCAGACACCCACGTGGTGCATCTTGCGTACATAGACATTGCTCAGTGCAAAGGCGAACCCGGAGGAAACCGCCAGCCAGTCGGCCTCGTTGCGCGGCCAGGGCATGCCGATGGTCTCGTCCCAGAGCATGACCACAGCCCCGCTGATGGCGATGACGAAGACCAGCAAGGACTTGCCATCCAGGCGCTCGCCCAGCATCAACCAGCCGAGACAGACCGCCCAGAAGGGGGACAGGTAAAACAGCAGCAGCACGCGCACCACGGTGCCGTCCAGCACCGCCATGATGAAGGCGACATTGCACCAGCCGGCCGCGAGCCCCATCAGGGCGAGATAAAGGAGATTCTCCTGCAGTGCCCGCCGCTCCCGCCCGAAGACCCAGACACAGACCACCAGGGCCGCGCCATAGCTGATCGCGGCGCTCCAGAGCCCGGCCAGGCCCTGCGCCTCGAGCAGGCGCAGGGGATACCAGACGATCCCCCACAGGGTCGCCGTGAACAGCAGGCTGATCACCGGAAGCAGCGGACGTGGTTGTTTGGCCGTGTTCATCGCATACCGTATAATTTCAACGGAAACAGGCAGTGACAGAATATTGCCCGCCACCATCGTGTTTCATATCACTCCCGAAAACATACCATCAACCACGAAGCCGAACCTGCATGAACCCCGACCTGTCACGCCTGCAACCCTACCCGTTCGAACGCCTGGCCCGGCTGAATGCCGGTGTCACCGCACCCGGGGACCTGGAACCCATCGCGCTGTCCATCGGAGAACCCAAACACCCCACGCCCGGATTTATCACGGAAGAGGTCATCACCCACCTGCACGGACTGTCCAACTACCCGGCTACGCGCGGGATACCTGCACTGCGCACCGCGATCGCGACCTGGCTGAGCCGGCGCTTCGCGCTCCCCGGCGACAGCCTTGATCCGGAGCGTCACATTCTCCCGGTGAATGGCACGCGCGAGGCCCTGTTCGCATTCGCGCAATGCGTGGTGGACCGGACCAGGGACCCGCTCGTGCTGATGCCCAACCCGTTTTACCAGATCTACGAAGGGGCCGCTTTGCTGGCCGGCGCCGAACCGGTGTTCATGAACACCACGGCGGCCAGCGGCTACCTGCCGGACCTGGACAGCATCCCCGAGTCCGTCTGGTCGCGCTGCCAGCTGGTCTACATCTGCACGCCCGCCAACCCGACCGGCGCGGTCATGGACATCGCTTCCCTGCAGAAACTGATCCAGCTCGCCGACCGGCATGACTTTACCATCGCCTCGGATGAATGTTACTCGGAAATCTACCTGGACGAGTCCGCCGCCCCGCCCGGGCTGCTGCAGGCCGCCGCGGCCATGGGTCGCACTGACTTCAGCCGCTGCATGGTGTTTCACAGTCTCTCGAAGCGTTCCAATGCCCCCGGCCTGCGCTCCGGCTTCGTGGCCGGTGATGCCCGGCTGATCGAGGCGTTCCTGCGCTACCGCACCTACCACGGCTGCGCCATGCCACCGGCGACCCAGGCCGCCAGCATCCGCGCCTGGGAGGACGAGGCCCATGTCGCCGCCAACCGCGCACTCTACCGGGAGAAATTCTCGGCGCTGCTCGGGATCCTGGCGCCGCTCCTCGATGTGCAGCAACCGCCGGCCGGCTTCTATCTCTGGCCGGTCACCCCCATCGATGACTGTGAATTCGCCCGTGGCCTGCTGGAACAACAGAATGTCAGTGTGCTGCCGGGCAGTTACCTGTCACGCACGGCTGCCGGCATCAATCCGGGGAACCGGCATGTGCGCATGGCGCTGGTCGCCCCGCTGGAAGACTGCATAGAGGCCGCGCAGCGCATTAAATCGTATCTTGTCAGCCTGTAGGCAGTTATCATAAATAGCTGACAGAAATCTTGGACTTAAGGGAGCAAACGCAGCATGAGTGACATTCAGGCCACGATCGAGGAAGCCTTTGAACGGCGCGCGGACATTACCCCGCGCAGTGTGGAGACGCATGTAAAGGAAGCCACCCTGGAGGCCATCGATCTGCTTGATCGCGGCGTCGCCCGGGTTGCAGAGAAGCAGGATGGCGAGTGGGTGGTTAATGACTGGCTCAAGAAGGCGGTGTTGCTGTCCTTCCGCATCGAGGACAACGCCTTCATCAAGGGCGGCTTCACCAACTACTACGACAAGGTTCCTTCCAAGTACGCGGACACCAACTCACGCGAATTCCGCGAGGGCGGGGTGCGGGTCGTCCCGCCGGCCACGGCGCGCAAGGGTGCCTTCATTGCTCCGGGTGCCATTCTTATGCCTTCCTATGTCAACATCGGCGCCTACGTCGACAGCGGCACCATGGTGGACACCTGGTCAACGGTGGGCTCCTGTGCCCAGATCGGCAAGAACGTCCACCTGTCGGGTGGTGTCGGAATCGGCGGTGTCCTCGAACCGGTACAGGCCAGTCCCACCATTATCGAAGACAATTGTTTTATCGGCGCCCGCTCCGAAGTGGTTGAAGGCGTGATTGTCGAGGAAGGCTCGGTAATCTCCATGGGTGTGTATATCGGCCAGAGCACGCGCATCTACGACCGCACCACCGACGAGATCCTCTATGGGCGGGTACCGGCGGGTTCGGTCGTGGTCTCGGGCAACCTGCCGTCCAAGGACGGCAAGTACAGCCTCTACTGCGCCGTCATCGTCAAGCGCGTGGACGAAAAGACCCGCTCCAAGGTCGGCATCAACGAATTGCTGCGGGATATTTAAGAAATCTCACCGCGGAGGCGCGGAGAACGCAGAGCAATACTGATGAAAACTCGGCAAGATTAAGGAAACCCTGATTAATTCGTCATTGCGAGAAACAAAGTGACGAAGCAATCTACAAACCATTGAGATAACTGTTGGGAGATTGCTTCGCTACGCTCGCTATGACGTGATACTCGAATTAAACAGTGCTTCTTTAACTAGATTTTTACTCTGCGCCCTCCGCGCCTCTGCGGTGAATAATGTGGGTTTATCCATACATGGTAACGCTGTACGGCATCAACAACTGCGACACCGTCCGGAAGGCGCGGCGCTGGCTTGCGGACCATGACATCGAGCACCGGTTCCACGATTTCCGCACCGACGGCATCAGCAGAAAACTGCTGATGCCCTGGGTAGAAGACCTCGGCTGGGAGGCCCTGCTCAACCGCCGCAGCACCACCTGGCGGCAATTGCCGGCGACGCAGCGTGACGGGCTCGACCGTGCCACGGCCCTCGACCTGATGCTGAAGCACCCTACCCTGATCAGGCGCCCCGTGCTGGCGATCGACAAACGGCATTATGTCGGCTTCAAAGATGATCAGTATGCGCAACTGTTTCCCTGACCCGGTGACCCGCCCATGACTCCGACGCTTGACCTTGCCCGTGAACTGATAGAACGGCCTTCCGTCACCCCGGATGACCAGGGCTGCCAGCCCCTGCTGGCAGCGCGGCTGCAGGCCATCGGCTTCCGGATCGAACACCTGCGCTACGGGGATGTCGACAACCTCTGGGCCCGTCGCGGTGATGGCACACCCCTGTTCGTCTTCGCCGGCCACACCGACGTGGTGCCGCCGGGGCCCCGGGAGACCTGGCACACCGATCCCTTCAAGGCCGTGGTCCGGGATGGCCAGCTCCTTGGCCGCGGTGCGGCCGACATGAAAGGCAGCATTGCTGCCATGGTGACCGCCTGCGAACGCTTCCTTGCGGCAGACGCCGGTCACGCTGGTTCGATTGCCTTTCTTATCACCAGCGACGAGGAAGGCCCGGCCACGCACGGCACGGTCAAGGTACTGGAACACCTGGCGGCGCGGGATGAACACATCGATTACTGCCTGGTGGGCGAACCCTCCAGCCAGGAGCGGGTGGGCGATGTCATCAAGAACGGACGACGCGGATCGCTAAACGGTGTCCTGCGGGTCCACGGTCACCAGGGCCACGTGGCCTACCCGCAGCTGGCGGACAATCCCATCCACCGGGCGGCACCGGCGCTGGCCGAGCTCGCGGCCACGGAATGGGACCGCGGCAATGAGCACTTCCCGCCGACCACCTTCCAGATATCCAATATCCAGGCCGGTACCGGCGCCGAGAATGTCATCCCGGGCGAACTGGAGGTGGTGTTCAACCTGCGTTTCTCCACCGAATCGACCGCAACCGGGCTGCGGACACGCATCGAGGCAATGCTGTCCGGTCACGGACTGAATTATGACATCGACTGGAAGTTGTCCGGGGAACCGTTTCTCACCCCCGCCGGCGCCCTGGTCCAGGCCAGCGAGGCCGCCATCCTGGACGTCACCGGCCTGCAGACCGAACTGTCGACCAGTGGCGGCACCTCGGATGGCCGGTTCATCGCCCCCACCGGCGCCGAGGTGGTGGAACTGGGGCCGGTGAACGCCACCATCCACAAGGCCAATGAAAATGTGAATATTGAACAACTTGAGACTCTTTCTCAGATTTATGAGAAGATACTGGAGAAATTGCTGGCTTGAGATAATCATAATGAACTCAGTAAACGGCATGCGATTCCCCGCGAACAACCGCCTGCAACGCCTCTGCGGCGCACTGCTGCCACTGCTGTTGCTGTCCGCCTGCTCCATGGGCACCATGGTGGTACGCGGCACCCAGACCATCCTCGACAGCAGCGTTGTCGCCATGAACCGGGAAACCGACCTGGACCTGGCAAGGGCCGCCATACCGGCCAATCTCAAGCTGCTGGAAGGCATGCTCGTCGAGGACCCCGGCAACCGGACACTGCGACTGTATGCGGCCGAGGGCTTCTACGGCTATGCCTACGGCTTTGTCGAGCTCGAGGACAGGGAACGGGCAAAACAGCTTTATCGCCGCTGCTACGAGCACGCCCACCTGGCCCTGGCACAGTCCGGGGTGTCGCTGGATCCCGAGGCAAGTCCGGAGAATGAACTCGAGGCCGCGGTCGCCGGTGCCGGGAAGGCGGCCGTGCCTGCGCTGTTCTGGTCCGCCTCCTGCCTGGGCAACTGGATCAACCTGAACCGTGACAACCCTGCCGGGATCGCCGAGCTCTCCAGTACCGCGATCCTGATGCGCCGCGTGCTCGAACTTGACGAGACCTTCTATTATGGCGGGGCCCACCTGTTCTTCGGTGTCTATTACGGTGGCCGTTCACCCCTGTTCGGCGGCGACTTCGAGCGATCGGAGCAGCACTTCAGGCGGGCCCACGAAATCAACCGGGAACAACTGCTACTGGTCGACCTGCTCTACGCCGAATACCTGGCCAGGCAACGCCTGGACCGGGACGCCTTCCACACACGCCTGACGCGCATCCTGGAGTCGCCCGTTAACCTCAACCCGGATCTGGCGTTAATAAACAGCATTGCCAGGCAGCGTGCCGGCATCCTGATTAAATCGGAGGATGACTGGTTTTGATGCGCAGTTACTCGCGATGGGTACGTAATATCATCACCTGCATCGGGTGTTGTCTCGTCCTGTCCGTCAGCCTGCCGGTCATGGCCGAAAAGACCTATGAGCTGAAATTCGCCACCCTGGCCCCGGTC
>CAMYJZ010000002.1 GCA_947258845.1 uncultured Ectothiorhodospiraceae bacterium | reverse complement strand
CCGGGCAACCCCGCTGCCCCGAACCGGGGAACCCAGCAGCACGACCCGCCCGGGCGGCAAGTCCCTGCGCATCCCCAGGGCCCTCAGGATGACCAGTCCACCCAGGCTATGGCCTACCAGGTGGACCAGCGGTACCTGCAGCCCCTCGACGAATGACACCAGGGCCTGCGCATGCTGCTCGACATTGTGGTGACGTGACGGGTAATCGAAGACGGCCGGCCTGAAACCGCATTGCCGCAGCCGCCGGGCCAGCAGGGCCAGTTCCCTGCCATTCATCAGGATGCCATGCACCAGGACCACGGTCTCCGGCATCGCTACGTCTCCCCCTGCCCGTGGATCACGTAGTCGAGTATGGCATCCCGGTTGGTCCAGGAACTGGCGAGTTCGGCGGCCGCCGTACGCGGCAACCAGCGGTATGAACTGTGTTCGCGCGGATTCACGCTGATTTCAGGCCGGCTAGTGAATTCGGCACGGAAGACGTGTTCAAGGTTGGTTTCCGTCTCCGGCGCGTAACGGGCACGCCACGCCGGGTGGATCGGGAAGCGGTTGGTCTTGTGGCAGTCGATGATGTCCACCTCCAGCCCGGTCTCCTCACGCAGTTCACGGCGCGCGGCGGCAAACGGTGACTCACCCCACTCCAGGCTGCCGGTCACCGATTGCCAGAAGTCCGCGGGCTCGCGACGCTGCAGCATCAGCACCTCGCCGGCCCTGGTGTAGACGATAACGAGGACCGATTCAGGGCGTTTGTAATCTGAATCTTTCAATAATCAACCGCAATAAATATTCACCGCAGAGACGCGGAGAACGCAGAGTCAAAATAATACTCACCGCAAAGGCGCAAAGGACGCAAAGTTAAAAACACAATTCTTGCTAACAACAACCAATCTCAGTCATAACAATTCACGGTAGGTTAGTCGTCCCCCGGATCGGTTTTTTTACAATAATGTTTTCTTTGCGTTCCTTGCGCCTTTGCGGTGAATGATTTTTCAACTCGGCGTTCTCCGCGTCTCCGCGGTGAATAGTGTGTTGTTGTGCAGTCGAAACGAAAATCAGGAATCGACCTCGGGCGGCTTGCGCAGGTGGATGCCGAGCTCGATCAGCTGGCCGGTGGCGACGGCCGAGGGTGCCTGGGTAAGCGGGCAGGCCGCGGTCTGCGTCTTCGGGAAGGCCATGACCTCGCGGATCGAACTCGCACCGGTCATCAGCATCACCAGGCGGTCGAGACCGAAGGCGATGCCGCCATGCGGCGGGCAGCCGAACTTGAGCGCATCCAGCAGGAAGCCGAACTTGTCGCGGGCCTCTTCATCACCGATCCCCAGCAACTTGAAAACGGCCTGCTGGACCTCGGTCTGGTGGATACGGATGGAGCCGCCGCCCAGTTCCGTGCCGTTCAGGACCATGTCATAGGCCCGTGACAGGCTGGTGCCGGGGTTTTCCTCGAGCACCGCCGGGTCACCCGCATTGGGGGCGGTAAACGGGTGGTGCAGGGCCATCCAGCGACTGGCCTTCTCGTCCCATTCGAACATGGGGAAGTCCACCACCCACAGGGGCCGCCACTCACCCTCGACCATGCCGCGGTCATGCCCCAGCTTGACGCGCAGCGCCCCCAGTGATTCATTGACCACGCTGGCCCGGTCGGCACCGAAGAAGACCAGGTCGCCGTCCTCGACACCGGTGCGCGCCACGATGGCCGTGATCACCTCGTCCGGCAGAAATTTCAGGATCGGCGACTGCAGGCCGTCACGTCCGGCCGCGACCTCATTGACCTTTATATAGGCCAGTCCCCGGGCACCGTACTTGCCGACGTAGCTGGTGTAGTCATCGATATCCTTGCGGCTGATCGCCGCACCCCCGGGTACCCGCAGGGCGGCCACCCGGCCGCGCGGATCGTTGGCGGGACCGGCAAAGACCTTGAATTCCACGTCCTTCATCACGTCGCCCAGGTCGACCAGCTCCAGCGGGATGCGCAGGTCGGGGCGGTCAGTCCCGAAGCGGTCCATCGACTCGGCATAACCCAGGCGCGGAAACGGATCCGGCAACGCCACATCCAGCACCTCGGCGAACAGTTCACGGACCATGGCCTCCGTCAGGGACATGATGGCATCCTCATCCATGAAGGCGGTCTCGATATCCAGCTGGGTGAATTCCGGCTGACGGTCGGCGCGCAGGTCCTCGTCACGGAAGCAGCGCGCGATCTGGTAATAGCGGTCGATCCCGCCCATCATCAGCAGCTGCTTGAACAACTGCGGTGACTGCGGCAGGGCAAAAAATTCCCCGGTATGGGTGCGGCTGGGCACCAGGTAGTCGCGTGCGCCCTCGGGGGTCGAACGTGTCAGTATCGGCGTCTCGACATCGACAAAATTACGTTCGTCCAGGAACGTCCGCAGCTTGCGGGTGATCCGGGCACGCAGCCGCAATTTTTCCTGCATCTCCGGACGCCGCAGGTCGATGTAGCGATAGCGCAGCCGGGTCTCGTCCTGGATGTCTTCGTCATCCAGCTGAAACGGAGGGGTCTCGGCCGGGTTGAGCACGTTCAAACCCAGGCCCAGGACCTCGACCTCACCGGTCGGCAGGTCGGGGTTGACGGTGCCCTCGGGGCGGTTGCGCACCCGGCCCCTCACCTGCAGGACATATTCGTTACGAATGCGTTCCGCCGTGCTGAAGATCTCGGGGGTGTCCGGATCGAAGACCACCTGGACCAGACCGTGGTGATCGCGCAGGTCCACGAAAATCACCCCGCCATGGTCACGCCGGCGGTGCACCCAGCCACACAGCGTGACCTCCTGGTCGAGGTGGGATGCGTTCAGTTCACCACAATAGATGCTGCGCATTGCTGACAACCTGTTATTTCTGAATGGGAAACGCGGAATGGTACGGGGTGGCCGCAGCCAGCGCAATAAGCGGGCCCGCCCGAGCGGGATCCGTTGCCTCAGCTACTGGTCGATTTCTTGGTCGAGGCGGTGGAACCGGGCTTGCTGCCGGACTGGCTGCCGGAGGAACCCGCCTTGTCCGCCTGCACGACATTCTTCTTGTTACCGGTCTTGAAGTCGGTCTCGTACCAGCCGCTGCCCTTGAGGCGGAACGCGGAGGCCGATATCAGCTTCTTGAGAGTGGGCTGCCCGCATTTGTGACATTCGGTCAGGGGCGGATCACTGATCTTCTGCAGGGTTTCCAGGTAATGCCCGCATGCTTCACAACGGTATTCATAGATTGGCATGTCAGACCCTCTGCTAAGGTAAATACACTCTGTTACAACCCGGTGCCATGGATAAGCGGCCGGTATTATAGCCTCCCGGCCCGGACAGGTGTTAACGCCTCGCCACGCTTAAAAACACTGCCGGAACGAAGGTTTCCCGCGGTTTCGTGGCATCCGCGATTCTGTGACAATAGCATCCAGGCCATTCACCCCGGAAACGGCACGTTCATGCACACCCACCCGACAACCATGCCCAAAAGCGGCGCCGCGGACATCAAGACCCTGCGGTCATTGACGCCGTTTCTGTGGACCTACCGCGGGCGGGTGCTGTTCGCCCTGCTGTTCCTGGTGCTGGCCAAGGTCGCCAATGTGGGCATTCCGCTGGTGCTGAAGGACATCGTCGACAGCCTGGATACCCGGGAAGGGGTGCTGCTGGCATTGCCACTCGTCTTCCTGATCCTGTACGGCGCCCTGCGGCTGGCAAGCTCCCTGTTCAACGAGCTGCGCGATTCGGTGTTCGCGCGGGTGCGCCATGGCGCCACGCGCAGTATCTCGGTGAAGGTCCTCGAGCACCTGCACCGGCTTTCGCTGCGTTATCACCTGGAGCGCAAGACCGGTGGGCTGTCCCGCGATATCGACCGCGGCACCCGCAGTGTGAGTTCCCTGCTGAATTACATGGTGTTCAGCCTGCTGCCGACACTGGTCGAAATCACCCTGATTGCGGCCATCCTGCTGTCCCGCTACAGCGTCTGGTTCGCCGTCATCACCTTCGTCGCCGTGGTGAGCTATATCGTGTTCACCATGGTGGTCACGGAATGGCGGATGAAATACCGGGTCTCAATGAACGCCATGGATTCAAAGGCCAATACCCAGGCCATTGACAGCCTGCTGAACTACGAGACCGTCAAGTATTTCGGCAACGAGGACTTTGAACTGCGACGCTACGATGACTCCCTGAGGCGCTGGGAGACCTCGGCGGTGAACAGCCAGACCTCGCTGTCGGCGCTCAACTTCGGGCAGGCGACCATCATTGCCATCGGCGTCACCCTGATCATGATCCTGGCCGCGCGCGGGGTCGTCGACGGCAGCATGACCCTGGGTGACCTGGTGCTGGTCAATGCCTTCCTGCTGCAGCTGTTCATTCCGCTGAATTTCCTGGGCATCATCTACAGCCAGCTGAAGCATGCCCTGACCGACATGCAACTGATGTTCGATGTCCTGGAAAGCCGGCCCGAGATCACCGACCGCCCCGATGCCCGGGAACTCGATGCCGGCAGCGCCGAGGTCCGCTTCGAGAATATTTCCTTTGCCTATGAACCGGACCGCACCATCCTGCATGACATCAGCTTCCGGATTGCACCTGGACAGAAGGTCGCGGTTGTCGGGCCCAGCGGGGCCGGCAAGTCGACCCTGGCGCGGCTGCTGTTCCGGTTCTATGACGTCTCCTCCGGCCGCATCCTGGTCAACGGGCAGGATATCCGCGAGGTGACCCAGGACAGCCTGCGCCGGGTGATCGGTATCGTTCCGCAGGACACCGTCCTGTTCAACGATTCGCTCTACTACAACATCGCCTATGCCAGGCCCGGTGCCAGTCGCGAGGAAATCGAACAGGCCGCCCGGCTGGCCAACATCCATGACTTCATCATGACGCTGCCCCAGGGCTACGAAACAGTGGTGGGTGAACGCGGGCTGAAGCTCTCAGGCGGTGAAAAGCAGCGCGTCGCCATCGCCCGCGTGATCCTCAAGAACCCGCGCATCCTGGTGTTCGACGAGGCCACCTCCAGCCTGGACTCGCATTCCGAACAGCTCATTCTCGAGGCCTTGCGCAAGGTTGCAGCCCACCACACGACCCTGGCAATCGCACACCGGCTGTCGACCATCGTGGATGCCGACACCATACTGGTCATGGATGCCGGGCGCATCGTGGAACAGGGCACCCATCAGGAATTGCTGACCAGCGCCGGGGTATACGCCCGGCTCTGGACCCTGCAGCAGGAAGAGGCACGCCACGAACTGGAGGCCGAACAGCATCCGGCCCTGCAACCGGTGTAACAGGCGTGCCACGTTTATGCCCGGCGATTAATCGGGTGCAGACGCGATCATTTGTGTAGGTTGGGCAAAGGAGTTGTAGCGACGTGCCCAACATAATGCCGGGAACTACCACGTTGGGCACGCTGCGCTTTGCCTACAGGGATGTAGGTAAGGGGCGTGAGCAGGGAGCGGGAGCTTTGCCCAACCTACGCACTAATGTTCAATGCGAAATAATGATGCTGTAGGAGCGCCTTGCAGGCGCGATAGACATTAAAAGGATCGCGCCTGCAAGGCGCTCCTACACCGCATTTTCAGGCGGGATAGCAACGACCGGGCAAATAAAAAGCCCGCCGGTCGGCGGGCTTTTTTTGAACATACCGATGGGTCAGAAATTCACACGCAGACCGACAAAGAACTCGACCTGGTCATCTTCGTCGAAAGCCCGGGCATTGGCACTGAGTGCGAACTTCTTTTTCAGCTTGAAGACTGCACCGACACCAAAACCAGTGTCCGAGAAATCTGCAACATCCAGGTGGATGGCACTGGCATTCAGTTCAAGCTTCTTGCCGAGCATGGCACGCACACCGGCCTCGACCTGGTAGCCTTCATCCTTTTCCTTGATGTCACCGCTAAACTGCTCGTCCACATAACTGACCGTGGCCAGCACATCGACGTTATCGATGACTGAATAGTTGCCACCCATACCGATCACGAAACGATCGATATCGACATCGTCATCACTCGAACCCTCGATGTCATCAACGAAAAGCCGCGAGTACTCGCCCTTGACGTGGATAAAATCGAGCGGCGCAAAGGAGATCCTTGCCGTCACACCGTCCGCTTCCGCGCTGTCAGCATCGAGATTCGAATAGCCCATTTCCGCATAGGAATAGCTCAATCCCTTGGCACTGGAGCTCAGAGGGGCCATAACAAGGCCGGCACAGACAATCGAGGGTATTAATCGGGTTTTAATCACGTCACTCCTCCTGAAGTTCTTATTGGCATTCAAGTAAACTTGTATGTCCGGTGATACTAAGAAATACTGGCCTACGATTCAAGTAGTTATCATCAACAGGCGTTAATGAAACGGCCGTTTCCACGCCAGCCAATCCGGAACAGGAAGCAGTAAAGTGACTGATAACCTTGCAACACAACAGGGGCTTACATCTCATAATGACTGACAGAAGCATTTTGATCACCGGCTGCTCGACGGGCATCGGACGCTGCGTGGCCGACGGCCTGGCCGCGCGTGGCTACCGGGTGTTCGCCACTGCACGCAAGCCGGAGGACGTGGAACGATTGCAGGCCGCCGGGCTGGAGAGCCTGCAACTGGATTTGCGGGATTCGGCATCAATCGCGGCGGCCGTCGATGAAGTCCTGGCACGCACGGGTGGAAGGCTCTATGCCCTGTTCAACAACGGCGCCTACGGACAACCGGGTGCAGTCGAGGACCTGTCACGCACGGTCCTGCGAGAGCAGTTCGAGACCAACCTGTTCGGCTGGCACGATCTGACCAACCGGGTACTGCCGGCCATGCGCGCGCAGGGCCATGGCCGCATCATCCACAACAGTTCGGTACTGGGCTTCGTAGCCCTGCCCTTTCGCGGCGCCTATGTCGCCAGCAAGTATGCCCTGGAGGGACTGACGGATACCCTGCGCCTGGAACTGCGGAACACCGACATCCACGCGGTACTGGTTGAACCGGGGCCGATCACCAGCCACTTCCGGGCGAATGCCTATGCCGCCTTCAAGCGCAACATCGATTCGGAAGCAAGTGTCCATCGCGACTGCTACCGGGCAATGGAACGGCGCCTGACGACGGAAGGGCCCGTGGTCCCCTTCACCCTGCCGCCCGAGGCCGTGCTGAAGAAGGTCATCACCGCCCTGGAAAGCCGCCGGCCCCGGGCGCGCTATTACGTGACCTTTCCGACCTTCCTGTTCGCCACGCTCAAACGCCTGCTGCCCCAACGGACACTGGACAGGATTCTCGCCAGGGTTTAATACCGACAGTCGATATAAACCGGCTAGGCCGCAGAAGCCGCCTTGCCGGTTGCGCGCGTGAAGGACAGGGCATTGTCTTTTGCATCCACCTGGATCACGTCATCGGGCCCGAAACGACCGGCCAGGATCTCCTGCGCCAGCGGGTTCTCCAGCTGGCTCTGGATGGCCCGCTTCAGCGGTCGTGCACCGTAGACCGGGTCGAAGCCGGCCTCGCCCAGCAGGTCGAGCGCGGCATCCGTCAGCACCAGGTCGATATCGCGGTCCTGCAGGCGCTGGCGCAGGATTTCGATCTGCAGGCCGGCGATGGTGCGGATCTGCTCGCGCCCCAGCGGATGGAACACGACCACGTCGTCGATGCGGTTGATGAATTCCGGTCGGAAGTGACTGCCGACCACCTCCATGACCGCGGCCTTCATGGCCTCGTAGTTCTCGGCGCCCGCCATCTCCTGGATCATCTGGCTGCCCAGGTTCGAGGTCATCACGATCACCGTGTTGCGAAAGTCCACGGTACGCCCCTGGCCGTCGGTCAGGCGGCCGTCATCCAGCACCTGCAGCAGCACATTGAAGACATCCGGGTGTGCCTTTTCCACCTCGTCCAGCAGGATGACGGAGTAGGGTTTACGCCGCACCGCCTCGGTGAGGTAACCGCCTTCCTCGTAACCCACGTAGCCGGGCGGTGCGCCGATCAGCCGGGCCACGGAATGCTTCTCCATGAACTCGGACATGTCGATGCGCACCATGGCCTCCTCGGTATCGAACAGGAAGTTCGCCAGCGACTTGCACAGCTCGGTCTTGCCGACACCGGTCGGTCCCAGGAACAGGAACGATCCGTTCGGCCGGTTGGGATCCGACAGGCCGGCACGGGTGCGACGAATGGCATTGGAGACCATGGTGACGGCCTCGTCCTGGCCGATCACGCGCTCGTGCAGGGCCTCCTCCATGCGCAGCAGCTTGTCGCGCTCGCCTTCCAGCATCCTGGATACGGGGATGCCGGTCCACTTCGACACCACCTCGGCAATCTCCTCTTCGCTGACCTTGTTGCGCAGCAACTGCATATCCTGCATATCGGCCTGGCCGGCGGCGGCGAGGCGTTTCTCCAGCTCGGGGATACGCCCGTATTGCAGTTCAGAGGCGCGCGTCAGGTCGCCGGCCCGGTGCGCGGTCTCCAGTTCCATGCGCGCGCGCTCGAGCTCCTCCTTGATATGGTGCGCCCCCTGCACGGCAGCCTTCTCGGCCTTCCAGATCTCTTCCAGGTCGGAGTACTCGCGTTCCAGCGTCTCGATCTCATGCTGCAGGGCATCGAGCCGCTTGATCGAGGCCTCGTCGGACTCCTTTTTCAGGGCTTCGCGCTCGATCTTGAGTTGAATCAGGCGGCGTTCCAGGCGATCCAGGGCCTCGGGCTTGGAATCGATCTCCATGCGGATGCGGCTGGCGGCCTCGTCGACCAGGTCAATCGCCTTGTCCGGCAACTGGCGGTCGCTGATGTAACGGTGCGACAGCGCGGCCGCCGCGACGATGGCCGGGTCGGTAATCTCCACACCGTGGTGGACCTCGTAGCGTTCCTTGAGTCCGCGCAGGATGGCGATGGTGTCCTCGACCGTGGGTTCATCCACCAGCACCTTCTGGAAACGCCGTTCCAGGGCGGCATCCTTCTCCACATACTGGCGGTATTCATCCAGGGTGGTGGCACCCACGCAGTGCAGCTCGCCACGCGCCAGTGCCGGTTTCAGCATGTTGCCCGCATCCATGGCACCCTCGGCCTTGCCGGCACCGACCATGGTGTGCAGCTCGTCGATAAACAGGATGATCTGCCCTTCCTGCTTGGCCAGGTCGTTGAGCACGCCCTTGAGGCGCTCCTCGAATTCCCCGCGAAACTTGGCGCCGGCAATCAATGCGCCCATATCCAGCGACAGCAGGCGCTTGTGTTTGAGGCCTTCCGGCACCTCGCCGTTGATAATGCGCTGCGCCAGCCCCTCGACGATAGCGGTCTTGCCCACCCCGGGCTCGCCGATCAGGACGGGATTGTTCTTGGTGCGCCGCTGCAGCACCTGGATGGTGCGCCGGATCTCGTCATCACGGCCGATTACCGGGTCGAGCTTGCCCTGTTCGGCACGCTCGGTCAGGTCGATGGTGAACTTCTCCAGGGCCTGGCGCTGGTCTTCGGCATTGGGGTCGTCCACCTGGGCGCCGCCCCTGAGGTTTTCGATCGACTTTTCTATCAGGCCCTTGCTGGCGCCAGCCTTGCGCAGCAGCTCGCCGACGCCGCCCTTGTCCTCGAGCGCCGCCAGAATGAACAGCTCGCTGGAGATGTAGCTGTCCTTGCGCTGCTGGGCGAGCTTGTCGGTGACATTGAGCAGCCGCCCGAGGTCATTGGAGACATGCACCTCGCCGGCCGTTCCCTGTACTTGCGGCACCTGGTCGAGCAGTTCGCCGAGTTGGGACCTGAACAGGTTGACGTTGACATCCGCCTGTGCGAGCAGGTGGCGCACGCTGCCACCCTCCTGGTCCAGCAGCGCGATCATCAGGTGAACCGGCTCGATAAAGGCGTGGTCGCGTCCCACGGCCAGACTCTGGGCATCGGCCAGCGCCAGCTGGAACTTGCTTGTCATCTTATCCATTCGCATGGGAATTTCTCCGCTTGTGCAGGCTATATCCTATAAATAGGGGGTGACACGCTGACTTTCAAGCCCCTGCTAATGAACCGGGCACGGGGGAATGCCGGTCTGGCCGGCACAAGTCGGGGTTCAGTGCAGGGTCGCGTGGGTGAAGTAGATCACCATCACACCGGCCACGATCAGGACCATCTGCTGCAGAGCTGCCCGGGCATCGACTCGCTCGTGCAGCGTCGGGATGAGGTCGGCCACCGCGATGTAGATAAAACTCGAGGCCGCCACCGCCAGCACATAGGGCAGGATGGCCTCCATGTCCTGCAGCGCGAAATAGGCCAGCAGCCCGCCGATCACCGTTGTCAGGCTGGACAGGATGTTATAGAGGAAGGCGCGCCCGCGGCGAAAACCGCTGTGCAACAGCACGGCGAAATCACCCACCTCCTGGGGTATCTCGTGGGCGGCCACTGCCAGGCTGGTCACCACACCCAGGTGGATGTCGGTGAGAAAGGCACCGGCAATCAGGATGCCGTCGAGGAAGTTGTGCAGGCCATCCCCGATCAGGATCAGCGTGCCGGTGGAACGTTTGCGCCCGTTATCCTCTGGCGCGTGAACCTCGCAGTGATCGACATGGCAATGGCGCCACAGCACCAGTTTCTCCATCAGGAAGAAGCCCAGCAGACCCAGCAGCACGGCCATGGGAATCACGTGCAGGTCAGTGATGGCGGGACTGTTGAGCGCATGCGGCAACAGGCCCAGCAGCGCAGCGCCCAGCAGGGCCCCGGTGGCAAAGCTGACCAGGTGCGGCAACAGGCGATCACGCAGGGGCTCGCGCAGGACCAGAAACAGCGCCGCGGCCATGACGCTCAACACGCCGCCGACAAGGCAGAAAATGACAATCCAGGCGATCAGTGGCATCGGGTACGGGTTCCGGTTTCAATGCAGCGGGGAATCATACCCTACCCGGCTGATGGAGAAATACGAGTGATTACTGTTGTCCCAATTTGTGCGGCCGGGCCTATCGCGCACAGGGGTGCAGGCAAGGCGCGTGAGCAGGGAGCAGGGGCCTTGCCTGCAGGGCTTCCTGATGAGTGGCATCGGTTCTGTAGGAGCGCCTCGCAGGCGCGATTCGGCTGGTTGATTATCGCGCCTGCGAGGCGCTCCTACTGGGATGCGGCCGAAGCTATTGCGCAACCGGGGGGCCTTATTCATCCTCGATCCAGATCAGACTCGCCATGCGCCCGGTCACGCCGTCACGCCGGTAGGAATAGAACCTCCGATCATCGGTGAAGGTGCAGAATCCGCCCCCGTGGACCGCCTTGACCCCGCACGCGGCCAGGCGCTGGCGCGCCAGCCGGTAGAGGTCGGCGTGCCAGCCACCGCTGGCGGCCGGTCGGAAGGCATCGCGTGCCCCCGGGTCGTGCTTCATAAAGGCTGTCCGCACCTCGTCCCCGACGACATAGGCCTCGGCACCGATGGCCGGCCCCAGCCAGGCCAGCAGTTCGGGACCCGGGACCTGCAGCGCCGCCACCGCCTGCTCCACCACCCCGGCGGCCAGGCCGCGCCAGCCGGCATGGGCCGCGGCCACCCGGGTCCCGTTCGGGTCGCACAGCAACACCGGCAGACAATCCGCGGTCAGGACCGCGCAGACCACGCCCGTCCGGCCGGCAAAGGCGCCATCGGCCTCGACCGGCCCCGAGGTGCCGGCGGCATCCACCACCCGGGTGCCGTGTACCTGCTGTAGCCACAGCGGGGACGCCGGCAGCTGCAGGCCATCCTCGAGGCGCGCCCGGTTTGCCTGTACGGCATCGAGGTCATCACCGACGTGATCGGCGGGATTCATTGAAGTCCAGGGATCCTGGCTGACGCCGCCCCGACGGGTCGTGGTCACGGCACGGACCCGCTCCGGGGCCGGCCAGTCGGGGATGATCCAGTGTTCGGGACTGAGGGGCCTATTCATCCCTGAGGTCATCACGCAGGGCCTCGACGAGTCCCTGCATGTCCTCCGGCAGTGCGGCCTCCCAGACCATCGGGCGTCCGTCCCGGGGATGGGACAGCGCCAGGCGCTCGGCGTGCAGGGCCTGGCGCTTGAACTGTCTCAATACTTCCTTGAGCTGCCCGGTCGCCCCGCGCGGCAGGCGCAGGCGGCCACCGTAGACCGGGTCACCCACTACCGGGCAGTGCAGATGCGCCATGTGCACCCGTATCTGGTGGGTGCGCCCGGTCTCCAGCCGCACCCGAACCAGGGTATGGGCGCGATAGCGTTCGACCACGCGGTAATGGGTGATCGCCTGCTTGCCGCCCGTCACCACCGCCATGCGCTTGCGGTCGACCGGGTGCCGCCCGACGGGAGCATCGACCCGGCCACCGGCGGTCAGCACGGTATTGACCACCGTAAGGTATTCGCGCCTGACCGTGCGTGCCTGCAGGGCCTCGACCAGTCGCTTGTGCGCCGTCAGGTTACGGGCCACCACCATCAGTCCGCTGGTGTCCTTGTCCAGGCGATGCACGATGCCGGCACGCGGCAGGCTGGCCAGTTCGGGGTCAAAGTGCAGCAGCGCGTTCTGCAGGGTACCGTCCCGGTTACCGACCGCCGGGTGTACCACCAGGCCGGGCGGCTTGTTGATTACCAGCAGGTCTGCGTCCTCGTAGACCACGTCCAGCGGGATGGCCTCGGGCAGGCAGGTACTGGCCGCGGTGATTTCGGCCCGGATCTCGACCGCCTCCCCACCGTGGACACGCTCCCTGGCCCGGGGGATCCGGTCGTCCATAGTCACCTGGCCGTCCCGTATCCACTGCTGCAGGCGACTGCGCGAGTATTCGGGGATCAGTTCGGCCAGCGCCTGGTCCAGGCGGTAGCCGCTCATGGTCTCCGGCAGGCTGACGGACAGGTGGATGGACGGCGGCATGTTCTGTCTGGCTTTGGGTTATACTGTGCGCCCTGCCCCGGCAGGACCCTTGGATACAGCTACTTCAGATACCCTAAGCCCATGCGTTTGTCGAGTTATTTCCTGGTGATTGCACTGCTCATGACGGGTGGCTGCGGACTGTTACCCGAGCAGGTGGACAAGACCAAGGACTGGTCGGCCAGCCAGCTGTATTCAGCAGCCAAAGAGGCCATGGCCGACAAGAACTACGAACAGGCGATCGGTTATTTCGAGAAGCTGGAGGCGCGCTACCCCTTCGGGCGCTATGCGCAGCAGGCCCTGCTCGAGACCGCCTATGCCTACTACAAGTACGAGGAGGCCGATCTCGCCATTGCCACGGCCGACCGCTTCATCAAGATTCATCCACGTCACCCGAACGTGGACTACGCCTGGTATATCAAGGGGCTGACCAACTACACCCGCGGCCGCTCACTGGTGGACCGCCTGCTGCCGCAGGACGTCTCCGAACGCGATACCCGCATCATGCGCGAGGCCTATGACGCCTTCGCCTACCTGGTCAAGCACTACCCGGACAGTAAATACGCCAGCGACTCGGCCCAGCGCATGATCCACCTGCGCAACAACATGGCGCAGTACGAGATTCACGTGGCCGACTACTACATGCGTCGTGGTGCCTACGTCGCCGCCGCCAACCGCGGCAAGTACGTCATCGAGAACTACCAGCGCACCCCGGCCGTTCCGGAGGCACTGGTCGTCATGGTGCGCGCCTACCGCAAGCTCGATGTGAACGACCTGGCAGAGGATGCCTTGCGCGTCCTGCGCCTCAACTACCCTGACCACCCGGATCTGGCCGAACTGGAAGAAACACTGACCCGCTCAAGCACGCCCGAACCTGTCGGTGACCTTTAGTCCGGTTTGACTGACCGGGCGGCAGAAAAACCCGAGGTGATCGGGTAGCGCCGGTCGCGCCCGAAGGCCCGCTGGGTAATCCGTATCCCGGGTGGCGCCTGGCGGCGCTTGTATTCATTGCGATCCACCAGACCGGCCACGCGCGCCACCACATCGGGATCAAAGCCCGCCGCGACAATCTGCTCGATGCTCTGGTCGCGTTCGATATAGCGTTCCAGGATGGGATCGAGCACCTCGTAGGGTGGCAGGCTGTCCGCATCCTGCTGGTCCGGCGCCAGTTCGGCCGAGGGTGGCCGCTCGATCACACGCCGCGGAATCACTGCCCCGAGGCTGTTTCTGTACTCCGCCAGCCGGTAGACCATCAGCTTCGGCACGTCCTTGATGGGGGCGAAGCCGCCGGCCATATCGCCGTAGAGAGTGGCATAGCCGACGGCCATCTCGCTCTTGTTGCCGGTGGTCAGCAGCATCCTGCCCCGCTTGTTGGAGATCGCCATCAGGATATTGCCACGGCAGCGCGCCTGGATATTCTCCTCGGTGGTGTCCGGCGGCAGGCCGGCGAAGGTCGCCTCGAGGGCGTCGAGAAAGGCCCTGAATACCGGTTCGATGGAAATCTCGCGGTACGCGACCCCCAGCGCCCCGGCCTCGGCACGCGCATCCTCCAGGCTCATCGCCGCCGTGTAGCGCGAGGGCATCATGACCACCTCTAGCCGCTCCGCACCAATGGCGTCCACCGCGATCGCCAGGGTCAGGGCCGAGTCGATACCGCCGGATAGCCCCAGCACCGCACCGGGGAAGCGGTTCTTTTCAACGTAGTCCCTAACCCCCAGCACCAGCACCTGGTAGATCGCCTGTACCTCGTCCAGGTGCGGCACGCATTCCCCGGGAACCGGTTCGATCCCGTCGGGATCCATGTAGAAATCCACGGGGAACAGCCCCTCAGTGCAGGCCGCGACACGCCGGGTCACCTCCCCGCGGGCATCGAGCACCACCGAGCCACCGTCGAACACCAGTTCGTCCTGGCCGCCGACCAGGTTCACGTACACCACCGGCAGCCCGGTCTCGCTGGCACGTTCCTGCAGCAGGACCTCGCGCTCGAAACCCTTCCCGGCATGAAACGGCGAGGCGTTGAGGTTGACCAGCAGGCGCGCCCCGGCCTCGGCCGCCTGCCGGGCCGGGCCGGGCCGCCAGATGTCCTCACAGACGGTGATCCCGACCGGGATGCCGTTGACGGGCACGACGCAGGGAGCAATGCCGGCGGCGAAATAGCGCTTTTCATCGAACACGCCGTAATTCGGCAGATGCTGTTTCCGGTAACGGGCGATGACCCGCCCCTCGCCGATCGCGGAAGCGACGTTATAGAGCGCACCGTCCTCTGCCGAGGGATGACCCACGATCGCGACGATGCCCTCGACCTCCTCCACCAGGCGTTCCACGGCGGCCTCGACGGACTCGATGAAGTGCGGTCGTAACAGCAGGTCTTCCGGCGGATAGCCGGTCAGCGCCAGCTCCGGAAACACAATCGCATCCGCCCCCAGCTCGTCCCGGGCCCGGCGGCAGGCGCCAATCACCTTGTCGGTATTGACAGCGATCGCCCCCACCAGAAAATCCAGCTGGGCCATGACGATGCGTAGGTCTGCTGAGGAAGCTTGTGTAACCATGGGGCGCTGGCAATCCTGAAAGGTTACGAATTGAGTAATCCGAAAAATCTACCGCGGAGATGCCTGTTAGGCAACAGCCCGATAGCGACATTTTGTTGTGATTTTGCAATGATTATTTTTCTCCGCGTCCTCAGCGTCTCCGCGGTGAATAATTCTGTTATTTTTCAACGCGCGAAAAATATTAGGCTCAACCCGACAACGCCGCTTCCATGCCGGCGCCGATTTCGGCGGGTGACCGCACCACGGTGGCGCCGGCGGCTTCCAGGGCGGCGATCTTGGCTGCGGCCGTACCCTGGCTGCCACTGATGATGGCGCCGGCATGGCCCATGCGCTTGCCGGAAGGCGCCGTCACGCCGGCAATGTAGGCGACCACCGGCTTGCTGACCGAGGCCTTTATATAGTCGGCCGCCCGCTCCTCGTCGCTGCCGCCGATCTCGCCGATCAGGACAATGCCACGGGTCTGCGGGTCCGCCTCGAACAGTTCCAGGCACTCGACGAAACCCAGGCCATGGATGGGATCGCCCCCCATGCCGATGCAGGTGCTTTGACCCAGGCCGCGGCGCGTGGTCTGGAACACGGCCTCGTAGGTGAGCGTACCGGAGCGCGAGACGATGCCGATGCTGCCAGGGGTGTGGATCACGCCGGGCATAATGCCGATCTTGCAGGCGCCGGGGGTGATTATGCCGGGACAGTTGGGCCCGATCAGGCGTGTCCCGGACTCGCGCAGCACGGCCCTGACCCGCAGCATGTCCAGCACCGGGATACCCTCGGTGATGCAGACGATCAGCCCGATGCCGGCGGCGGCGGCCTCCAGGATGGCGTCGGCGGCAAAGGCCGCGGGCACGTAGATCATGCTGGCCCCGGCACCGGTGTCCTGTACGGCCTCACGCACGGTATTGAACACCGGCAGCCCCAGGTGGGTCTGGCCACCCTTGCCCGGCGTCACCCCGCCGACCAGCCGGGTCCCATAGGCGATGGCCTGTTCGGAATGAAAGCTGCCCTGGGCGCCGGTAAAGCCCTGGCAGACCACCCGGGTGTCGATATCGATCAGGACGCTCATACCGTCACCGTCCCGTGGCGGCCGCCACGGCCTGGTGCGCCGCCTCGTTCAGGTCTTCCGCGGTCACGATGGGCAGGTCAGTCTGCTCGATCAGGGCCAGGCCCTCCTGCGCATTGGTGCCCTCGAGGCGCACCACCACGGGCACCTTGACGTCCACTTCCTTGAGCGCCTGGACGATGCCCTCGGCGATGAGGTCGCAGCGCACAATGCCCCCGAAGATATTGACCAGGATGGCGCGGACGTGGGCATCGGAAAGGATCAGCTTGAAGGCCTCGGCGACGCGTTCGGCCGTGGCCGTGCCGCCGACATCGAGGAAATTGGCCGGCTCACCGCCGTGCAGCTTGATCAGGTCCATGGTCGCCATCGCCAATCCCGCGCCGTTGACCATGCAGGCGATATTGCCGTCCAGAGTGATGTAGTTCAGGCCGTGCGCCCGGGCCTCGACCTCGCGGGCATCCTCCTGGCTGGGGTCATGCAGCTCCGCCAGGGCCGGGTGGCGAAACAGGGCGTTGTCGTCGAGGTCGAGCTTGGCATCCAGGGCCAGCAGTTCCCCTGACTCGGTGACCACCAGCGGGTTGATCTCGATCAGGCCGGCATCGCACTCGTTCATGAGGCGCCAGGCCCCGTTCAACAGCTGCGTGAAGGCCCCGATCTGCCGGCCTTCCAGGCCCAGCGCGAAGGCCAGGTTGCGGCACTGGTAGGGCTGCAGACCGGCCGCCGGCGAGACGACCTCGGTAACGATGGCCTCCGGGTCCCGCGCGGCCACCTCCTCGATATCCATGCCGCCGGAGGCCGAGGCCATGATCACGATGCGTTCCCGCGACCGGTCGACCAGCATGCCCAGGTAGCATTCCCGGGCCAGCGCCACGGTCTGCTCGACCAGGACCGCATTGACCGGCAGGCCTTCCGGTCCCGTCTGCCGGGTCACCAGTTGCGAACCGAGCATGTCGGCAACAGCCGTCTCCAGCGTGTCGATACCCTCAACGCGCCGCACGCCGCCGCCCTTGCCACGACCGCCGGCGTGCACCTGGGCCTTGACGACCCAGGCCTCGCCACCGAGTTTACCGGCAAGCACAGCGGCTTCGGCCGGATCCGTCAGCACCTGGCCGGCCGGTACCGGTATACCGTAGTCTGCAAACAACTGTTTTGCCTGATGCTCATGAAGGTGCATACTGCGAGTGTTTCAAATAAAGGGTATCGTTGTCCAGAAGTGTTGCGGCCCGCATAAAGCAACCGGACCCGCCCTGACCAGATGCAACTGCACAAGAGACTGACCCCCTATGCCGCTTCGAACACTGCTCATCCTGATCGCACTGGCGGTTGTGTTCCTGGCCGTCAAGCGCCTGTTCCCCCCAGCCCGTCCCCCGAAGAAAAAGCAACTCAAGCACGGCAACATGGTCCAGTGTGCGCACTGCGGGATCTATCTGCCCGAACCGGAGGCCATCACCCGGGAGGGCCGGCATTACTGTTCCCAGGACCATGTTGACGCCGCCCGGGGCCAGCCACCTGAATAGCCTGAGCCGGACACCGCAAGCAACGAATTTTTCCAGTAAACTCCGACTATGGAATTGACATCCGAGGACCGTGTCACGGAACAGCAAGCCCGTCATGCCGTGACCTGGAAACCGCTGCGGCTGCTGACCTTCTACCGGCTGATCCTGGCCAGCCTGCTGATCGTCCTGTTCTACAGCATCCCCGAGAACGTCACCTTCGGGGAATACCAGCCAGTCCTGTATAGCCTCACCTGCTTCTTTTATCTCGGCTTCGCCCTGGTGGCGGGTTTCATGGCACGCCTGCGACGCCCCCGCTATGAATTCCAGACCGCCTTTCAGGTCCTGGTCGATATCGTCGTCATCACCCTGCTGACCCATGCCAGCGGCGGACTGGCCAGCGGCCTGGGCATCCTGCTGATCATTACCGTGGCCGCGGGCAGCCTGCTGGTTGCAGGGCGCATCGCCTTCCTGTTCGCCGCGGTGGCGGCCATGGCCATGATCCTCGAGCAACTCTACAGCATCCAGTTGCTGGGCCTGCCGCGCAGCATCGGCTACACCCAGTCCGGGCTGCTCGGGATTGCCCTGTTCGCGACCGCCAGCCTGGCCTATTTCATGGCGCGCCGGGTACGCGAGTCGGAGGCCCTCGCCCGGCGCCGTGGCATCGATATCGCCAACCTGTCAAAGCTGAATGAGCACATCGTCCAGCGCCTGCAGGCCGGCATTATCGTGACCGACCACCTGCATAACATCCGGCTGATCAACACCACTGCGCGCAAACTGCTGGGGATAGTTGTTTCCAGCGAACACATGCCACTGGCGCAGCTGGCGCCGACACTTAACCTGCAGCTACTCGACTGGAAGCGCTCGCCCGGCAAGGAAACCGCGCCGTTTGAGTCGGCATCTACCGGCACCCGGATACTGCCGCATTTCACCCCGTTGGACACAGCCGAAGGCCAGGGCGCCCTGATTTTCCTGGAAGACATGTCTGTCATGGACATCCAGGCGCAGCAGATGAAACTGGCCTCGCTGGGCCGCCTGACCGCCAGTATCGCCCATGAGATCCGCAATCCCCTCGGCGCCATCAGTCATGCCACCCAGCTGCTGGACGAGTCGGATGAGATCGACACACAGGACCAGCGCCTGATGATGATCATCCGGGAGCAGACGCGACGCGTGAACACCATCGTCGAGAACATACTCCAGCTGTCACGTCCCGCATCCTCCGTGCCCCGGTCTATCGAACTCGATGACTGGCTGGCCAGGTTCACCGACGAGTTCGTCCACAGTGGCGCATGCAACCCGGGCCAGCTGAGCACCTCGGTCACGCCGCGGGACATCACGGCCTGGATGGACCCCGGCCAGTTGCACCAGGTCGTCTGGAACCTGTGCCAGAATGCGGTTCATCATGGGAATGATGAAAACGGGAGCGTCAGGATACGTCTGCAGGCAAGCCTGTCTGATACCCAGGGTACGCCACAGCTTGATATCATCGATAACGGCCCGGGGATTGCGGCCGACATGACAGATCAGATCTTCGAACCGTTTTATACCACCAGGAGCAGCGGCACAGGACTCGGTCTCTACCTCGCGCGCGAGCTCTGCGGGATCAACAACGCGCGCCTGAGTTATCATGCGGCAGCGGAAGGCGGCAGCTGTTTCCGCATCAGCTTCCCGGAAAACGCCGGACCCGCCGTTTCAGCCATTGCATGACAAAGCCCGCATTTCTCACCGGGCGGCGGCAAGACCATGCAGGGGATTGAGATAATGAACAGAGTGCAGATCAGGAATAAGACAGCGTGTTTTCGGGCATTGCCTATCCCGGCCCTGGCTGGTTCTCGCGCACCCGGACTTGCGCTTCACTCAAGTGGTAGCTACGGCTACCACTTTCGATCCAGCGCTGCGTCCGGACACACGATCCCTGCGCCAGCATCCGGGATCCCGGTGAAAAATGCGGGCTATTGCACATGAGTAAGCACCTGGCACTGATAGTCGACGACGAGCCCGATATTCGTGAACTGCTCGAGTTGACCCTGGGGCGTATGGATATCGATACCCGCAGCGCGGCCAATCTTGCCGAGGCACAGGACTGGTTGGTGAAACAGCATTTCGATATCTGCCTGACCGACATGCGCCTGCCGGACGGCAACGGTATCGATCTGGTTCGCCATATTCAGAAACAGGAACTGAATATCCCGACCGCGGTGATCACCGCCTACGGCAACATGGAATCCGCCGTCGAGGCACTCAAGGCGGGCGCCTTTGACTTCGTCTCCAAGCCGGTTGACCTGAAGGTGCTGCGCAACCTGATCAACAGCGTCATGAAACTGGGTGATGATTTCCCGGAACACGATCGACGCAGCCGCGAGTCCCTGCTGGGTGAATCTCAGGTCATGTGCAACATCCGCTCGACCATCGGGAAGCTGGCGCGCAGCCAGGCCCCGGTCTACGTCAGCGGCGAGTCGGGCACTGGCAAGGAACTGGTGGCCAGGCTCATTCATGGCAAGGGTCCGCGCGCCGATAGCCCGTTTGTGCCGGTGAACTGTGGCGCCATCCCCTCGGAGCTGATGGAAAGCGAGTTCTTCGGCCACAGGAAAGGCAGTTTCACCGGCGCCGTGAGCGACAAGGACGGCCTGTTCCAGGTCGCCGCCGGCGGCACCCTGTTCCTAGACGAAATCGCGGAACTGCCCATGCACATGCAGTCCAAGCTGCTGCGCGCCATCCAGGAGAAGGCCGTACGCCCGGTCGGCGGCCAGCAGGAGGTCCCGACCGATGTCCGCATCCTCTCCGCCACCCACAAGGACCTGGGAAAACTGGTCGGCGAAGGGCTGTTCCGCCAGGACCTCTACTACCGGCTCAATGTCATCGAGCTGAATGTCCCGCCACTGAGGGAGCGGCGTGAGGACATCCCCCTGCTGGCCCGCCATTTTCTCCAGCAACTGGCGGAACAGGGTCAGGGACTCAATCATTCACTGGATGAGCAGGCGTTGCGGGCACTCGGGAATTACACCTTCCCTGGCAACGTCCGCGAGCTCGAGAACATCCTCGAACGGGCGACCGCCCTGTGCGAAAACAACGTCATCACACCGCAGGACATGCAGCTGCCCGAACTGCCGGCGGACAGCGGGAGCACCGCCCCTGCAGAGTCGCTTGAACTGGAACCCGGGGCGGTACCACTCGACACCTACATGGACAAGGTCGAGAAAGAGGCCCTGATCAAGGCACTGGAACAGACCCGCTACAACAAGACCGCGGCCGCCAAGCTGCTGGGCATCACCTTCCGCGCCCTGCGCTACCGACTGAAAAAACTGGGGCTGGAGTAGGACGCAATTGCCAGCAAGTGACGCTCTGCGTCACATCCTGACACCAATTGTGAGTCGATTCACAGTTTGGAGGATTGTCGCGGCCTTCCACGGACCCTGATTCTCAATCGGCGCCAGCATCTTCCGACCTGGTATGGACTCACATCATATTGTTTATGATCAGCCAAAGAATCCGGGCCAGCGTCCGATACAGATGGCTGAACACGGAAGCTCGGTTGTCGGGCTGCCTGAACAAGCAAACCGTCTCAATGAACCAAACGAGGGCAACATCATGAAACAGCAACAGGGTTTTACACTGATCGAACTGATGATCGTGGTCGCGATCATCGGCATCCTGGCCGCCATCGCTATTCCAGCCTACCAGGACTACACCATCCGCTCCAAGGTCTCAGAAGGTCTGAACCTGGCTGCTTCTGCCAAGCTGGCAGTGGCAGAAACCTATGATAGTGATGGTAGCATCCCCAGCAGCAATAACGCTGCAGGGCTGGCGGCAGCTACCGATATTAATGGCAACTATGTAACATCGGTCACCGTAGGCAATAGCGGTATCGTTTCCATTCTCTACAATGCCAGCCTGGGTGGCAGTCCCACTGCAAATGGCATGGTGATTACGCTGACACCCACTACCGGCGCCGGATCAATGACATGGTTATGTCGTCGAGATCTGGGCGTCGGCATTGGTGCAGATAAGTACGTGCCATCAGAGTGTCGCCCATAAGGCAGATACAACTGTAAAAAAGGAAAAACGCCCCGATTCAGGGGCGTTTTTTCTTTACACGCCAAACAGGATATATTCGGAACTCCTGCACCTGAAAAGGATGAAGAATTATGGGCACAATTTCAGACTCCCCTGACCATCATATATATTAATTGAACAGGCATCACAGCGAATGAAGCACACAGTTGTCCTCAAGTCGCCCGCATGGGCCTTTTTATTGGCTATTGTATTGACCGTGGTCAGTTATTACCCCGGTCTTTCAGGCGACTATATGTTCGATGACATGTATAACCTCGTAGAAAACTCCCGGCTGGACATTGATGAACTCAGTCTGGATTCTATTGAAATGGCCAGCCTGTCTTCCAGGTCGGGAATGCTTCGCCGCCCTGTAAGCATGTTCAGCTTTGCATTGAACCGCTATTTCTTAGGCACCGACCCTTATTACCACAAGGTGGTTAATCTCCTTGTTCACCTACTCACCGGCGCCGGCATCTTCCTTCTCAGTCATTTGTTATTGCGCGGCTACCGACAGTCGAATGAACATGGTTTATCAGAGCGAACTGCATCTTGGCTCCCGGTTATTATTAGCGGACTCTGGTTGGTACACCCCCTCAATCTGACCAGCGTACTCTATATCGTGCAACGCATGACCAGTCTGGCTGCGCTATTCACGATTATCGGATTGTGCCTGTATGTTGCCGGCAGGCTGCGCATGGTGGACGGCAGGCGCGGCCTGCCCTTGATACTGGTTGGACTGCTTGTCTTCGGGAGCCTGGCAATCTTCAGCAAGGAAAGTGGTGCCTTGTTGCCACTCTACATGCTGGTAATCGAATTGGCGCTGTTCCGCTTTAAAGACAGGAGTGGTCATTTCGACAAGGCCATTGTCATCTTCTTCATAGCCAGCGTGGCTATTCCCGCCTGCATTTTCCTGTATCACTTTGCCAACCCCGAAGTCCTCGTTGGCGGCTATCGTGCTCGCGAGTTCACGCTGAGCGAACGCCTGATGACCGAGACCCGTGTACTGGTCTTCTATCTGAAACTGATCGTCATGCCCTCGATCTCGGAACTGGGTCTGTTTCACGATGACATCAAGCTGTCACACGGATTGCTGGATCCACCTGCCACACTCTATGCGATAGTGGTACTCGGAATGCTTCTTATCGGGGCTATTGTCGTCCTGGGCAAGCAACCACTCATCGCACTCGGGATACTCTGGTTCTTTGCCAGCCATGCCCTGGAGTCAACGATAATCCCGCTGGAGATAGCACACGAGCACCGCAATTACCTTGCCGGTTACGGTATAATTCTGGCCATTGTTTTCATTGTTGCCAGATTACCGCTGCACCGGCTTGGACCGATGACCAGGACGGTCTCTCCCGCATTGTTCCTTCTTCTTCTCTCCTACACAACCTGGCTACGATCGGATCAATGGTCTGACAGCATTACTCACGCGGTCTACGAGGCAAGGCATCACCCCGAATCCAGTCGAGCTGTTGTGTCGGCCGGGCATGCTCTTACCAAGCTTGCATTGAACGGGCAACGAGAACACGCTGAGGAGGCATACAACTACTTTCGTGCTGCGGCAGAGCTAGATTTAACTGCCATCATGCCAGAAATATTCATCATTATTCTAAATCACCAGTTTAGCCATCAAACCGACCCGGCATTATTTGATAATATTCGTCACAAGCTTGCCAACTTCCCGATCACACCTGCAGATTTGAGGAGCCTCCAAGAATTGGTCTTATGCACCACAAAGAATTGCGAGATCCCACGTGAGACATTAGAGCCAATATTCATGCTGGCAATAGAAAATACCAGTAGAAATCATGTATTGAATGCCTATGCTCATACGATGTATGGCTATTATCTTATCAATACACACGGAGATACCACAGAAGGACTTAGACACTTCACCAGCGCAGTTGAGCGCGCACCAAAGGATCCAATACACTGGGGTAACGTGATCAGGCTACTGATCGCCATGAATAATCTTGATGAAGCGGAAATTTACCTTGCAAAATTCAGGAAGACATCGACTGTCGGAGGAAATGAAAAAGATTATCGTGAACTTCAGGATGCTATTAGTCTTGGGCGAAAGAAGCTTATACAAGAGATTCCCTACCAGGCGGGATAAGACAGCGTGACCGACAAAGCAAACATAAGCATTATTCTGCCAGCCAGGAATGAATCTGGTAATCTGAAAATATTACTACCAAAACTTATAGAGTCTTACCCTGAAGATGAAATCATTGTTGTAAACGATGGCTCTACCGACACTACAGTCGATGTCTGCAATCTGCATGATATAAAGATCATTTCACACCCATATTCTATGGGTAATGGTGCAGCCATCAAGACCGGGGTGAGAAATTCTGCTGGCACCATCCTCATCCTCATGGATGCCGATGGCCAGCATAATCCAGATGACATTCCCCGCCTGATAGAGAAGCTGGATTCCGGTTTTGACATGGTAGTCGGAGCACGCCAGAACGATACACATGCTTCACTTTTACGACGAGTCGGCAACACATTATATAACTGGCTTGCATCTCGAATGACCGGTTTCCCCATAGCAGATCTGACATCCGGCTTCCGTGCTGTGAGAGCCAGGCATTTCAAGCGGTTTCTCTATCTGCTCCCCAACAAGTTCTCCTATCCAACGACCAGCACAATGGCCTTCTTCCGTTCCGGACTACCTGTCGGTTATGTGCCGATTCATGCCATACAGCGCCAGGGGGATGGCAAGAGCCATATCAGGATTTTTCACGACGGAATCAGATTCTTTATTATCATCCTGAAAATAGGTGCGCTCTTTTCTCCAATGCGATTCTTCCTACCGATAAGCGGTATGCTATTACTATTGGGTTTGGGCTATTACGGATATACATATATGAACTCGGGCCGATTTACCAACATGAGCGCGGTACTCCTCTTGGCGTCCTTATTCACCTTCCTGATCAGCATTGTGTCCGAACAGATATCTGCATTGCATTACAAGGACATCGAGGAATCGAAACGCCGCACCACAAGGTAACCGGATGCGCACCGATATAAACAGGATGATCAACCCGAGCGCCAACGATTCCATCTACGAACCCGGTGGCGACCAGCGACCTGGTCTGGGTGTCTGGCCGATCATGCTCAAGGAACTGTGGGATACACGGGAATTGATTGGGCGCCTCGCCCTGCGAGACATCAGTACGCGTTACCGCCAGTCGCTGCTTGGTTATCTCTGGGCGATCATAGTGCCGCTGATTACCGTAGCCATATTTACCTTCCTAACCAGCAAGCGAGTGCTTCCTATCGGTCAACCGCCGCTCCCCTACCCGGTGTTTGCCCTCTGGAGTCTGATCATCTGGCAACTATTTGCAGGGGTACTCAGCTCCTGCACCCAGAGCCTTGCCGCAGCTGGCTCGCTTGTTACCAAGATGAGTTTCCAGAAGGAGGCCCTGGTAATCGCTGCCGCTGGACAGCCCTTGTTCGACTTCATCATCAAGCTGGTACTAGTTATAGTGGTATTCACTTACTATGAGGTGCTTCCCGCAACCCAATCCGTTTACATCCCCCTGCTATTGCTGCCACTGATGCTGCTTGCCGTGGGCCTTGGCTTCTTTTTTTCCATTGCCAACCTGGTGATTCGCGATGTGGGCAACGTGGTCGGAATGATCGCGACTTTTGGTATGTTCGCCGCGCCAGTACTGTATCCGCCGCCGGTCACCGCACCCTATTTCCTGGTTAACATACTCAACCCCTTCAGTCCCATACTGATTGCCTCCCAGGACCTGATTGTCCATGGCGAACTCCGGCATGCCGATCTGTTGTGGGGCGCCGTGGTATTTGCTGTATTGGTCTTTTTAGTGGGCTGGCGCGTCTTCCGACTGGTAATGCGGCGCATTGCAGAACGGGCCTGATCATGAGCAGTAATGCTGCAGTCACCCTTCAAGGGGTATCTAAGAAATACTGTCGATCCCTGAAACGATCAATGATCTACGGCCTGACTGATATCGCCCGCGATCTCGTCTGTTTTCCAGCGCGGGTTGATAACTTGCGCGCAGAAGAATACTGGGCACTGCGTAATATCTCGCTAACGGTCGAGCCAGGTGAGTGCATCGGAGTGATTGGCCCCAATGGAGCCGGCAAGAGCACGTTACTGAAACTGGTTGGCGGAATTTATCCTCCGGACACTGGCAGGATTCGCGTTCGGCCTCGTGTTGGCACACTGCTTGAAGTCGGTGCAGGTTTTCATCCGCTGCTATCCGGACGCGAGAATATCTTCATTAACGGTTCAATACTGGGGCTTAAAAACCAGCAAATCCGAAAGCGTTTAGACGAAATTGTGGCTTTCGCCGATCTAGAAGAATTTATCGACTCCCCCGTCAAGCATTACTCAAGCGGGATGTACGTGCGACTTGGATTCGCAGTCGCCGCGCACCTCAATCCGGATGTATTCCTGGTTGATGAAGCTCTAGCGGTAGGTGATACCGCATTCAGAATAAAATGCATCAACCGCATAGCCGAGATGCGCGAGGAAGGAACTGCCATCCTTTTTGTGTCTCACTCTGAGATGCAGGTGCGCATGGCTGCTAGCCGCTGCCTACTAATCAATCACAGCAAAGCAGAGACATACGATTATGTTGACGAGGCCTTTCTAAGCTACCAGAATATTATCAATGAATCCAATAGCGCAGGGGAACTAGCTGGCCATGCTGATTATTATAGTGATGTAGAGTTGATCGATGTTAAACTGAAGATGCCCTATGCTGGTGATTTATTGATCAGCGGTGATCCAATTAACGTCCAGCTTCGGTTCAATGTCCATACACCAGTGAGTGATGCCCACATTATTATGCGTGTATGGACAGCGCAAGGTGAACTAGCTGCAACCGTTAATTCACGTGATGCCGGTACATCATTCAATCTCCCCTGCGGCGAAGCAAGTATAAATATTGCACTTGACCAACTCCCGTTGGTTCCTGGTAAATTCCGCTTTGCTGGAGGCCTACTCCAAAAGAATAGAATTATCGCTTGGTCAACACAGCTTGCATGGCTACACATCAAATCCAAAAGTGGTCAATTGAGCACAGAGGGCATCATGGCCTTGTCTGCACAATTCGAAATGAAGTCACGAACCAAGGGAATAGATATACCATTGCATGGAAATATAATCTCATGAGCATGGAAAGCGCACATGGCTAACGAACCTACCCGGACGATGATTTTGTGTTCAGGAATGCAGAGTGGAGGAACCTCGCTAATTTCATGGTGTTTTCTACAGCACAAAGATATAAACGGCATATTAGATCTACCGCATGACATACTGAAGCCTTTACCCGACATAAAGGAGCCTTACGCTTGGGTAAAAACGACTAGCAGTAGTTTCCGCTGGGAAGAAGCGGCTGAATATTATCTTCAACACGGATATAACGTAAAACCGTTACTGATAATTCGCGACCCCAGGTGCGCATTTTCCTCTTTACGCATTAAAAAATGGGGCATTAATGGAACAACAGCAGGCGACCCTCCCCTGAGAATCAGATTCTTGAGATTTTATAGAGACTGGGAACTATTTGAAGCTTCTGGATGGCCAATTATAAAGTTTGAAGCCTTTGTTAACGACCCGGAATCGACACTAATAAAGGCAGTCCATGACCTTGGACTTAATTGGGATCAGGGAATGATTGACTGGAAAAAATCAAAAGAAGACATTACTGATCCGACAGGCGGAAATGATACATTCCTTAGATCACTTCCCAAGGGCGATCTACAAAGCGCGTTAATTAAAAGCACTTCACCTAGTACAGAGATAGACATACCGGCAGATGATCTCGGCTGGCTGGAGATGCTATTCCATGATTTTCTTTCAGATAACGGTTATCCGCCACACATGAGATCGACAGCATTTCAGAAACGCTCCACCCTCCCTCAGTATTCTATTACTCGGCGGGCAAGCTGGCTCAAACTCGTAAAAGAAGAAAACATACTCAAATGCAAACTGCAAAGACTAAAGAACAACTCAGTTATAGGAAGCATCATTTATTTGTGGGGAAGAGTAATTAACAAGGAATATAGAGATATTTGATATCAATCTGACCAATCCAGTTCCGAATTGAACGCATTTTGACAGATTCATAAATAGGACACCCAAATATAAGCGCATGACTAGAAAGGTTATTATTTAGCAATGGAAAACATATACTGCATAACATATACATAGCACTGCTCTATCCACTCCTACTATCTCCAAGACTATGCCTCAACAACAGTGCGCGCATAGCAAAACTTCATCCACCACAAGCATCTTCAGACTTTTCCTACTGTATACGGGATACGAGCACTAACACATTCATCGAATTCACTGATAAATATTACTTCATCGTAAGAGGATATAGGATTAGAATCCTGTTTGATCGCAAGCAATCCAAAATCTATTTCACGTACCGTATTAAACAGGTGCCGGCGACACCAAGTTCGCAACGGAGGCGGGACTAAATTGAAGAGCCCCATATAGTGGAACCTGTGGAATATCTTTTTGAATTTTATTTTGTTTATTTCTGAAGCGCTTCCTTTTAAGTTCCTGGGTTCAAAGAATTCAAAAGAGTATTCATTGAAATTATGAAGGTGGTAAGGGTTCACTAAATGATATTCTGTAAGAGTCACATACGGTAAGCCCACCAAAACACGACCGCCATGTTTAAGTACGCGGTGTATTTCAGATAACACAAAAAGATAATCTGGAATATGCTCTAGCGTATGATAGGTAAAAACAAGGTCAACGCTATCATCTTCAAAAGGCAGCATATCGACACCAAGATCCAAGGTAACATCTGCCTTATCTGAGATATCGATATTAATAAATCCAGGGATGTAGGTCTGACCCGCTCCGATATTCAACCTAACTAGATTTTTATCACTCACAATATAAGTCTCCTTCAGACGTCATTATAGGGCTTGTTCTTGCTGCGTATTGTGTCTATATCGTCGTGATTTGCATTAATTTCACATCCAGTCAAACAAAGTAATCGATAACTGAATGTTCGTTTTATGAAACACATCTCCGCTTAAGCGATGTCGCGCAGATACAATACACCTGAATTTACGCTATATATTCCGTAGCCAGATGATTACTTTTGTGCTGAAATTGGGTTATTATGGTAATACACTTTTCCACAGCAGCAGAAAAGCAAACCAGCACGGCCTAGTCTGAAATGACTTATTGCTATGCAGTAAATCGCATATGCATAATAATATCTCGTATGCGCCCCCTGAACTTCCTACTAAAGTTTCTTAGCAGGTGAACCACAGATTTGTCACGTCCCATTAGTTTTAGCCAGAGGTATGCGGCAATGTTTACAGCATCATCAAAATCATATTCGATTTCGGGCTCAGCCTCCGGATAATCTGAAAAGCTCACATCGAACAGGCGGTCACGACCGAACCACTTTTGGGCCACCCTGTTATTCGAGCCAAGAAACAACGCGTAGAATTCCTCTGCATCACATCGCCTTGGCATCCTCGGCTTGCCGGCACATTTTTCTTCCATATACTGGACTATTGGGCCACGCATTTCACTCGGTTTGCCGTAGGCTTCACCGGGTACATGCTTGTTGAATACCCTGAGAAACTCCTGCCCGAGCGGGTTTAGTGACCTGTTCTCCGTAATTACTACGTCAGGACTCCATATGCCTCGCAAGGTACACACCTCGCAAAAGTCCTGAACCACATCCTCACCTTCAAGGCGGTACCGCTCGTATACCCTCGGAATAAGGCTGGCTTCACCAAACACATCTGACCACCTGTCAAGCAACCTTTCATAATCATAATAGTCATAATCAATATCATCAACGGGGATGATCGTCTTGTGCGTATACCCTACTTTCATTGCCGTCGAATACAAGCTTACCGCCATCTCATCCTGGGGCCGGAGGTAAACAAGCACCTTGATCTCATCAAATAGAGGGTTTAGAAGGTCATACAACCGTTCCACTTCACTATTTGAGACCAACCTTGAATGGCAATGTTCACTTGAAAGTATGACCTGTGTGATATTATTTGGCAGGGCCTCGATCTCAGAATGTAATTCTGTCCGCAATTTACGCTTCCATCTATGCCTTTTTTTATGATTTGTCAGGCCTAATGCCACATGAGACTCGTCACTCCTTCCATCATCCATAGAATATGTAGCCAGATAGCGATTGTTCGGGCTTCCGATCGAATCAAGCACAGCGATGCCTTGGCGAAGAAAGTCTCTTCTATTCAATGCGAGAAATGATTGTATGCTGGTGGATCCGGTCTTTTCTACACCTATATGCAATATAGCTTGCACTAATAACTACCTCCCGATAATTTATTCAAACCTGCCTGATGATGATTCATTATCAATAAGTTGGCATACAGGTAATCTCGCCGACACACTACTTGATATCCGCAAATATCAGAAAGTTATTTTTCAGTTATTTATTGATGTCGTAATTCGATATTGCGCACACAAACTGTACAAATATATTCTCCCATGGAACACATGTCATTAGTGTGCCGATGGAGTCTTACTGATTGTATTGGTGTCATTCGCATCAACATCCATCATACTCATGACACATCGCGTCACCTTTAGGTAAGAAATACCCAGCTAAGGCTTCCTGCTCAATATAATACCTTGAACATACAAGCAACAACCGATAATAAAACGACGGTTACCATACAAGTGGAACAAATACACAATATCTCTGTACAAAGCCACATGACATGCATTCCCAACAAGACAGTCAATCGACTCGATCCGGCGAAGAAACGTAATTATTAATCCCCAGGCAGGCTAATGACGCCGATCAAGTAGTGTGTTTTAATAAATTGTAGCATGATACAAATATATAAATTGAAATAGAACTATATAAGATAGGGTACGACTTCGCAGTCGTCAACGCTGTACGAGTCTGCACCCTTCAGGTTAATTTGAGCCCATAGAGATCACAGCATCCTACTCTCTCATATATCAGGTTACGATAAAATAACTACCTAGAGGATATTTTTTTGTACCGAACCTATCGGATATGGTAAAAGTTTCTCATGGGTGAGGCTCTTGCTTCGCGGTGATATATTCCGTCCAACTAGCGTAGCTCACACTCTGAGAAAACAAACCAGATTTCATTAATTTTTTATATACAATCAACCAATGAACTAGCACGACTCCATGATAAAGACGATATTATCCTACATACGTTTTATGCTACGGGTTGCAAGAAGACCCGGTAAATATGCAAGACTTCTGAATGAAAAACGTGGCAAGACGCTAATGCGCTGTATTCAAGAGGGGCGCTACGCAGATATAGTCAATTGGATTCATAGTATGGCTACACTTGGCGTTGCAAGGGAACTGAAAATTCTCCTTTTTACAAAATCAAACTGCCCTACTCCAACGGAGTTCCAGCGCCACGATGCACCATTAGTCTCTATTATCATTCCAGTTTACAACCAATGGCCCACCACACATTCATGTCTCTGTTCTATATTATCGAATGCTGGAGAGATACCATATGAGGTCATCATTGCAGATGATTGCTCAACGGATGAGACCGTGAACATTACGCAATACTACTCGAATATAAAGGTAGTAGTGAACAAGATGAATCTGGGCTTCCTGAAGAACTGTAATAACGCGGCAAACAGTGCGCGAGGCAAATATTTTGTATTTTTGAATAATGATACTAACGTACAAACGGACTGGCTTGCTTCAATGGTTGAGACAATGGAAAACGACGGTAATATCGGCCTTGTAGGTTCAATGCTGCTGTATCCTAATGGCAAACTTCAGGAAGCTGGCGGTATCGTGTGGAGAGATGGAAGTGGCCACAACTTCGGGAGAAGTGATCTCCCGGGTCGCCCTCAATATAATTACATGAAGGAAGTAGACTACATATCCGGCGCATCCATCATGGTTAGAAGTGAACTGTGGAATAATATAGGTGGATTTGACGAGAGGTTTACACCTGCATACTACGAAGATACGGATTTAGCATTTGAGATCCGAAAAAGAGGTTACAAGGTTATTTACCAGCCCCTCTCCAGAGTTGTGCATTTCGAAGGTGTATCACACGGCAAGGAAACAGACTCTGGAGTGAAGGCATATCAGGTTACCAATCAGAAGAAGTTCGTGGGCAAGTGGCATAATATTCTTGAGAAGGAGAACCTGTCTCCAGGAAAAGATATTTTTATAGCCAGGGATCGCAGCATGAACAGGAATATTGTGCTGTTCATCGATCACTACATACCCAGGATTGATCAGGATGCCGGTTCACGATCGACATTTCAATATCTAATGCTCATGGTAGATATGGGATATAGAGTCAAATTTATCGGGGATAATTTTGAAGCATGCGAACCTTACATAACCTCGCTCGAGCAGAAAGGCATTGAAGTATTATATGGCTCCTGGTATGCAGACAACTGGGACAAGTGGATTAAACAAAATTCAGAATATATTAACTACGTGTACTTGAGCCGACCTAACATTACCACCAAATACATTGACTTTATCAAGCATAATACACAGGCTAAAATCCTTTACTGTGGACATGATCTGCATTACTTGAGGGAACAGCGTCGGTTATGTATAGAAGGAACAGTCAGCACTGGTCTTTGCAGCGAAGAATGGAAGAAAATTGAGACATACATTGCTCGATCAGCCGATGTCAGTTATTTCTTTTCGGATCATGAGGTAATTGAACTGAAGAAAGAAGTCCCGGAGGCAAACATACAGACCTTACCTCTTTTTCTTTATGATAATGATAATCTCGTGTTGAAAAACACCGCTACTTTTGATGAGAGGAAAGGGTTGTTATTTGTCGGAGGATTCTCTCATACACCCAATAAGGATGCGGCTACATGGTTTATAAAGGATGTTTTTCCCTATGTCCTGAGCAAACTACCGGGCATAGTGTTCACCATCATTGGTTCCAATATCCCGGAAGAACTGCTTAAACTGGGCGGAAAGAACGTAAAGTTCATGGGGCGAGTCAGCGACGCGGAGCTACTTCAGCACTACAATATGACGCGTCTGGTAGTTGCCCCGCTTCGCTATGGTGCTGGTGTGAAGGGAAAAATCGTCGAGGCAATTCACCATGGCGTACCTGTCATAACAACCTCGGTCGGGATAGAGGGCATACGTGACCCAGAGCATGTCATTTCTGTTGCTGATCGCGCCGATGAAATCGCTGATAATATAATTGAAATCTACAATGACAAGACGAAATGGCTGTCAGAAGTCAGCCTACTCGAGGCCGTAATGGAGAATAATTTCGCCAAGGAAATTGCAGAAAAGACATTAAAAAGCAGTATGCCATTCCATTAATATACTTACCATCAATATTCTCCGCTACTGTGAAAAACGCCGATTTTATTACCTGAGATTTATGTTATGTTTCCTTCAGTATGTCGGGAGGCATGCTCGCTTATATTGAGTGCACGGGCTTCATGGCCTCAAATACAATTGCACCACCTCCTAATATTCCGTGCGCTGGATCTCTAGCGTTATGCACGGTTACCTGATAGCCAATCTCCCTTAGCTTGTCCAGCATCTCCCATGAAAATATAACATAGACAATGATCCCTTCAGGACGGATCGGGTCTCTGTGATACATCGGCGGCATAAGGTTCTCAATGCTACCGTCAGCGTCGACAATTGCCCGCACCTCATCATGGAAGCGGTCACTATAGAAAGGCACAGTAAAAATATGCCTGCCGCCTGGCCTTAGAATGCGAAAAACTTCAGAAAATCCCTTATACGGATCAGGTACGTGTTCAAATACATCACTACTTAGAATAATGTCGAAGGATTCATCGTCAAATGAAGTTGCCATCAGGTCCTGGTGTATAACTCCATGCACAATGTCACCACTTTTATACTTATACCCAAAGTATTCACTTGCCTGATAGTTTGGTAACTTGCTTAACTGGTTATGCAAAGCACCTACAGTTTCCGTATTGTAAATCTTTAATTTTTTAAGCTGGGTATTATTCGCATGAGTATTCATTAGTGAATCACAATCAGTACTTTGTAGTCCCGTCACTTCAGCCACTGTATCGATAAATATAGACATCATTTGTCGCTGCCGATTCGATGATTTGCATCGTAGGCATTTCCCTGATTCACGAAGATTTCGATTGGTAAAAATAAACAATGTCAATTTCCCGCATATCGTGCATACACCTGTTGTAACTGATAATATAAGTGCACATTTCTCTACCCAATTTACTTCGCTTTTCTGCACTTTACTCTGCATGGAATGCAGCCCTTCTTGTTCCATAGTTTTTACTCCAAAGTGATTCGATATTAATGACTGATTCCAACTCGTAGTACAATTGTGCATGCTCGTTCTGAGCGCATCCCGTGGTAGTGGCATAGCTTTTCTCACAGCCGAACCGGTGGAGCACGAACAAGCTACACATAACCTATCCAAGAATAACGATACCAGTTTACCATCCTGAAATAACCTGTCGTAGCAAAAAACTGATTACCGGTATAAGCGGGGGTCACTATTCAACAATCATTTGAGTCATTTGGTAGAATCAGGGCCTGCAGGGCCGTCGGCTCCAGCAGTCCAGTCATCTAGCACTCGCGCAGCCATGTCACATGGACCAGGCTCGTCATTGCATGCTAATCTACCATCAGGCTGAGGCGCCAATCGGCGAGTAATAGAGCCACGAGTTCAACGTAGGCCTGCTGGTGACGCTGATTGAACGAATGATGTTGTATACGGTCATTCTGATCGTCAGAAAAGCCACCACTCAGAGCCTCATTCAGCAATAGGTCCGGGTGCGCACCAATCCCGATACCAATGGGTTTAAGTTCATTGACCATGGAGGGTAAGCCTGTAAGCTTGAAACCGGTACTTACATAGCACACCTTTATTCTTCCTGGGAGCGCAGGCTGAACGAAGACACCAACGGCTAATCCGACAGGCCTTCCCGAAACACCGGCATATGGCTATCGTCAACAACCATGGAGTCGTGAAGGCCATCAATATACTCCGCCAACTTCCAGATTAATCATCTGGCTTTCGGACATCTATGAATGTCTTTTTCAATACAAGGACTTTGTTAAATATTGCCCTTCAAAGTTGAATCCGCATCAGCTTTTACTAGCGTTACAACGCTGACGCTCCTGAACCGGATAATGCAACGCATAAACCTCTAGCTATTCTCTTGCGATCCTGCTCGCCTAGTAATACCATGCCGTCACTATTCGCTTAAGTCACTTGACAAGCCAAACTAAACAAAATAGTAGAATCGACATTATCCAGTTAAGGCGATTTACATGAGAACATGCGCAATTGTACTTGATTATCGGAATGCTACTAAAACATCAAAATGCCTTAAATCACTTATTGGACAAAGTCTGAGCACAGTTTATATTGTCGATAATAGTGCAAGTGAAACATGCACAAGACAACTGCAATCAGTCGTAGATACATTATCTAGCGCAACCATTGATTACAAAATCATAGTAATCGGCGCGAACAGGAATCTAGGATTTGCTAATGGCGTGAACTTCGCGATCAAAACAGACCTGGAGTCATCATCCCCACACGACCATTACTTATTAATCAATAATGATGCAACCGCACATACTGGACTAGTATTACGACTACAAAAGGCATTAACCAATGATAATGCCTTATTAGCCACACCCTGTATATCAGTTCCATATTCAAGTCCAATGTGTACTATCTGGTACAACCGCTATCTTGGCTTGCAAACGAGCGAGAAAACTCCATTATCTTTTAATTTTGTCATTGGATGCTGTATGTTATTTAGCAATAAACTAATAAAAGATAATAGATTATTTGATCCTGCTTTCTTCATGTATGGCGAAGATGCAATGCTGTGCTGGAGACTTTATAGAGCAGGAATTAACTTTCGGGTCGTAGAAGATGCATATGTTGAACATGAATTTGGCGCATCATCACATAAATCAGGGTTATTCTACGAGTATTACATTACACGCGGGCATGTGCTAATGGCCGTTAAGGCATACAATAATCCTCTGGAGATACCCTTAATGCTTACAACCAAGTTCATCTCCTTATCATTAAGAATGCTAGTAAGATGCATAAGATATCGAAGTATAATTCCTGCATATGCATTCATATTGGCCTGGCTTCCAGTCAAATTAAGGTTGACCCCATAAACTGGGCGGGCTTCAACTCACCATGTCTGCTGTACATGACATTTCTGCTGGCGTGACCACCAATTTCTCTCACTATTCCACCCCGGTGTTAGATTACTTTTGTTCTAGTTGGCACTGTCTTTTTCTCATCTCCCCTTTTTTGATTTTCAGTTCAATTACGGGGCACGGTCACTTATTGTGATTCTCGCGGCGGCAATCAGTATACCGCTGGCTATTGGACTGGCATGACTTCGGAGTCCTGCTGCAGAAATGGGGGTGATTAGACCAAATTGCGGTTAATGCACTATTGCTGGCTCTGGAGGTTTTGAAACGGTAATTGATGCTTGGATTTTATTTTGGAGCTGGCACCAGGGGGTTGTTTTGTGCAGATACTTACATCTGATATCCCAGTTTTATCTGTATATCACTGATAATATCTATGATTACCTGACTATGCTGCGTGACATGCTGATGCAAGGACAAATAATCCATTCTGGTTGGATTTACAACCGGGATACTGGCTGACAACTGTTCAAAGTAACCTGCATACGGTTCTTCAATATATTCAGCGATTGTGCGTAGTGTTTTTACGGGTTCTCCTGTCAAGTCTTCCAGCCGAACATATAAATATCGACCCTCATTCCTAGCGACTTGTAGACCATTGATAATGGACGTTTGAATATCTACCCACTGATGTGCCACGCGCTCCGCCAGCGGCATATCAAGATATTCCTGCCATCTTTCAGGCATCGGAAAACACCAGTATTTTGCACCATCTTTCCTGAGATATTCCGGCAGCAAATAGGTATTGAAACGGTCAGGCTCCAGCCAGCCATTTATCATGGATCGCACGCAATTCCTGCCATTTCGCGCGATATGTATAAACAGTGCATTCGGGAAAACCTGATGGATCGCAGGCAGCCAGAGGCCAAAATGAACAGATTTATCAACCAGACGAAGGGCCTGCTGTCTGGCCGGCATTATTCCCCTGAGCGCGGTAAGCATCCTGTCTGCCAATGGGTATATCCGGCGCACATTCCTGGAAACAAACGGCGATTCCATAATCCGGGATCTTGACCAGCGACTCCAGACAGTTGCAGGTAGCGCCTTGTTTCTATAAGCGTTCAGGATTGACGCTATATCATCCTCACCGAGTTTCCGGTCAACAAGACCTTCCTGACGCCAGCTATTGACTGACGGATGTATGTACGGATTCCAAATAACATCAGACTCCCTGGCGACCGAGACAAATAATGGGTTCTCTCTGATAAGTTTTTGCAGCAGAGAAGTACCTGATCGCGGTGAACCTACAATAATTACCGGCTTGTGGAATAAACGCTTACTGTCCATCGCGTGCCAGGATATCGTTCATTGTCGTTATTTTATAACCGTGCCGCACCACCAGATCGATCAGCTCTTCTAGCAACTCAAGTTTTTGTATCCCCGCGTAACATGGATGGTCATACAGGACTGTCGTTGCCTGGCCATCTGCCAGTGCCTCCTCAGTACGCGCCAGAGCGCCTTCCTGGCTCAGGCCTGATGCAGTTAGCCATTCAATATAACCAACCCCGCCCGGCTCGCCTGATAAATTTGTACGTATTTGCAACAAGCGGGAATCAGTACAAACCTGGATACAGGCACCATCCTTTCCATGAAGGTCGGCGGAATATTGGAATCCGAGCTTGGACAGGATCCTGTTAACTGTCGGCCCACCATTCCACCCAGGCGAGGAAAATGCCATTACCGAACAGCCTATTATTTCTTCAAGCGATTTCTTTCCCCAGGTAATTTCCTCTGTAATACGCTGCTGTGTCCAGGTATCTGCGGCATATTGCCAGGTTGCATGATTTCTTCCGCCGTGGAGGCCTACTTCATGCCCTTCATTAAATATACTTCTTACCACTGCACGGTGCGCGATCCCGACAGGAGGATTAAAAAAACCAGTTTTCAGGGTTTCCACCAAGCCTAGCTTCTCCAAACTGCCCAACTTGCTGACAATCCCTTCCTGACGTCGCTTCCCCCTGCTGACCAGGTAACGGTAGGAAACCGCTCGCCCCATATTTATAAAGAAAGTGAAACTAACACCTTTTTTTCTTGCCAGTTCAAGCAAGCTTGGAACGCCGGTAGTGACACAAAGCGGTGTATCGACATCGAATCTGAAACAGAAAAGAGGTTGTTTCACAGGAAACAGGACTTATCATAACAATACATGACGGTTCTCCGGTAGAACATGCCGTATGTTCGCATACCGGACTGGAAAGTCATCACTTTGCATTCTGCGTTACTGGCATCCGTGTGGTGCATGGTCTGAATAATCAATCCTGACACACCTTGCTCCGGGTTGAGGTTTTCTCCAGAAATTCTGATAGCAGTGCACCCTGATGTTCCCATGAAACCACATCAATAACAGGCATACAGGGTTCAGCGAGTTGCCTGTCAATTGCATCCACAAGCTCCTTAACTACTCCTGGTCGAAACAGCGCCTGGGTGCAATCTTCCATCATATCCCTTACATCGCCGATTGATGCAACTACCATGGGCAATCTGCACGCCAGCATCTCAAAGAATTTCTGTGGAAAACAGTATCGTGCGAAAGAAGTATCCTTGTTTATTATAATTCCAACGTCAAGAGAACAAAAGAACAGAGGCATAAGCTCGTAATCGAGCTTTCCGAGATAGTGAATTTTCTCATTATCAGGAATAGCTGTAGTTTTATCCGTGCTGCCGGCAAGCACCAGGTGAATATCCGGATATGAGTCAGTCAAAACCTGGTATGCCTGAAGAATAGACTCTACACCGCGTCTTTTAAACATTGCCCCGCCAAGACCTATCAACTTGCTGCCGGCTGGCAAGCCAAAATGCTGCCTGCATTCAGCCCTATCATGCGGCCTGAACAGATCCTTATCTACAGCATTTGTTACAACCTCGGGAATGTTATTCGGCTTACATGTATCAAGTACATATTTCTTTAACTGATGACTGACACATACCACTCCGTTTGCGCGCGATAATGCGCGGCGATACAGTGCAATTACACCCGGATACCGGGCTGCTCTGAATATTTCATAATTATCATAAATATCGACAACATGAATCAGCCGGTACTTCCTTGCCAGCCAGTCACCAAGAATAACGTGGTATACATCAGAGACAGACACCAGGACATCAGGAGAGAATTCCTCAACGAGTCGCTTGACCTCAGCAATATATCTTTTTATACCACCAACCGGGTTCGGAAAAAGATTACAGGCATCCCACTCAGGGCCCTTCGCCTCAGGCCCCTCAATTGATTCACCAGGTCCATTCCGACGGTAGTCAAAAGCAAGCCCGCGCACCTGGTGGCCCATGCTTGCAAGTTGGCGCGAAAACTCGTATACACGACCAAACTGATCACGCACGAGATCCTTGTTTGTATAAATACGTTTGGACAGGAAAAGAATCTTCATCTTCTTCCGGCATTCCCTAAATAAAGCTGACCTGATTTCCGCGGAACACCCATGATAATCATCATAACGGCATGAATCAGAAAATGCTTTTTATAATGACCCCGGTATTAAATCAGATAGGAAAAAACCCGCATCTACCTCAGCAGGCTCACGGCAGTAAGCGTAGGGACTTCAGCATTATTTTTATAGATCATGGATCAATTGACGGTACCCGCGAGAGTACTGAAGATGAATTTCCGGATGTCGTTCGCCTTTCCGGCACCATCGACATGCGGTTAGCCGGCGCCACCAATCTTGGCATACAAAAGCTCTCGAACCGAGCGCAGACATCATTATGCCTTAAAGCAACAAATTTTATGTATGACAGCCACAGTAACAACGCTATTGGACCAGCAGAAAGTGTGGCGCTGTTTCTGGTAGCGCCCAACTAGCGCAGCCTGCGGTCAGGCAGAATCATGACTGGTAATAACCCACTGTTTACTCATTAATTTCCTTGTTATACGATTGCCTGGACAGTCAACTTACAGACCGGAAGAGCGCCTGCTCCTCAGAATCAGACTCATCCTGGGCGGCTCACTGATACCTGCCGAAGCATTCGACCAGATAAACTTTCTCCATGACAATTAGTTACCACTCTAATGGTCAGATCGCTGTTTCTTGCTGCGCTGCCTCAAACAGTGCATACACCTTGTCATCCCCAGATAATGCGATACCGGGTGATGACGAAGAGACAACAACCCTCGCAACCCACCTCGGCCAAATGAAGTTTACCGCCTCCATCCAGTCGTTCAGGGGCCGCCTCTCACACCGCAACCTGCCGGAACTAGCTACACTTTTTTGCCTCCACCACCCGGTCCCGGGCCTGTATCTTCTGAGCGTAGTGCTAAATCTGATACGCTACACCACTGTATACTTGTCTGCCCGCCTCCTACATACGCCGGGCAAACCTCATTAGCAACCCATCGGATACCGGCTAATATTAGTCTGCAAATTTCAGAGAATTAACTGGCCCCGGGACCAGCAAAAAGATGATTCATGTAATTATTGGAACCAAGGCCCAGCTGATAAAGATGGCGCCCATTATGAAGTTTCTCAAACAGGATGGAATCGACTATAACTACATTTCAACTGGGCAGCACAGGGAAACCATCGACGACATCCTGGCGGACTTTGATATCAAGCAGCCAGATTACAGGCTTTATTCGGGGAAAGATATTACATCAGTTTTCCAGATGTTCATTTGGGGCTTGAAAAATATCATACATACCATCTTCAACAAGAAGGAAATCTTCAGAAACGACAATAACGGCATTGTACTGGTCCACGGTGACACCTTTTCCACATTGCTTGGAGCTATTATGGGCAAGGTTGCCAGGCTCAAGGTCGGCCATGTCGAATCCGGTCTGCGTTCCTTCAATATCTTGCACCCTTTTCCGGAAGAAATAACCAGAATATTGACGTTCAGGCTTGCGGACTACCTGTTTGCGCCCGGAGATTGGGCAAGCAGAAATCTCGAGAAGTTCCAGGGTGATAAAATAAATACAGGCTTTAACACACTCATAGACTCCTTAAATATTGCGCTACCGGCAATCAACAAGATTTCCGATATTGATCTGCCAGACAAGGCCTTTGGGGTAGTTACCCTCCACAGGTTTGAGAATATCTTTACAAGAGCAGCGATAGAACGGGTAACCAGGATCGTCGAAACGATCAGCAAGAAACTGCATCTGTTATTCATCCTGCACAAACCAACAGAAATCAAACTGAGAAAATTTGGCTGTTACGAAAGACTTGCCGCCAACCCGAATATTGAACTTCGAAACAGACTCGATTATTTCAGATTCATCAAACTGATAATGGAGGCTGAATTTGTTGTCAGTGATGGCGGCAGCAATCAGGAGGAGTGTTACTACCTTGGCAAGCCGGTATTATTACTGAGAAAAGCGACAGAAAGAACAGAAGGACTGGGCAAAAACTGTGTATTAAGCCGGTATGACGATACCATCATCGATAATTTCATCGGCAACCTGGATGCATACAGATTTGACATGATTCAGCCGGAATCCTCGCCCAGCGGGTTAATAATTCAACATTGCCGACAGTACATCCTATGAAAAATCCCTGCACCATCTGCAGCGTAGCACATACTCCCGCAATAAAATGTGCATTGCCAGATTCGATTTACGACACGCTTGCGATCCTCCTGTAGAACAGGGAATTTCCATCCGGCACCGTGCATCCCGACGGGTCGCCGCAGACAATGCTAGGCTTGCGCGGTGATATGACACGAGGATCGGCGGACAGGTAAAGTTTTATCCAGCGGGGTCGAAACAATGGTGTGTGGAGCGGTTTGCTGTACACTGCAACAGGGCATGGATGGAAGCCCTGACAGGCTGCTAACAGATTGACAAAGATTAACTTTTCTGCAATTTTAGCATGATATATGGTCAGCCGCGCATCCATCGAGTGATAAGTAACAGGTACCGGATCACGGAAATTTACGCTATTTCGCTCAAAATAAGCTGAATTATGGCCACAACCAACCCTACATCACACCTCAGCGGCCTGGCCCGCCGGCTGGTCATGGACGGTCTGCTCGACGAGAGTGACGCGGTCAAGGCCAACGAGACGGCCCTCAAGAAGCGCAAGCACTTCGTCAGCTACCTGGTCGAGAACAAGATCCTCAAGGGCCGTGACATCGCCTGGTCCGGTGCCCAGGAATTCGGGGTACCGCTGTTCGACCTGCGGGTCATGGACATGGAGACGGCCCCGACCAGCCTGGTCACCGAGAAGCTGGTCCGCCAGCACCACGCCATGCCGCTCTACAAGCGCGGCAACCGCCTCTACGTGGCGGTGTCCGACCCGACCAACCTCAGCGCCCTGGATGAATTCAAGTTCCATACCGGCATCAACACCGAGGCCGTCCTGGTCGAAGAGGAGCAGCTCAGCAAAGCCATCGAGACCGCCATGGATACCATGGACACCACCATGTCCGATCTCATGGACGCGGATCTCGACAACCTGGATATCGCCGCCGGCGATGAGGACGCCCCGGGAGGCGATGTAAGCGAATCCGACATCGACGACACCCCCGTCGTCCGCTTCGTCAACAAGGTGCTGGTCGATGCCATCAACCGGGGTGCCTCCGATATCCACCTGGAGCCCTACGAGAAGGAATTCCGGGTGCGCTTCCGGCAGGATGGCGTTTTGCACGAGATTGCCTCGCCGCCCCGCTCCCTGGCCATGCGCATCGTGGCGCGACTCAAGGTCATGAGCCGCATGAATATTGCCGAACGCCGGGTTCCCCAGGACGGCCGCATCAAGATGAACCTGTCGAAAAACCGCTCCATCGATTTTCGTGTCAACACCCTGCCGACGCTCTATGGCGAGAAGGTGGTGCTGCGTATCCTGGATGGCAGTGCCGCACAGATCGGTGTCGATGCCCTCGGCTTCGAGGAAGACCAGAAAATCACCTTTACCGAGGCCATCAACAAGCCCTACGGGATGGTGCTGGTCACGGGGCCGACCGGCAGCGGTAAAACCGTCTCGCTGTATACCGGCCTGAATATGCTGAATTCCCCCGACCGCAACATCTCCACCTGCGAGGACCCGGTCGAAATCAATGTCATGGGCATCAATCAGGTCAATGTCAATCCCAAGGCCGGCCTGGATTTCTCCCTGGCTCTGCGGGCCTTCCTGCGCCAGGACCCGGACATCATCATGGTGGGTGAGATCCGCGACCTGGAAACCGCGGAGATTGCCGTGAAGGCGGCACAGACCGGTCACCTGGTCCTGTCCACCCTGCACACCAACGACGCCCCGCAGACCCTGACGCGTCTGGCCAACATGGGGGTACCGCCCTACAATATTGCCTCGGCGGTGCACCTGATCATGGCCCAGCGCCTGGCACGGCGTCTGTGCAACAAGTGCAAGAAGGAACTGGATATACCGCATGAGGCCCTGGTCAAGTCCGGCTTCAGCGAGGAACAGCTGAAAGACATAACGATCTACGGCCCGGTGGGTTGTGACAACTGTACCGGCGGCTACAAGGGCCGTGTGGGCATCTACCAGGTCATGCCGGTATCGGAAGAAATGGGCCGGCTGATCATGGAAGGGGGCAATTCCATGCAGCTGGAAGAACAGGCAAAAGTGGAAGGCGTCGCGGACCTCAGGGAATCCGGACTGAGAAAGGTCGCGGCCGGTATCACCAGCCTGGAAGAAGTCGATCGGGTCACCAAGGAATAAATCATGGCAGAAAAGGCACTCAAGGAACCGGATCTTTTCATCTGGACTGGCATGGACAAGCGCGGTATGCGCGTCAAGGGCCAGACCCGCGGCATCAACCCCTCGCTGATCAAGGCCGACCTGCGCAGGCAGGGCATCAAGCCGCTCAAGATCAAGAAGCAATCCACCCTGTTTTCCAAGGGGGCCAAGAAAAAGATAGCGCCCAAGGACATTGCCGTGTTCTTCCGCCAGCTGGCCACCATGATGGGTGCCGGCGTCCCCCTGGTGCAGGCCTTCGAGATCATCGGCCGCGGTCATGACAACGCCGGTATGCGCGACCTGCTCCTGAAGATCAAGAACGAGGTCGAATCCGGCACCAGCCTGTCGGAATCGCTTGCCAAGCACCCCTATCATTTTGATGCCCTGGTAATCAACCTGGTCAATGCCGGCGAACAGGCCGGCGTACTCGAGACCCTGCTCGACAAGATCGCCACCTACAAGGAAAAGACCGAGTACCTCAAGTCCAAGATCAAGAAGGCCATGTTCTACCCGGCCGCGGTCGTCGTGGTTGCCGTCATCGTCACCTCGATTCTCCTGATCTTCGTGGTACCCCAGTTCGAGGAGTTGTTCAGCAGCTTCGGCGCTGACCTGCCCGCCTTTACCCGCATGGTCGTCAGTCTCTCCGAGTTCATGCAGCAATGGTGGTGGCTGGTCTTTGGTATCGTCATCGGCACCGTCATCGGCTTCCTGCAGGCCAAGAAACGTTCGCGTAAATTTGGGCGGGTACTTGACCGCTTCATCCTCAAGATACCGGTTGTCGGCCCGATTATGCACAAGGCCGCCGTGGCCCGTTATGCCCGCACCCTGTCCACCATGTTTGCCGCCGGCGTGCCGCTGGTCGAGGCGCTGGAATCGGTATCAGGCGCCACGGGTAACGTGGTGTATTCCGATGCCGTTCTCATGATTCGCGACAGTGTCGCCACCGGCCAGCAACTCCAGTTCGCCATGTCCCAGACCGGCCTGTTCCCCAACATGGTCGAGCAGATGGTCGCCATCGGCGAGGAATCCGGCTCCCTGGACAGCATGCTCGCCAAGGTGGCTGACTTCTACGAGCAGGAGGTGGATGATGCCGTCGATGCCCTCAGCAGCCTGCTGGAACCCCTGATCATGTCGATTCTGGGCATCCTCATCGGTGGCCTGGTGGTCGCCATGTACCTGCCGATCTTCAAACTGGGCGCCGCAATCTGATCTTCTATCGAGGCCGTCAGGCGCCGCTAGCCCAGTTACGCTCAATCGCCCGGGCACACTGAATGGACCTGCTGCTTCTGCTCGAGTCATCCCCTGCGGCCTATGGGACCGTGATCGCATTGCTCGGCCTGCTGATCGGCAGCTTCCTGAACGTGGTCATTTACCGGTTGCCCATCATTATGGAGCGCACCTGGTCACAGCAGTGCCGGGAACTGCTGGAAATCGAACCGGCGGATGCCGGCAGCGAGCGGCCCTTCAACCTGGTCTGGCCCGCCTCCAGCTGCCCGAGCTGCGGCCACCGTATCCGCGCCATCGAGAATGTCCCGGTCGTCAGTTACCTGTTTCTAAAGGGACGCTGTGCTGCCTGCAGCGCAGGCATACCCGCGCGCTACCCGCTCATCGAACTAACGACCGCCATTGCCTCGGTCGTCACGGCGCTGCATTTCGGCTTTTCACTGCAGGCCGCCGCCGCGCTGGGCTTCACCTGGGCGATCATCCCGCTGTGCGTGATCGACTACGACCGGCAACTGCTGCCCGATAACATCACCCTCCCCCTGCTCTGGGCCGGACTGGCCCTGAGCCTCTGGGGTGTCTTCGTTGACAGCCAGGCCAGCATCATCGGGGCGCTGGCCGGCTACCTGTCCCTGTGGGGCATCTATCACCTGTTCAAGCTGGCGACCGGCAAGGAGGGCATGGGCTACGGCGACTTCAAGCTGCTGGCCGCCATCGGCGCCTGGGTCGGCTGGCAGGCCCTGCCGGTGGTCATCCTGTTCTCCTCCATCGTCGGGGCCGCCACCGGGATACTGCTCATCCTCCTGAAGGGGCGTGAACGCAGTCAGCCCATCCCCTTCGGGCCCTTCCTGGCCTGCGCCGGCTGGATCACCCTGCTGTGGGGCCAGGACATCATCAGCCTCTACCTCAGTTAGTCTCTCCCCGTGGACCCTTCCGGCAGCGTCACACCGGGCCCGGGCCGAACCGGGCGTCCCCTGGTCGTCGGGCTGACCGGTGGCATCGGCAGTGGCAAGTCCACTGTAACGGATCTGTTCAGGACACTGGGGGTCCCGGTCATCGATGCCGACGAGATCGCCCACGCCCTGGTCGAATCCGGACAGCCCGCCCTGCAGGAGATCATCACGACCTTCGGCGAAGACTGTGTCGATGCCGGCGGTCAACTCAAGCGCGGCTGGCTCAGGGAACGGGTGTTCACCGACGCCGGATTGCGACACCGGCTGGAGGCCATACTTCACCCGAAAATACGAATGAAAATCAGCAAATTAATCAAGACTGTCGCTGAGCCCTACTGTCTGGTCGTCATTCCGCTGCTGCTGGAAACCGGACAGATGGACCTGGTTGACCGGGTACTGGTCGTGGATTGTACGCCAAACCGGCAGGTCGAGCGGGCGGCCGCGCGCGACGGCCGCGCCAGGGAAGAGATCCTGGCGATCATGGGGGTACAGGCAACCCGCGAGAGCCGGCTGGGAGTCGCCGACGACGTCATCAGTAACGACGGCACGCTGGATGAGCTGCGCACACAGGTCAGGTCACAGCACAAACAATACCTCGAGATCGCCGCCCACGGGCCGGGCTGAAGATCATTTGCGCATAGCCTGCGGGTAGGCCACAATAGGTGCCCGTGGAAGCAGCCCTAGAAAACCAGTCACAGCCCGCGGCACAGCGCGTTCTCTACGAACACCCGCTCAACGAAAGGTCAAGAAGCTTCCTGCGCCTTGAATACCTGTTCAGCCAGGCCGCACATCATGTTCGGCGCAGTTCGGAGTGGGACAGTCGGGCAACACTAACCTGCATCCTCGAGATCCTGTCGATCTTTACCAACACCAACGTCAAGTCAGAGGTGCTGAAGGAACTCGAACGCCATGCCGGCAACCTGAAACGACTCGAGCAAAACCCGGACATCGACACCCGGCAACTGAGCAGCCTGCTGCAGGACATCGAAACACGGGTCGATGGCCTGCACAGGATCAACGGCCAGATTGCCAGTGAACTCAAGACCAGCGAGTTCCTGATCAGCATTCGACAGCGCAGTGCCATCCCGGGCGGAACCTGCGACTTTGACCTGCCGGCATTCCATTACTGGCTGCAGCAGCCATCCGACCAGCGCACCGACGACCTGTACCGCTGGCTGCATAATTTCGATGCCATCGGCCAGGCCATCCAGCTCATACTCAAGCTGACGCGTGGGAGCACCCACATGAAGCCGGCGATCGCCCATGGCGGCGTCTACCAGAAGACACTGGACCCGAAAATGCCGTGCCAGCTGGTGCGTATTGCATTACCTGCCAGCGTACCCTACTTCGCCGAGTTGAGCGGCGGCAAGCACCGTTTCACGGCGCGTTTCCTGCAGTTCTCCACCATCGAACAACGGGCCAGGCAAACCGAGCAGGATGTGGATTTTGAACTTGCCTGCTGTGTCATCTGACAAAAACCGCCGTTTCAACGAACGTTACACCCATGACGACCCCATCAGAGCAAAAGCTGGTGCAGTGTCCCACCTGCGGCAAGCCGGTAGAATGGACAGGGCAGCAGCGCTGGCGCCCGTTTTGTAGTGAACGCTGCAAACTGATCGATCTCGGCGAATGGCTTGACGAGACCAGGCGCATCCCGGGCGAAGTAACAACAGAGACGGGACAGGATACCGACGGCTAAGACCTTCCCGCAGCCATCTGCTTCAGGCCGGGGAACTACATGCTGGCCCGTCCAGCGCCGGAGCAAGAAAGGAAACCGGATCACGAGAGACATCATGAAGAAACTGCTTATCCTGATTCTGTTGATCGCCTACCCCTTGAGCGGCCTGGGCGAAGATGCCATCGATCCGGTTGGGAGCACCACCACGGCTGCCCCGGTCAGCGATGATGACCTGTTCATGTTCGACGACATGGAGGAGTTCATCGTCGCCGACCCGCTGGAGCCGATCAACCGCGGCATCTTCTGGTTCAATGACAAGCTGTATTTCTACCTACTGAAACCGGTCGCCCGTGGCTATCGACGCATTGTCCCGAAAATGATGCAGGTGTCGGTACAGCACTTCTTCAACAACCTGGAAACACCGGTACGCCTGGTCAATTCAGGCCTGCAATTCAGATTCAGGGATGCCGGGAATGAACTGCTGCGTTTCGCCGTCAACACCACGCTGGGTATCGGCGGCTTTTTCGATCCCGCGAAAGAACACTTCAACATCAGAGGCAAGGATGAGGATACCGGCCAGACCCTGGGGCACTATGGCCTCGGACCGGGATTCTACCTGGTGTTGCCGGTGCTGGGCCCCTCAAACCTCAGGGATGGCATAGGCCTGCTGGCGGATTCCCGCCTGGACCTGACCTCCTATGCCTGGGAGGAGAACCAGGACTACCTTGGCGCCAAGGTAGTGGACGCGATCAATGAGTTATCACTGGACAAGGACACCTACGAGGGGATCAAGCGGGATGCACTCGACCCCTACCTGTTCGTACGCGATGCCTACATCCAGTACCGCCAGAACAAGGTCAGGAATTGACCGGCGCGATCACTCTCATTCTTCCCTCTTGACCTGCTCCCAGTAGCCGTCCAGGGTTTCGAGGTCGGCCCCGGAGACGCTGCCCCCGGCCTCCCGGCAGCGGGCCTCGACCCGCTGAAAGCGCCGGGTGAATTTACGGTTGGCCTGGTGCAATGCGGTTTCCGGGTCGATACCGGCATGCCGGACCAGGTTGACCACGGCAAACAGCAGGTCGCCGGCCTCCTCTGCCAGGGCGGCAGGATCCGTGCCCTCAACCAGCTCCGCACGCAGTTCCTGCAGTTCCTCCTCGACCTTCCCGGCCACGCCATGGCTATCCGGCCAGTCGAAGCCCACCCGTGAGGCCTTTTTCTGCAACTTGCAGGCACGGGTCAGGGCCGGCAGCGCCAGGGGGACACCGTCGAGTGCACTCACAGTACTGTGCTTGCGTTCCCTTTCCTTGTGGCTCTCCCAGGCGCGGGTCTGCTCCTCGGCATCGGCGATGGCATCATCGGCAAACACATGGGGATGGCGACGCACCATCTTGTCGCAGATGCCGTCAAGGACATGGGAGAAATCAAACCGACCCGCCTCGCTGGCCATCTGGGCATGGTAGACCACCTGGAACAGCAGGTCGCCGAGTTCATCCTGCAGGTCATCCATATCATCCCGGTCGATGGCATCGACCACCTCGTAGGCCTCTTCGAGGGTATACGGTGCAATGGTGCGGAAATCCTGCTGCTGGTCCCACGGACAGCCATCCTGCGGGTCACGCAGGCGGACCATGATTTCCAGCAATGTTTCTATCGTCGCAGGCTCGGTCATAATCACCTCACGGGGGGGACACAGGGCCAGTATAGGCCAGCTCCGGCGCGCGTATGAACGCCTTGACAACAGGCAACTGCCGGGGTTGCTTATCCAGGCACCGGCGGCCCGGATTGAATCGGGAATGGAGGCTGATTCGGTGCTGTGACTACCAGCTGCGCACGGGTCCGACGTCGACGTGGATGAAGTCGGAGGAAGGATAATAACCCACGCCACCAGCCTTCAGCGCCAGGGCGGCACGTTGCAGGTTCTTGAGCTCGCAGCCCTGCAGGCGGATGTCGATGGCCATGCCGCGCATATGGTAACTGCGCTTGGCAACGCTCTTGCTCTTGCCATTCAACATGGCGTTGGTTACCGGGGAACGGTAGCCGGAAATGATGTGAAAGACATCCTCGCTGTCAAGCTGGGACTGCAGCACAAACAGCAGGTCCAGAAGTGCCGTGTCCATGTTGTGCACGTCATCGGTGCGGTGGTCGCGCAGGATGCTATTGATCTCCTGCATGCTGTCATCCAGGTACTCGCCATCCAGCCAGTAGGTCGTCTTCAGACTTTCGCCGGTGTGGGTGTTACTGAAGCTGAGGCTACGTTCCTGCACGGCGGCGGATTTAGCGAAGGCGGGTGGCAGGACCAGTGCGCCGGCGATACCGGCGCCGAGGCGCAGAAAGTCACGCCGGCTCACGGCAGGGAGGGTCTCAGAAATACGACTTTTCTGCTGTAGGTGGCCGCTCATCAGCTCAAGTAGTTCGGTAACCTATTGATTTAAATAAGTTAAGCAAAATTAGCGTCTGATTATACACTAATTTACATTAATGTAAATACCCTCAATCAATTAAGGGAAACCGTGCACCCATGGGCGCATGCCGGATCCCGCCATTATGAATGAGCCTGTCACAGGCCCGTATTCGAATCCGTGCAACCGGTCACAGTAATGCGAGTGCGCCGACCAGCGCGGACTCAGCCCGTCACGGCATCCCAGGCCTTGCGCACCAGCAGGTCACGGCCATAGACATCATCGCGAAAATGCACCCGGCCGGCGTCATCCACCCAGGTCGTCAGGTAGAGCATATAGACGGGGATCTTGCTCGACAGAAACACGGCACGGTTTTCCCTGCTTGCGATAATTTGCATCACGTCCCCGTCGGTCCAGCGGCGCTTGCCCTGCAGCAGGGTGGTCGCCAGACGCACCGGCTGTTCGACGCGAATACAGCCTGAACTGAAGGTTCGCACCGCGCGCCTGAACAGATGCTGTGCCGGCGTGTCGTGCAGGTAAACGGCATGGGGATTCGGCATCATGAACTTGATGCGCCCCAGGCTGTTGGCAGCCCCGGGCTCCTGGCGCAAACGAAAAACGAAGTTGTTCTCGTTGTATTGCGACCAGTCGATGCTGTCGGGGTCGACCTCGATGGCGTCTCTGCTCCAGTCCGAGAACACCCGGAAACCCTTCCTGCTGAGGTATTGCGGATCTTTTTGTTGCGCGGGCAACAGGTCCAGCAGCGCCAGCTTGTGCGGTACATTCCAGTAGGGATTGAATACCAGGTGAGTCATTTCAGCGACGAAAGCGGGGGTCGAGCGGTAGGGACGGCCAATGATGACACGCATGTCCATGACAGTCGCTTCATTCTCGACCAGCTGCAAGTCGAAACCGGCCATATTGACCATCAGGTAACGGCTGCCCATTTCCTCGGGTAACCAGCGCCAGCGCTCCATGTTCAGGAGAACCTGCTGGATGCGCTCCTCAACCGGGACATTCAACGCGGCCAGGGTATCACGACCGACCACCCCGTCGATTTCCAGACCATGCCGTTCCTGGAAACCGCGCACGGCGTGCTCGAGTTCCTCGTCAAACTCGAACGCATCGATAACATCCAGTGTATCGACATCACCCGAGAGCCACAGCCGCTGACGCAGGGACTGTACTCGCCGGTCATACATTCCCTTCTCCAGTTTCGGACCCGGAGGGACTACAGGCCAGCCACCGGCACTGGCCAGCGACCGATAGGCATGCAACAGGTTCCGGAGGCGCTGGTAACCCCGATGCCCGGGTGATAATGCAGCCAGTGCCCGGTTTGGCGACGGAGATTCGATTGTCTTTTGCAATACCGCCACGGCATCGACAGGTGCCGAGTGAATCAGCCATTGCGGATCAGCCGATCGGGTATTCAGCCGGCCGTTCCGCAGGTGACGGATGTATTTGAGCAGCGCGTCCGTCAGCAGGATGTCCAGGGCATCCTGCGGCAGCAGAACCGACATATCCAGACCGGCCTGAATTTCATTCAGGTGATACTCCTCCGGATACAGGCCTTCACGACTGGCCGAGGCAATCAGGTCCAGGACCCCGCTCACCCCTGGCAACGGCGTTCCCTTCTCATGCCAGGCCGGCTGGAATCCCCGGGCCGCATAGAAGGGCCGGACCAGCGCCCAGTCGATGCGGACACCCTGCAGGGGAAAATTCCCGGTATCCAACTGCCGGGCAAGGCTGGTGACCGTCTCCTCTGTGGCGGCAGGCCCGTCTTTCCCGGGCAAGCCGGTAGCGGACAGCGAGGCAGGCAACACACCACCCAGCACCAGGCATAACAGTAAACCGATGGCGGGACGGGCTGTGGAACACAACATGGGGCGCTGCTCAGGTGATCTGACAGGTAACTGATTGTGCCCAGGCATACCCTTCAGACAACCATGTCGGGCATGTGTTAGCGCCATCCATGGCCACGAACAGGTTTTACGACCGGGACTAGTGAATCGCACCACCCATGGCCTTGATGACCTGGTCCTCGAGCTGGATACGTTCGGCGAGGCATTCACCCAGGTTGGACAAATCCATGGCCAGGAACTCCACGCTGTTATCGAGTGACATGGACTCGTACTTGTCATTGAAACGCAGGATCACGTCAGTGCTTTCGACAATCATGGGATAGATCCTGTCGGCAACCGCCAGTACCGACTGGCGGCGTTCCCGGTTATCCGACAGGTAGCGATACAACTGGAAATGGGCGCTGGCGGTGTAATCAATCAGGGCCTCGCAAAACCGGCGCAGGGCCTGTTCCGTATCCGGCTCCGAGTCGAAAGGCTGACGGCCCGCAAGATCCGTCAATAGTGACAGTGTCTCGGTTCTCGATTGAACAAGGGATGCAAGTTTCTCGCTCGCCTTGCTACGGCGATCAACATCCACCTGATTTTGTGATCCCATAATGCGCTCCTGCCATGTTGTTATTCGGAAGATTGTAACAAATCACGGGGCCCGGGGTTGACTTGCCCTGCCCGGTCAGGACAAAGATAAGCCAATGTTAATAAAACTCTTTTGGATAGCGGTCGATTCAGCGGCAATGGCTCCCGATAGCGGCACCCCGAGCCAGCCAACCCCGTCACCTGACATACCCCCTTGAGGATAGTAGCCATGGTATCTTACTGTTTAATATATACTTTATAGTGTATCCCAACCCGGTTACCCCGCATCGACAGGGGGATAAATCTTGACCAAAAGAGTCAACTATTACTATCATTAGTACCAAGTCTTCCGCGGACCACTACTTGGTTCGGGTCCCGGCGCCCTGCACAGGATACGGTCCAGAGGCACCGGCATCGACACAGTCAGTACCGTATTCATCAGAGGTTTGTCATGAAATTATCAACAAAGGGGCGCCATGCTGTAACGGCCATGATGGAACTGGCCCTGCGCCAGGAGAAGGGCCCCGTCACCCTTGCGGATATTTCTGCCCAGCAGTCTATCTCCATCTCCTATCTTGAGCAGCTGTTTGCACGCCTGCGCCAGAATGGCCTGGTCACGGGCATGCGCGGTCCGGGTGGCGGCTATTGCCTGGCACGTTCAGCGAGCGGGATCACTATCGCCAATATCCTGAATGCGGTTGACGACATGGTGATGCGCCAGGATATGACATCAGCAGATACCGAAATACCCGGCAGCCTGATGATGTGGCAGCGCCTGAGCAACCAGGTCTACGACTACCTCGACGGGATCACCCTGGCCGAGGCCGTTGAACCGCAGCTGGAAGACACGCAGGAATCCCTGTTCGGAAACAGCTACCAGAAGTCTGCGGCCTGACATCCTTTTATCTTTTCCCGAAACTTAATCGTTATTTGGATTCATCTGGAGATATCGATATGGCGTACAGTGAAAAAGTGCTAGATCACTACGAGAATCCCCGCAACGTGGGCTCTTTTGACAAGGAAGACAAGGGGGTGGGTACCGGCATGGTTGGCGCGCCGGCTTGTGGGGACGTCATGAAACTGCAAATCAAGGTCAACACCAGTGGCGTTATCGAAGATGCCCGCTTCAAGACCTATGGCTGTGGTTCGGCAATCGCCTCCAGTTCCCTGCTGACCGAGTGGGTAAAAGGCAAGACTCTCGACGAGGCCCGGGAAATCAAGAACACCGATATCGCCGAGGAACTCGCGCTGCCGCCGGTCAAGGTCCATTGCTCGGTACTGGCCGAGGATGCCATCAAGGCGGCCATCGAAAACTACCAGGAAAAGAACACCTCAGACCAGGTCGCCTAAGCCTGCGTAGTTCGCTCTACCCGGAACGGGGCCTCGCGGCCCCGTTTTTTATTGCCGCCGGCAAGCACCGCACACTGCTCGTGCAGGCCGTGGAACCGCGGCATGCTGGTATACTGACCGCCGGAAGAAATCCCCGCCATGAACCAGTCCATCACACGCCTGTATCCGCTCCCGTCCGGTGAACATAGCCTGCAGGGGCTGTACCTGACACAGGCGCTCCACGAGCTCGGCCGCCCCGGGAAACCCTTCGTCTACAGCAACTTCATCGCCTCGCTGGATGGCCGCATCGCCATCGCCAGTGAAGACCGGGCCACCCACCAGGTCCCTGCCGCCATCACCAACCCGCGCGACTGGCGCCTCTACCAGGAGCTTGCCGGACAGGCCGACCTGCTGATCACCAGCGGACGCTTTTTCCGGCAGGCCGAGATCAACGAGGCCCAGGACGTATTGCCGGTCAGCACCCAGGCCGACTATGCCGATATCCGGGAATGGCGTAGCCGGCATGGCCTGTCCGTTCAACCGGACATCGCCATCCTCAGCCGCAGTCTTGCCATCCCGCCGGAATCACTCGAGGCCTACCGCGACCGCAGGATCATGGTGATAACCGGCAATGCGGCAGATTCGAAGCGGGTGACCGCACTCAGAAATGAGGGTATCGAGGTGCTGCTCGCGGGCTCGGGCCATGGTGCGGAAGGCGGTGAAATGGTTGCCAGGCTGGCAGACGAGGGCTATCGCAGCCTCTATGCCATCGCGGGCCCGGATGTGCTGCATACCCTGCTGGAAGCCAGGGTACTGGACCGGCTGTACCTGACGACAACCCATCAGCTGCTGGCCGGCGATGCCTTCGACACCCTCACCCGCGGCAAGCCACTGGAACCGGCACTCGGCATGCAGTTGAGCAGCCTCTACCTGGACACGCACGCACCGGAGGGAGCCAGCCAGTGGTTTTCCATGTACGAGACTCGCGGGGCCTGAACCCGGTTCAGTCCGGTTCTGCCGCGCGGCAGGCGTTGACCAGTTCCCGTATCCTGCCGGTCGCCACCGCCTTGCCGCGGTTGATGCCCTCGCAGCGGCGCGCCTCGCGCTGCCAGGCCGTCCTGCTGCGCACCACCTCGGGCCAGAAGGGATAGCTCGAGCACTGCAGGGGCCGCACCGGGTAAACACGGCATCTTCCCTCGTCATCCAGAAACACGCAGCGACCATCGGGTCCGGAGGCCGCCACCCGGTCGCCCTCCTCCAGACGCTCCAGGTAACGGCGCCGAAACCAGCTGCGTGACAGTTGCAGATGCGCGCGGATCGCCTCGGCCTCCGCATCACTCATATAGACGTAATAGTCGTCCCCTGCCACGCAGCAGCGACCGCATCCGGTGCACTCGAACCGCAGGGCTTGTTGTTCAAAAAAGGGCTGCATCCATCCGTCGGCCATCCGGGCGCCGTATTCTCCACTCCAGTATCATCGGGAAATCATACACGGCACCACACACAAGGAGATCGCATTGTCCCATAACACCCGGTCAATCTACGAGGGCAGCGTCGTTCGGCTCGGCATCGAGTCGCTGACCCTGCCCAACGGGGAACCCCTGGACCTGGAGGTGGTACGTCATCCCGGTGGTGCGGCCGTGGTGGCGCTGGATGACGCCGACCGGGTCTGCCTGTTGCGCCAGTACCGGCATGCCGCCGGCGGCTGGTTGTGGGAACTGCCGGCCGGCAAGATTGACCCCGGTGAGACACCGAAGACGACGGCAAAAAGGGAACTGGCCGAAGAGGCCGGGCTGGAGGCGGCAGACTGGCAGAAGCTGGGGCAGTGTCTGACCACGCCCGGCTTCTGCGACGAGGTGATCCACCTCTACCTCGCACGCCGCCTGGAGTCAGTGCCGACGGTGCACCACGCACACGAACTGATCGAGGTGCACTGGCTGGATTTCGAAACCGCCTTGCAGCAGGTCAGGGATGGCACCCTTGATGACGCCAAGACCCTGCTCGGGCTGCTGCTGGCTGCTGCTGTCAGAACTCCCTAGACCGGATCGGGCACCGGTAACAATGGCGCCACTGGAACAATGTCATGTTCCGTAGTTTCGCCCGCAATAATATGAACACTGTCGGTCCCTGCGAAGTTGATGATCTCGTCGGCCTCGGTGTCGTCCAGGGCCTCGCAGGTAAACGTTACGAGATAGTCCCCTTCCAGCAGGAAGCCCACGGTATAGCCATACACACCATCCATCGGAACCCGGGCCGAGGCGATGGGGTCGGGACCGCCCATGCCTGCCCCGTCCTCGTCATCGGGCGTGGTAACCGTCCCCTCGAAGACATACACCGCACCACTGCAGTTCTCCGTAATCAAATCCGAGTGAACCATACCGGTCAGTGTACCCACCTCCAGGTTATCGATCAGGCGCAGTGTGGGTCGCAGTTTATAGTCGCAGCCATCGCAGGAAGGCAGGTGTACTGACTTGCGCAGGTCGAAATCCACGGTGTAATCCGTCACACTGCCCGCCGCCACGACAAAACCACTGTGCAGCTTCAGCCCGGTTTGCGCACCACTGGGAATCTGCAGGGGCGACTGCTCACCATTAATCATGATGTATCCTGGATCCTCGGCCAGAATCAGGCGCATCCAGGCATACTGCCCTGCCGGCACCGTGACGCCGTCGAGCAATGGGACCGTTTCCCCTTCGGAGTAAAGGGTCAGATCAATCGAGCAGGGCGTCAGATCGATCTCGCACATTTCGCCCTCCGCCGTGAAATCGAATAACAGGCGCTCGCCCCCGGCCGGCTGCAGTTCCACACCGACGAAGTTCACCACCACTTCATCTGCCGAATCAATCGGCGCATCGGTGAGCGACAGATTCAGCGTGCCGGTGGAAGACCCGCCACCTCCGCCGCATGCCGTCAGCATCAACGCCAGGCCCGAGAGGGCAAGCATGGATATCACCAGGAAACCTGTTCCAGTTTTCATAGTCTTCACCTCAAAACACGCCGGGAAAGAATGTTTGGAAATTGTTATTTGACGAGAATCACTTTTATACAGTTCAGCACATCATTGCGTGCGCGATCTCACAATTCTTGTTTTAAACCCGGTATTTTATAGATATTTCAAGCCTGACTTATATTTTGAAGATATGCTATTGTCCAGAGGTAGCACGTGCGTACACCAGTAAAAACACCATACTTTATAATGATCTATTGCAGCTCATGCGGCGCCCGGGTCATCGAGAAGGTCCCCGACGGCGATGACCGTTCCCGGTTTGTCTGTGAGTCATGCCACACCATTCACTATCAGAACCCGAAGATCGTCGCCGGGTGCATCCCCGAGTGGAATGGCCGCCTGCTGCTGTGCCGGCGCGCCATCGAACCGCGCCACGGACTCTGGACCCTGCCGGCGGGTTTCATGGAAAACGGCGAGACCACCGAGCAGGCGGCGGCACGCGAGACCTGGGAAGAGGCCCGTGCGCGCCTGGAAAATATGACACTCTACGGGGTATTCAGCATCCCGCATATCAGCCAGGTCTACATGATGTTCCGCGCCAGCCTGCAGGCAGAGGAATATGCCCCGGGCCCTGAAAGCCTGGAGGTGCGCCTGTTCGAAGAGCACGAAATACCCTGGAACGAACTGGCGTTTCCCGTCATGAAACTGTCCCTGGAGAAGTATTACAGCGACGTAAAGAAGAATGACTTTCCGGTGTATGTCGAGAATATTGACCGGCACCCGGCAAGGCGCGGGTGACACGTCCATTGCAATACCGACCCCCTATCGCAACATCGTCCATGGAGAGAACTGTATGCGCAATTTCCTATTGATGTTCTGCCTGATGACAACCGTCATGCCGCTGGGTGCCCACCAGCTTGCCGGCGTGGACATCCCCGACACAGTCACGCTGGCGGAGGATGGCCCCTCACTGGTACTCAATGGTGCCGGGATCCGCAAGAAGTTTTTCATGGACATCTATGTCGGCGCACTCTACCTGCCGGCGAAGACCGGGGATGCCGCGGCCATCCTCGCTGACACCGGCCCCGCCAGTGTGCTCATGCACTTTCTGCACAAGGAGGTCGGCAAGGACAAGATAACCGGGGGATGGGATGATGGCCTCGCCGCCAATCACACGGCGGAGGAAATGGCCGCCCTGCAGCCGCAGCTGGACGCCTTCAACACGCTGTTCGACACGGCGCACGAGGGTGACGTCATCCGCATCGACCACATCCCCGGCTCCGGGACCCGGGTCCTGATTAACGACACGGCGCGCGGAACCGTCCCCGGTGACGGCTTCTACCGCGCCCTGCTGAGGATCTGGCTGGGCCCGCACCCGGTCAGCAAGACACTGAAGCAGGGCATGCTGGGCAGGCACTGAATGCGGCCATGCGTGGCGTATTTCTGGATGTCGAGACCATCGACCGGGGCGACCTGGAACTGGGATCGCTGTTCGCGACCCTGCCTGAATGGACACCCTACCCGCGCACCACGGCGGCCCAAGTCAGAGACCGGATACGGGATGTTGACGTCGTCGTCAGCAACAAGGTCCTGCTGGACCGGGACACCCTGCTGGCGGCCAGGAACCTGAAGCTGGTCTGCATCGCCGCCACCGGCACCAACAATATCGACCTGGAGACCGCCTGCGCGCGTGACATCAGCGTCCGCAATGCCACCGGCTACGCGACCCCGTCCGTGGTCGAGCATGTATTTGCCCAGCTCCTGATCCTCAACAGGCAGCTATATGCCTACCGTGACGCCGTGACCCGTGGCCGCTGGCAGCAGGCCGACGGGTTCTGCCTGCTGGATTTTCCCATTCGCGAACTCAACGGGCAAACGCTCGGGATTATCGGTTACGGCGAGCTGGGCAGGGCCGTTGCCCGGATGGGTGAGGCCTTCGGCATGCAGGTGCTGGTCGCCGAGCGCGCGGGTGCCGCACCACGCCCGGGACGCGTTCCCCTGAAGACCCTGCTGGCGGAATCCCACGTGGTAACCCTGCATTGCCCCCTGACCGATGCAACCCGCGATCTGATCGGGGCAGCGGAAATCGACCTGATGCGCCGCGATGCCGTCCTCGTCAACACGGCGCGTGGCGGCATCGTGGACGAAGGCGCCCTGCTCCATGCCCTGCAGACCGGCCGCATAGCCGGGGCCGCAGTTGATGTGCTGGCAGCGGAGCCTCCGCGTCACGGCAACCCGCTGCTGGAGGTATCGATGCCCGGCCTGCTGGTCACTCCGCATATCGCCTGGGCCAGCATCAATGCGCGGCAGCGACTCATCGATGAAATAACCGCCAACATCCAGGCCTGGCTGGCCGGCTCGGCACGCAACCGGGTCTGTCCCTGAGCAACCGCTGACACCCCCGGTCTGATGACGACAAGCTTGCCCGATATTCAGCACAACCTGGAAGACGTGCGCGAACGCATCCGCTGTGCAGCGGCATCTGCCGGCCGTGACCCGGACGGCATTCGGCTGATTGCCGTGTCCAAGTACATGACGCCTGCGCATATCGCCCGCGCCATGGCGGCAGGTCAGCGTGTGTTCGGCGAGAACACTGTGCAGGAAGCCCTGGGCAAGCTGCCGCTGATCCAGGACCCGCAGAATGAATGGCATTTCATCGGCCACCTGCAGACCAACAAGGCCCGGCATATCGCCGCCAACTTTGCCTGGTTTCACACCCTCGACAGCCTCAAGCTCGCACGCATGCTGGACCGCCATGCCGGGGCGGCAGGCAAACAGCTACGGGCACTCCTCCAGGTGAACATCTCGGGTGACCCGGACAAGTTCGGGCTGGAACCGGAGGCCGTTACCGGGTTTGTCGAGACATTCCTGGACGCCGGACTCGGCGCTGTTTCACTGCATGGCTTGATGACTATCGGACGGCGCGGGATCAGCGAATCCGGGCGGCGCCGCGAGTTCACCGGCCTGCGCGAACTGGGCGATACCTGTGCAGCACGTTTCGGAACAGCCCACTTCAGCGAGCTGTCCATGGGCATGAGTGATGACTACGAGATCGCCATCAGTGAAGGGGCCACCATGGTCCGCATCGGCAGCGCCATCTTCGGTCCGCGTCCCCGGCAGCGCGCCTGATCAATCCTATGTATTTTATTAAGTATATTATATTAATTACTGATATATATAAATATATTACCAGAATGTTCGGCGACTGACTGCGCCCTTGCGGCCGTGCCCCTGACCACGGCACCCGGTACAATCAGCGGCCAGCAGCGAGTACGACATAGCGCGGAACTAACCCTGTAACAGATACGGTTATCGGGTAAGCTACAGCGACTGATCAATTCAAGGGGAGAGGCCACAGATGATTCCACTCGACGGGACTGCGTCAACCTGGGTATTCGGGATACTGATTTTTGCCATCGGCCTGGTACTGGGTTGCATGGCAACCTACCTGGCGATTGCCCGCTATGGCCGGTCCCGCGAAATGCAGGAAGAACTGGACCAACTCAAGGACCGCTTCACCGATTACCGGGAACAGGTCACGCAGCATTTCATGCGCACCTCCGAACTGGTGCAGGAAATGACCCAGAGTTACCGCGCCGTCTATGAACACCTTGCCAACGGGGCGCAGCACCTGTGCAGCGATGAAAACGACATCGACCTGCTGGAATCCTCAGGGAAGGATCGGCTCGCCGATGCCCGCCAGGATGCGACCGCCGGCGCGGCGTCCGACCACCTGGTCAAGGAAGTCGACCCGGAGGATCCGGTGGGTGATACGCCACGTATCTCCGACCTCGACATCAAGGCGCAGACCGGGACGCCGCAACCGCTTCAGCACTGACGGAGACTAGTCCCCGTAGACAGTCACCGTCAGCTGGCGTTGAAACGCCGAACTGCGGTGTTCCCACAGGTAAAGGCCCTGCCAGGTACCCATTTCGCAGCGATGCCGGCTGACCGGAATGGTCAGATCGGTACTGGTCAGAATGTTCCTGATGTGGGCCGGCATATCATCCGGCCCCTCCGCCGTGTGTTCAAACAGCGGATCCCCATCCGGCACCAGCCGTTGCATATAGCGCTCAAGGTCCGAACGCACATCCGGGTCGGCGTTTTCACACAGGATCAGCGAGGCACTGGTATGGTGGATAAACACATGACACAGGCCCGTGGCGATACCCGAACGGCGCACCTGCTCATTCACCTCCTGCGTAATCAGGTAGGTACCGCGCCCGCGGGTGGCGATCTGGAAGCGCTCCTGATAGACCATGCCGGCTAAACAACCCTAATCGTCGCTGTCACAGACGCCGTCATAAACATCCATAATGGCGACCAGCTCCCGCAAAACCGCACGTCGTTCCTGAAAACTCAGGTGCGCGACCTCCGGAAACTCCTCGCCCATTTCAAGCGCCTTGATGTAGCCGTTCACCTGGCTGCAGCCTCGCTGGCACAAGACCTCGATACAGGATTCGACCTTTTTCGACTGCCCGGACATAAGCCCCTGTTCCCCTGCCCACCGGTTCGCTAGGCGCGCCACCGGGAATGTACGTAGCCGTTGCCATCCGCGACGTTTGGCAACGTTCGTGAACCTGCAATGATAACAGCCCGACAACCCGTGACAGGGCGGCCACCCCAATCTGCTCCTGAAACGGAAAGCAAGCGGATCACTGGCCCGGGGCCGGTTCCGAGGTCAGCACCAGGTCCCTGAGGGTACGGGCACCCAGGGTGTCCAGATAGACCTTACCGATATCCGACATCACCCCGGCTACCGCCTCGCTGGATTCCAGTTGTTCGACATTGAGGAAATGGCTCTCCCCCGACTGGCGTGTATCGGTCAGCAGGTCGACCAGACTCATGGTGCCGATATCATGCACCGGCAGGTAGACCGGGGGGTCTTCGCCGCTGATCTCGACCAGGTAGCCGGTATCAACCAGTACGGCAATGGCCCGGTGTACCGGCTCACCAGGCAGGTCCAGCCGCTCGATCAGGGTGTCCAGGTTCCAGGGCGGCTTGTTGAAATAGTGGTTGTAACCGACCAGGTACATGATCTGCAGGGCCAGGTATTCCCGCAGGCGATTACTCAGCGAGAAGCTTACCCGGTGCAGGGTCATGTATTTCGGGTACTGAACGAAGTAGGCAATCTGCGAACCGACCAGCAGGATAAGCCAGCTGATATACAGCCAGATCAGCAGCATGATAAGGATGGCGAAGCTCGAGTAGATAGCTGCATATTTCGAGGAGGAGGCGATAAAGGTGGCAAATCCCCAGCCGGTTGTCTCCCACAGCACACCGGCGATAACACCGCCAACCAGCGCCGCCCTGGGCTGCACCCGGGTATTGGGAATAAAGATATAGATAAACGTAAATGCCAGGCATACCAGCAGGTAGGGAATGAGTCTCCCCGAATACACCACCAGGGTACCCAGCGGCTCGACTGTAATAAGTTTCTGGGCAAGTTCGGTATTGAGAATGGTGGCCGTGAGACCAAGGGCGCTGAACACCAGCACGGGACCGACCAGGATCACGCTCAGGTAGTTGCTGAAGCGCTGCGACATGGAACGCAGGTGATCGATCTGCCAGACGAAATTAAAGGCCGCTTCGATCTTTTGCAGCAGCGCGACAACGGTGTAGATCAGCAGCGCAAAGCCCACGGACCCGAGTACACCCACCTGGACATTCTCGACGAAGCTGATGATCCTGTCCGCCACCTCGATACCCTTGGGCCCGAGCGGTGTCATGAAGTTGTAGAGCAACGGTTCGATCTTGGTGTGCACCCCGAAACCCTTCAGCACCGAGAAACTGACCGCGAGCAGCGGGACCAGCGACAGCAGCGTGGTATAGACCAGGCTCATGGCGCGCAGATTCAGCTGGCCGCCCAGCAGTTCCCTGAACAGCATATGCAGGACACGCAGGATGAACACCAGCACCTTGCGCAGACCGCCCAGATGGCGCAGGTCGTCCCCCCACACGTAGGCGGACAACCAGGCTCCCAGTTCCTGTAGTTTCTGCTTCATTCCGACACCCCGTTGCCATAGCTCGCGGACCTGATCCAACCCGCGACCGGCAGTCGCGGCCGGGCCCTGGCGGCAGTCGCACAGCCCGTCCGCACCGACCGGAACCCGGACCCGACTGCATCCCATCATAGCACCTCGCCCGCACGCCCATGAATGCCCGCAGGGCCCGGCCGGGGACTGCCCCGGGCCTAAAGATCAGGTCCCGGGGGTCGATATCAGTATGTGCACTGTAATCACCCGTTTGAGATCCGGTATGAGCGATAGCCCTGCAACCAAACAGCGCCTGCTGATCGTTGATGACTCCAAGGTCATTCGAGTAACCGCCCGCAAAATACTGCGCAACCACTTCGATACCGTCGAGGCCGTCGACGGCGAGCATGCCTGGGAGATTCTGACCACGCAGGAACCATTCGCGCTGATGGTATCCGACCTCACCATGCCCAACCTGGACGGCTACGGCCTGCTGGAACGTATCAGGAACTCACCCCTGCTCCATATCAGCGAACTGCCGGTCATCATCATCACCGGCGCCAATGACAGCGAAGGCACCATGGAAAAGGCACGCGCGGCCGGTGCAACGGACTTTATCGGCAAGCCGTTCGACTCCGTCCTGTTGCTGGCGCGTACCCAGTCGCATGCCAATGCCCATGCCGTCACCAACACCCTGAAGCAGGAGGTGACCGCCCTGGAGGACCATGCAACGGTTGATGCACTGACCGAACTGGCCAATGAAATCTCCTTCATGGAACGTGGCTATCAGCAACTTTCCTATGCCATCCGGCACTCCAGCAGCCTGGCCATGTACCGACTCGAGATCGATGACTTCGGCCGGCTGTTCCAGGAATACGGCGAGGCCTTTACCGAATCTGTCATCCAGGCAACCGCCAATATCCTTGGCTCGGTGATCCGCCTGGAAGACACGGCCTCACGCATCGGTACCGCACGCTTTGCCCTGCTCTCGCCCGGCGTCAACAGGACCGGGGTTCGCAATCTCGCCGAACGCATACGGCGGGACATCAATGCCCGGATCTTCAAACACGACCGCAGCGTGGTGCGCGTGAGTATAAGCATTGGCGTTGCCGCGCCGGACATACGCAGAAACACACGACTCGACGAGCTGGTTTCCCTGGCCGACCAGCGGCTGCTACGCGCAATGAGCCAGGGTGGCAACCAGGTCGTCTACGAGGGCAGCGGCCCGACACAGGTAGCGGAACCGGTATTTGACGGCGCCGGGGAGCGGGCCCCGGAAGAGGCAGTAATGGCCTTCCCGGTGGCGGAACAATCCGGATCCGACGCGACACCCGGGAACCTGGCCCTCGACACGACCGGCGATATCGAGGAAATCGAGCTGTTCTCCCCGGTCGAGCCGCAGGAACAGGAAAATACCGGCTATTCGACCACTGCCAGGGCCCTTGCCGACAGTCCACCTGAGCTGCCGGGCAGCTTTGCAGGACCGGCGCCTGATGACCGCTTAACCGGCAGCGTGCCCGGGCCCGATCGTGACGGGGAGATACCCACGCTTTCGATCGCCATTTCCACGGATGCACCGACCGCCCGGCCGGCTACGGACTGGTTCGAAGAGGCAGTCGAGGATGCGGCTGCAGATGATGGAATAGCGATGGCGCCCCCCGACCGGCAGGAGACCAGCGTCGATGCAGGCGGCCAGGACGAACCCGTCCCTGATCCGGCACCCGCCGAAGTCAAGCATTCGCAGTGGCGATTGCCCGAGGAAACGGTTGAGCCACCGGCACCCCCTGTACGGCGTGGCATCATCACCAGGGTACTGGTTTCGGTGGGCGCGCTACTTGGTCTCACGCGCTAGCCTCCCCGCCCGTTAATGCGGAAATCCCGGAATCCCGTCGCCACAGTGCCCGGGTTCTCTGCCAGCGAGCGGATGATTATAATAACGCTCCTTGTTCACACCGCCCCGCAGCAGGGCCACCGGGAGTCCCTATGCCTTCATTCGATATCGTCTCGGAAGTCGATACCCACGAGGTCACCAACGCGGTCGACCAGACCAATCGCGAGATAGGCAACCGTTTCGACTTCAAGGGAACCGGCGCCACAGTCGAACAGGGTGATACCACGCTCACCCTGAAGAGTGAAAATGAATTCCAGATTAAGCAGATGCTCGACATCCTGTACAAGAAAATGGCCAAGCGCGGCATTGACATCGCTGCCCTGGCGGAAGGCGAGATCGAATCCAGCGGCAACAGGGCCTCTCTGGCCATTACCGTACGCCAGGGCATCGACCAGGATACTGCCAGGAAAATCATCAAGCTGATCAAGGAAACCAGGCTCAAGGTGCAGGCCAGCATTCAGGGAGAGAAGGTGCGGGTCAACGGCAAGAAACGCGATGACCTGCAGGAAATCATCGCCATGCTGCGCGACGCCAGCATCGACCTGCCCCTTCAACATATCAATTTTCGCGATTGAGCCGAACCCGGTCCGGACGGGAATCAGCGCCCCCGGGCAGGTATCCGGCGCGACATGGTATTCGCTGGTGCTGCCGCACTGCAGGGCTTGTTGGCTGCCGTCAAGCGATCCCGGTTAACGACAGCTATTCAGACTGGCCTCAAAGTAGACTAGAATACCCACCCTTCACCCAAATACGGGGCATACGCCGCAGGCATGACACAATCCACCCGGACACCGGTTCCACCATCACGTCCACAACAGGGCAGGTACACCTACGAGGAGCTGCTGGAGTGCGGACGCGGCGAGATGTTTGGTGCAGGCAATGCCCAGTTGCCGCTGCCCCCCATGCTGATGTTCGACAGGATCACCCGTATCAGCGATCAGGGCGGCACCTACGACAAGGGCGAAATCATCGCGGAACTGGACATCAAACCGGAACTCTGGTTTTTCCAGTGCCATTTCGAGGGCGACCCCGTCATGCCGGGCTGCCTGGGACTGGATGCCATGTGGCAACTGGTCGGCTTCTACCTTGGCTGGAACGGCGCCCCCGGCCGCGGACGCGCCCTGGGCGCGGGCGAAGTGAAGTTCACCGGCCAGGTCACACCCAAAAACAAACTTGTAACCTACCGTATTGACATGAAGCGCGTGATCCAGCGCAAGCTCAACATGGGCATTGCGGATGGCGTCGTTTCAGTTGATGGCCGCGATATCTATATGGCCGCCGGCCTGCGTGTCGGCCTGTTCACATCCACAGATAATTTTTAGGGAACTCGTCATGCGTCGTGTTGTTGTAACCGGACTGGGTATCGTCTCGAGTATTGGCACCAACAAGCAGGAAGTCACCGACTCGCTGAGGCAGGGACGTTCCGGCATCGAATTCGTACCGGAGTACGAAGAACTCGGTTTTCGCAGCCATATTGCCGGCACTGTCGATATCGACCTGGAAGCGAACATCGACCGCAAGCTGCGGCGCTTCATGGGCAACAGCGCGGCCTACAACTATATTGCGATGAAGGAGGCCGTAGAGGATTCCGGCCTCGCCGAGGACATGGTTTCCAACCCGCGCACCGGCCTGATCGCCGGTTCCGGCGGGGCATCGACTGAGAATGTCGCGCTGGCGGTAGACCTGCTCAGGGAAAAAGGCATCCGCCGCGTCGGTCCCTACATGGTGCCGCGCACCATGTCCAGCACCAACTCGGCCTGCCTGGCCACCCCCTTCAAGATTCTTGGCGTGAACTATTCCATCAGTTCCGCCTGCTCGACCAGCGCGCACTGTATCGGCAACGGCTATGAGCTGATCCAGTTCGGCAAACAGGACATAGTGTTCGCCGGTGGCGGCGAGGAACTGCACTGGACGCTGACACTGATGTTCGACGCCATGGGTGCCCTGTCTTCCAAGTACAACGACGCACCGGCCACGGCATCACGACCCTACGATACGACCCGCGACGGTTTTGTCATTGCCGGTGGTGGCGGCATGGTGGTGCTCGAGGAACTCGAACACGCCCGCAAACGCGGCGCGAAAATCTACGCCGAGCTGGCCGGCTACGGGGCGACCTCCGACGGTTATGACATGGTACAGCCTTCCGGCGAAGGTGCAGTGCGCTGCATGCAGCAGGCCATGACGACCGTTGACACACCGATCGACTATATCAATGCCCATGGCACCAGCACGCCGGTCGGCGACATGCGCGAACTGGAAGCCGTGCGTAACGTATTCGGAAAGGACATACCACTGATCAGTTCCACCAAGTCCCTGTCCGGTCACTCCCTGGGTGCTGCCGGCGTCCACGAGGCCATCTTCTCGCTGCTGATGATGAACGAGGATTTCATCAGCGCCTCGGCAAATATCACCGAACCGGACCCGGCCAGTGTCGACTTCCCGATCGTGCGGGAACTGCGAGCCAGTCCGGGCCTGAATACCGTCATGTCCAACAGCTTCGGATTCGGCGGCACCAACGCCACCCTGGTCTTCAAGCGCTGGCAGGGCAACTGAGTCCCGCCGAAAACACGCATCCGTCGGCTATTTCAGATACAGCCTCGGGTTGCGCGAGGCGCGCCAGCTCTGGAAGTTGGGGTAATCGCGGTACCCTTCCATCAGCACATAATCGAGAATATTGCGCAGCCGGTAGAACTGCACAACCGAGTCAACGCGAATAATCTCGAGACCTTGTTCATCGAAGATAATCAGGGTCGGGGTATAGAACAGCCCCAGTGATTCCGCCCATTTCTTTGCGCTGGTGCGCTCGCCGGCCGGGGTCACCACGGGCGTATCACTCCAGTAGGACAACTGCACACTCTCGAGCCGGGTGATGCGCTGGCGAATCTCGGGATCGGCGAGCGGGCCGCTGTGCAGGACATCGCAGGCATGGCAACTGCCCTGCTCGAAGAACACCACCAGCGGGCGTTCGCCCCTTATCCGGCTCCGATCGAGCATCATCGGGCCAGGCATGAAGAAAGGCTCTTCGATCAGGTCGCCCGGCTCGAACACCAGTGGCACGTCCGCGCGCCCCAGGTATTCCCTGAACGACTCGTTCCTGTAGTGGTCATCCGCGACATACTCCAGTGCCGCGCGGAAACGGTAGGGCGGGTAATAACCCCGCAGGCGCAGGACCTCCTTGCCCTCGCTGTCGTAGAAAACCACCGAAGGGGTAAAGTTTGTCTCTTCCCGGACAGCGAGTTCACGCTCGGTCATCTCCATTCCGGCCGGATCGACGACGGTACGATCACCGTGAATATCGATGCCGATGACATCGAAACGCTCCAGCGTATAGGTCTGGATGTCCTCTTTGGCAAGGTCCTTTTCCAGGAATTGCTTGCAATAGGCGCAGTATTTCTGGCCGTAATAGACCAGCAAGCCGTCCTTGCCCGAATCGAGCGCCTCTTCCAGATCCTCGCGAAAATCGAGGAAACTGAGCTTGAACCAATCGGGGAAGGCCAGCGGCTCCTCGAGCGGCCGGTCATCGAATACCAGGGAATCGTTATCGGCAACGCCGAACGCGCGCGTCGACAGCAGCGCACACAGCAAAAAACACCATACCCCTGTTAACCTGCTTCGGCGCGGCAACATCAATCTGCCCCCGTTAATTATCGATGCCGGATCCGGCATCCTGTCGTATTGGCATCGATTTGCACCGATGCGCCCCTGCATCGGTAATTCGCAGCGTACCGGCAAGCTGCGCACTGTCCTTTCACTTATTGTAGAAAGACTACCCATCTATGGCTATACAGGACAGTCATAAAGTCATTAGAATCTCCTGATGCACACCCATCACGAAACCCCGGGGCAATGTTGATGTCCGGCATGCCCACCTGGACCATCCTCGGAGGTGGTTACCAGTCCTATCTGCAAGGCGACTACCAGACAGCCTACAAGGAATGGCTGCCCCTGGCGGAACTGGGTGATGTCGAGGCCCAGTACAACATCGGTGTCCTGTTTGATGAAGGCGCGGGCGTCGACCAGGACCTGTACGCTGCCGCCGACTGGTACCGCAGGGCCGGCGAACAGGGCTTTCCGGATGCCCAGACCAACCTGGGCATGATGTACTACCATGGGCAGGGCGTTGAGCGTGACCTCGAGGAGGCCGCGAAGTGGTTCCGGCTGGCCGCCGACCACGGGGATGCGGAGGCCCAAGGCTACCTGGACCTGATCGCCGACTGAGCCCTGCCCCAACCCCGCCCTGCGCCCGCCCCGGGCGGCACCCGCGGGGCCGCAGCAATTCCCGCAGTCGGCAGGCTATATTTAGACAAAACAGGAAGTTGTATAATTGTAGGTCACGAATGCCGCAACCCCGGGTAACCACTGCAATGAAACAGCCAGACGCAGAACCACTCGCACCGATCCCGGTGAACCCCGCTTACCCGCTACCGGGGAGCATCGCCCGGCCGGAGTATGGCCCCGGCGAGCGCGAGGCCCTGATCGATGAAATCAGGCAGCTGCTGCGGGAAAAAGACGCGGTCCTGGTTGCCCATTACTACACCGACGAGGACCTGCAGATGATCGCCGACGAGACCGGCGGCACCGTCGCCGACTCGCTCGAGATGGCGCGCTTCGGCAACCGCCACCCGGCCAGCACCCTGGTGGTGGCCGGGGTACGCTTCATGGGCGAGACCGCCAAGATCCTCAACCCGGAGAAACGGGTGCTGATGCCCACGCTGGAGGCCGAATGCTCGCTGGACCTGGGCTGTCCGCCGGAAAAGTTCATCCCCTTCTGCGATGCCCACCCGGAGCGCACGGTCGTGGTCTATGCCAACACCTGTGCCGCAGTGAAGGCGCGTGCCGACTGGGTGGTCACCTCGAGCATCGCCGTCGATGTGGTCAATCACCTCAAGGACAAGGGCGAGAAGATCCTCTGGGCACCGGACCGCTACCTTGGCAGTTACGTCAAGCGGGTAACCGGTGCCGACATGCTGCTGTGGCAGGCCAGCTGTATCGTGCATGAACGTTTCAAGGCCAGTGCCCTGCAAAACCTGGCAGAGCGCTACCCGGACGCGGCCATCCTGGTACACCCGGAATCGCCGGAGGCGGTCATCGAAATGGCGGATGTGGTGGGCTCGACCACCCAGCTGATCAAGGCCGCCCAGCGCCTGCCCAACCAGCGCTTCATCGTTGCTACCGACAATGGCATCTTCTACAAGATGAAACAGGCGGCCCCCGACAAGGTCTTTATGGAGGCCCCGTCCGCCGGCGAGGGCGCCACCTGCGAGAGCTGCGCCCACTGCCCGTGGATGGCCATGAACCACCTGCGCAACCTCGCCGAGGTGCTCAGAAACGGCGACAACGAGATCCACGTCCCCGAAGACATCCGCAAGCAGGCCCTCAAGTCCACCCAGCGGATGGTGGATTTTGTCGCCGAACAGCGCTGAAACTGAACAATTCTCCATACCCCCATCAATCCACTGATAGGGACGCCCTTGCCATGGGCGCCCTATTACCCAGAAGACCAATTTGCCTGTCGATTTTTTTTACATGACACACAGCCTCTGGTACCACCGTACCATCATTTGTAAATAACATTAAAAATCAAATAGATAAAAATATATAGCCCGGACTGACTGTGTTAGTCCGATTACAGAAACACTTACAAACACGATGACGGCACCGCCGCCAAGAAAACTATCTCTATGTTTTATTGAGAGTTTACTGACATCAGACGATGATGGCGCACATTTTGCAATCAATAATATTTCTTAAGGAGCATCTACTTGCCATTGCTAAAAAAATGGGAGCATTCTCGATGAAGCTTAATCAATTGACACTAAATCACGGGCCGTTCTTTGCCATACTGGCCGGACTTGCCATGATCCTCGCGCAGCTTGTCCCCGTTTCTGCGGAGGCCGGGGTCGTAGTTTACAACCTGCATAACCATCCAGACGGTAATGAAGCACCCCCCCTCTACGGCCTGCGACTGGATGGTCTACTAACCGGCAACAGCGACGAGGAATACACCTTTGACTTCGACCACGCAGACAGCGCCATGAAGCTGACTTACGATGGCAGCACGATTGTCATCGACGGCGTTGCCTTCGGTGGCGAGGACGACAACACCACACCGGATCCCGGCGCCTACGTGGGTGGCACAACTGCATTATGGAACATTCACTTCGAATACAACGTCGGCCTGTCCCAGCCCGGTGGCGAGGGGGGTATAGATGATATCTTCGTCAATGCTCATCACCAGAACTTTGGCGTTCTGAGTAGTTCATTCGGCGTTTTTGAATTGCGCGACCACGCAAATGATTCCGGCCTGAGCTTCCAGTTTGGCGACGAAGGCGGTGCAGGCCACCGCGGCTTTGACGGGTTATCCGGCTGGGGCTGGCTTGACCACAGACCTGAGCTTAATGGCCTGTGTGTTTCCAGTTTCGATTCTTACAAGGACAGCTGCGGTGATTACTGGCCGGAGCATATCTATGCCAGTGACTGGCTGTTCACCGCGACCGTCGTACCCGTTCCCGCAGCCGTCTGGCTGTTCGGCAGTGGCCTGATCGGCCTGATCGGTGTGGCACGCCGGCGTCGAAACAAATAAGTCACGCTTTCTTAATGAATATCACGGGTGGCCAGTGGCCACCCGTTTTTTTTCCAGCGCGATTGATGTAGAAGCCCCTGAGGTAATAGGCACCGCCAGTAACTGGCTGTTTCCATGTTAGTCTTGAGGTGCATTCAGAGACACACACTGGCCTCAACAGTCACATGAGCACTCAACCCGGGTCACCCCGGCGATCTTTTCCAATCAATCTGCGCAATCTGCCAGTCCCCGGCCTGCTGGCCCTGTTCCTGCTGTCAGCCTGCAATGCCGCCACCAGCCCGCAGGAACCGGCGTTCAATCCGACCGTTGCCTTCGGAGCGCAACAGCTGGCCATTGTGGTCAACGACAATGACCCGCTGAGCGTACGTATTGCGGACTATTACCGCGACACACGCCGGATCCCGGCGCAAAACCTGATCCATGTCCGCTTTACCCCGGGACGTGCCGTCATGCCGCGCACCGAGTTCGAGACGGTCATGGCGGACGTCAACCGCCAGGTCCCGGCCGCGGTCCAGGCCTATGCCCTGGCCTGGACCCTGCCCTACCGGGTCGCTTGCCTGTCCATCACCACCGCCTTCGCGGCCGGCTACGACGAGGCCTTCTGCGCCCAGGGCTGCAAGGCCACCCGGGCCAGCCCCTATTTCAACAGCGACAGCCGGCGTCCCTTCGACGATCATGGCTGGCGCCCGGCCATGCTGCTGGCCGGGACGGACTTCGACGCCGTGCAGTCACTCATCGATCGGGGAATGGCCGCGGACGGTTCCCGGCCGCGCGGCAGCGCCTACCTCCTCAGCACCCGGGACCGGGCACGGAACGTGCGCGCCCGTTTTTTCCCCGGCATCGCCCTGCTGCAGTCCGACCGGTTTGGCATAAAGATCATCGAGGCGGACGCCCTGCGTCATCGCACCGATGTCCTGTTCTATTTCACCGGCCGCGCCCGGGTCGATGACATCGACACCAATGGCTACCGGCCCGGCGCTCTGGCCGACCACCTGACATCGGTCGGGGGCAAACTCGACGGCAGCAAACAGATGAGCAGCCTGCGCTGGCTGGAGGCCGGTGCCTCCGGGAGTTATGGCACGGTGGTCGAACCCTGCGCCTTCGTGCAGAAATTTCCCCGCCCCGACATCGCCATCGACCGTTACCTGGACGGCGAGACGCTTATCGAGGCCTACTGGAAGAGTGTGGCATGGCCCGGCCAGGGCGTCTTTATCGGCGAACCCCTGGCGGCCCCGTTTACAGAAAGCGCCTCCCCGGCATTCGAAAAACAATCGGCACAATGGTAAAAAGTACCCGCCGTCCCGACTGACACCAACAATGGAACCTGCATGGAACCCTTCGACTACGACCTGCTGATCATCGGCTCCGGGCCCGGGGGCCAGAGTGCCGCCCTCCAGGCTGCCGCCCTGGGCAAGCGCGTTGGCCTGATCGAGCGCAAGCCCTACCTCGGCGGCGTCAGCCTGCAGACCGGCACCATCCCCAGCAAGGCGCTGCGCGAGGCCGCCTACCTGGCCTCGCGCTTTGCGGGTCGCGGCATGCGCGAGGCCGTGCAGACCCGCGGCCGGCTACCCAGCGGTTTTATGAGCGAGGCGCTCGCCTGCGAGAAGCGTGTCATCGCAAGCCAGGAAAGCCTGCTGCTCAGCCAGCTGATGGCCGCGGGCGTGACCCTGATACCGGGCGAGGCCGCGTTCCACGACCCCCAAACGCTGCTGGTACACCAGCCAGACGGCGAGGCAAGCCGACTGCGTGCCGGCGTCATCATCCTGGCCACCGGTTCCCGGCCACGCCGCCCAGCCGAGGTGCCGTTCGACCGGGAACGGGTGCTGGACTCCACCGGGATTCTAAAACTGCAGCGCCTGCCCGAACAGCTGCTGGTGGTCGGTGGCGGCGTGATCGCCTGTGAATTCGCCACCATGTTCGCACCGCTGGGGGTACAGGTGCAGCTGGTGGACTCGCATGCACACGTGCTGGCCTACCTGGACCAGGATATCCAGCACGAGCTGGAGCAGGAACTGCTGGACATGGGCATACAGCTGCACATGCAAACCCGGGTACAGGATATCCGCCGGGAGGGCGAGCGGGTACTCGCCAGCCTGGACAACGGCACGACCCTGGAGTCGGATGTACTGCTCTATGCCCTGGGACGCGAACCCAACTACACCGGCCTGGACCTGGATGCCGCCGGCCTGGTGGCCGACGATCACGGCTGGGTACGCCTCAACGAAAACTTCCAGACCGCCCGGCACCACATCTACATCATCGGCGACCTCGCGGGCCGGCCGTCGCTGGCCTCCACTGCCATGGAACAGGGACGGGTCGCCGTCAATCACGCATTTGCCCATGAAAACGCCCACTCCGCCGGACTGCTGCCCATGGCCATCTACACCATCCCCGAGCTTTCCTACGTGGGCGAGACCGAGCGCGAGCTGCAGGAACGCGGGGCCAGCTACGTGGCCGGGCGCGCACGCTTCGACCAGACAGCCCGCGGCCAGATTATCGGTGCCGAGCGCGGTTTTTTGAAACTGCTGGTGGAACGTGGCAACCGTACCATTCTCGGTGTGCACATCATCGGCGAGTCTGCCAGCGAACTCATCCACGTCGGCCAGATGGCCATGAACTGCCACGCCACAGTCGACGTGCTGGCGCAAAGCGTCTTCAACTACCCGACCCTGGCGCAATGCTACAAGAGCGCGGCCCTGGACTGCCTGCGCCAGCCCTGAATCAGTCCCCGCGGGACTCGATACCCAGCCACGCGCACCAGTCCCGGAACAGGCCGGCGTCCAGTGCCGCGGCGCTTGATCGCGGCTCCAGGTTCATAGGCGGGCGGGACACGCCCTCCAGCGTGACCGAATAGCCACCGGCCTCGTGCAGGATGGCCAGCCCGGCGGCGTAGTCCCACAGATCGTGACGCCCGTGCAGGTAGACATGCACGCGCCCGGCCGCCAGCCAGCAGAAGTCCAGCGCCACCGACCCGAAACTGCGCTGCGAACTGTAGGGCGCAGCAGTCGCCAGGCGGCGTGCCAGTTCCCCGGGCAGGCGCTTGTAATCGACCAGCCCGATGCCCTGTCGCAACGGCGTCAGGGGATGGCGACCTCCCAGCGGCGTCCCGTTCAACCAGGCCCCCGCACCGGCCCGGGCATGAAACAGCTCGCGGCGCACCGGGTCATAGACCAGTGCCAGCTGCACCTCGCCCCGGACCAGCAGAGCCAGTGAAACGCAGAAATAGGGAATCCCGCTGGCAAAATTGCTGGTGCCGTCGAGGGGATCCAGTACCCACAAGCCATGCCCGGCACCGCTCAACAGCCCGTGCTGTTCCTCGGCATCCATCTCCTCGCCCAGCATGGCATGCTCCGGGAACAGCTCCTCCAGCTCCCGCTGCAAGCGGGCCTGCATGGCGCTGTCCGCCTCGGTCAGCAGCGAACCGTCAGCCTTGACCTCGACCTCGACCCGGTTGAACCGCGTCAGCAGCTCGGCCTCGGCCGCCTCGACAAGCCGTCGTTCCAGTTCTGAAATAGTTGTCTTTTCCATGGACTCAACTCCGCGCTTAGATTTCTGCCTTATCAATATGGCGCAAGGTACATTGCAGACATCGTCAATAAAAGGCAATCGATGCCACACCCTGCTGGTCAACGGCCTGCACGCCGTTTTAAACTGGCCGCGTGCAGAACCCTGTGATCACCCTTTGTCTGTCCTTTTTGCTGGCATGCCTGGCCGGCTGTTCGACCGATCCGCCCAAGGACCTCAGCGACAGCTGCGAGATCTTCGCTGACAAGAGCGGCTGGTACCGCGACGCCCTGAAGGCCTACGAGCGCTGGGGGTTACCGGTGCACATTCAGCTGGCCATCATCTACCAGGAATCGAGCTTCGTGCATGATGCCAAGCCACCGCGCGACCGGCTGCTCTGGGTGATCCCCTGGGGACGTATCTCCTCCGCCTACGGCTATGCCCAGGCCAAGGACTCGACCTGGGACTGGTATATCGAAAAATCCGGCAACCGCGGCGCGGATCGCGACAAGTTTGCCGATGCCGTGGACTTCATCGCCTGGTACGGCAACATGACTCACGAAATGCTGGGCATCTCCAAGTGGGACGCCTATAACCAGTACCTGGCCTATCATGAGGGCCACGGTGGCTATAAACGCAAGACCTATAATAGCAAGCCGTGGCTGAAGCAGGTTGCGAACAAGGTGGACGCGCGTGCCAAGACCTACCACACCCAGCTGTCCCGCTGCGCGGACGAGCTGGACAGGGGCTGGGACCTCTGGCCGTTCTGACTTATTTATGTTTAAAAACAATAAGTTTGGAATTTTCTGTTTCGGCTGGCTGGATGACAGCGGCAGAAAGGGAAAAGAGATTTACAATAGCCGCCAGTGGCGCGACCCGGTTGCCTTTGTCATTGGCACAGACAAGGTCATGCAAGGCTGGAATGAAGGGGTGACAGGAATGAAACCGGGCGGCAGGCGGCTGCTAATGCTGCCACCTGCACTGGGATACGGCGCGCGATCGGTGGACGACATCATCCCGGCGAATGCCCGGCTGATCTTCGTGATCGAATTGCTGGAACTGCAGAAACGGGTTCCGCAACCGTAGAAATCAACTAACAGAATTCAGGATATAGGCAATGTAAGCGATATCCGGGACAGGAGAGGCTGTCCTGTTTACGGGTGAGGGAATACAGTGGAAATGGAATGGGCCAGCACCCTGTTCCTGAACGGGTGCTGGCCCCTTTTATGTTACGCGGAGAAAACGCTGGACTCGTTGCCGGTGACGCTGGCCTCGAAATTGTAATCGAGATTCCTGCTCGGTATCTGGACGAAGTTCCCCTGGACAAACTGGACACCGTACTGCCACAGCAGTGCCAGCACGACAGTGTCCTCGACCTGTTCAGCGACGCATTCCATACCGAGATCTCGCGCCAGCGTGATGATGGTCTTCACAGTGACCTGGTTCTCCTCGCTGCCCGCCATACCCGCAATCAGGCCGCCATTCACCTTGAGGACATCGACGGGAAGACGTTTGAGAACCTGGGGAGGACTTGATGCACCATAATGTTCCAGTGCCACCTTGCAACCCAGGTTATGCATGGATGTCACAAATGCCATACTGTTTTCCATATCATTGAGCACGGATTCTTCTGCAATCTCGATGACCACGTTCTCGCGCTGCAGCTGGTAATCGTTCATCTTCGCGTCAATCCACAGGGCAAGCTCCCTGTCGGCGATGGTCTTGCCCGAGACCTTGATATAGAAGGTGGCATCCTTGTCCTCGCGCTGCAGTTCCGCGAGCTTTTTGAAGGCATTCTCGATCACCCAGATATCCACCTCACCACTCAGGCCCATCGATTCCGCCACTTTCAGGAACTGGCTGGGTAGAACAACCTCGCCATCTTCATCAAGGATCCGCAACAACACCTCGTAGCGCTGCTGCTTGTCTTCTGCAAGACTGACTATTGGCTGGTAAACCAGGTAGAACCGCTCATCCTGCAGCGTCTTCCTCACCATCAGGTGCGACTCCGTTTCATGCTCCGGAGCAAGCTGTTCCTCTACCGCTGAATTGTGAGTGTAGACCCTGGTTCCACTGGATGAACGGGCCACCTCGCAGGCAAGATCGGCACGCTGGATCAGGCCCTCGGCGCTATGTACGCTATTGCTGACCTCGCTGATACCGATACTCGGACTCACCCTGACAGTGTGCTCCCCTGCATTGAAAACATGATTCTCCAGCTTGTGGAGAATTTGTTCGGCAAGCTGGTTAGCCGTCATCGCATCACTCCCCTGATGCAGGACGGTGAATACGTAGTAGCCGAAGCGAGATGCCACATCCTGCTTACCAAGATCGGCCTGGATGATGCTTGCAACATTGCGCAGGACCACATCACTGTCAGACACACCGATCTTCTCGCGAATATCCCTGAAGTTATGCAGCAGGATGTAAAGCACCGACTGACCTGCCGCGTCTTCAGTCTTGACCGATGCGTCCAGCACCTTCATGAAGTGCTGACGGTTCACCATCCCGGTCAGCGTGTCCAGGGTACTCAGCTTCTTCAGCTTGTCTTCCATCACGGTCTTGATTGCGTTGGTCACCGGCTGCGAACTCTGCTCCTGCTTTTTCTGCAGCTGTCGCTCGGCATTCTCATTGAGTTTGACCTTAAGTTTCTGGACGTGTTCCTGCAGCCGGGCAATCTCCGTATTCTGCAACTTGACGACTTCCTGTTCCTTGTTCCCCGATACCGTTTCATTGCCACCGCTAGTGGCTGCCGGCCGGTCCTGTTGTTCAGATGCCTTCACCGTCTTGGACAGGCGGGCATTTTCCGCACTCAGCTGCTCGGCCCTTTCCTGTGCCGCCTTCCCTGAGGCCTGCATCTCCCGGACCTGTTCCTCCATGCGGCTGATGAGCTGCGCCTTTTCTGCAATCTCCTCGTCCTTTTCTTGCAGCTGCTGCGCGGCCTGGCTTGTGTGTTCGCGCATGCCGACGGATTCCTGCTTGAGCTGGGCCTTCAGCTGGTTGATGGCCCTGGAATTCTCCTTGTTTTGCCAGGCGATACGCGCGTTGCTCTCACCCAGGCGGGTATTCACCTCCTCGAACTTGTTATTCAGATTACTGATTTCCTTATCTTTTTCATCGATATCCGCAGTGAGCCGCTTGATGGTTTCCTGGCTTGCCTCGAGCTCTTCCGCATACTTGCTGGCCTGGCCACTGCCGCTTTCCGACTGCTGCCTGAGCTGCTCCTCGAGCTCGCCGATCGTCTGCCTCTGCTGTTCCTGCTGCTGCCGGGCCTCCTCGACCACATCCGCCATGGCCGCCGACTGCTGCCTGAGCTGCTTCTCGAGTTCGCCGATTGTCTGCATCTTCCCCTTCTGCTGCTTTCTGGCCTGCTCAGCAACATCCTGCAAGGTCGTCATCTGTTCCCCGATTCTTTCCTTGAGCTGGCGAACCACCTGTTCATGTTCCTGCACCTGCTCGGCGGCATGCGCCTCACGGGCATCCAGTTCTGCACCAACCTCGCGGACCTTGCCATGCAGCTCAGTGACCTCATCAGCCTTCTGTTCCAGCGCCTTGGACAACTGAGTGACCTCTTGCATCTTGGCCTGTAGTTCCCGGGCACTGTTCTCGACGTTGGTATTCATGGCAGCCTGCTGCTGCTCCAGCTGCTGCTCAAGCTGGGCAACTAGCTGTGATTGGGTCTCAGCGACCCGGGTCTGTTCTGCTATCTGTTGTGTCGCACTTTCCTTGTTTTCATGCAGGGCCGTATTCAGATGCTCCAGCCTGGCTTCAAGTTGACTGATATATTTTGCCTTTTCCTGCAATTCCTGCCCGGTACGCTCGGCACTCTCACGCTTGTCCTGCTCCAGCATCCGGACCTGGGTCTCGAACTGCTCGATCTCCCGTGATTTCGTATCCAGCTGGCGCTCGGCCTGCTCCTGAGAGTTACTCAGCTCGGCACTCAGATCACGGATATTCCCGTGCAATTCACTGATTTCAGCGTTTTTATCCTTGACGCTCCATTCCAGCTCAGTGACTTCCTTCTGCTTGCTCTCGAGTTCCTGCGCGGCCCGCTCTTCTACAGTGCGCATGCTCATGTTCAACTGCTGAATGCTCTCTTCCAGCCCGTCGATGGCCTCGTCTTTCTCTCTGGCACTTGCCTGCGACTGAACCAGTGCCTGGTCTTTCTCTTCAAGATCCGCAACCAGGCGCGTGATCTCATCACCCTTCTCTGCAATCTGCCGGGCGGCCTGCTCTTCGCTGGCATGCATAGCCGCATTCAGGTCCTCGACCTGTCCATGCAAGCCGGCAATTTCCCGCTGCTTCTCTTCCAGCCGCTGTTCGGCCTGCTCCTCGGCAAATCGCAAGCTGTTTTGCAGTTCCGCGGCCTGCTCCTCCAGGCCGGTGATGATCTGCGCCTGTTCATTCACCTGTCCGGTCAGATTGGCGATTTCCTGCGCCATTTCACCAGCACGTTCATTTAATTCTGAAATTTCGCGTTCTTTCCCTGCAATTCGCCCCTCCAGTTCAACAGTGACCTGGGTCTTTTCCTGGGAAAGCTGTTCGGCACGTTCCTCGCTGCCACGCAACTCGTCACCGAGGTCATGGATCTTGCCATGCAGTTGGGTGATCTCCTTGTATTTCTCCTTGACCTTCCACTCCAGTCGGGCGATCTGCTCCTGCCTCTCCTCAAGTAGCGCATCGCTGCGTTCCTTGCCTTCCCTAAAGCTGGCATCCAGTTCCCCGAGTTCACCCTCGAGCCGGGCAATCGTCTGTTCCCTGCCCTCTACATCGCCTTGCAGGCTGACAAGCTCTTCATCACGCTGACCGAGCTGTTCGGTCAGCTGGTTGATGACCAGGCCCTTTTCCTCGACATGTCCATACAGCCGGCTGACCTCCTGGCCACGCTCCGATACCCTGCCCTCCAGTTCACCGATCTCCGACTGCTTGCCATGCAGCTGGTCCTCGAACCGCTGTTCCTGCTTGCTCAGGGAGTCGTGCAGCCCGTCAATGTCAATTTGCAGGCGATCGATTTCACCGCTCTTTTCTTCAATCTGGTCTTGCAGCTCGGCGATCGTATGGCTCTTCTCCTCAATCTGCCGGGCGCGATCATCACTTTCACGCAGTGCCTCATCCAGACCATGCATTTTTCCAAACAGCCGGTTGATCTCCTCGTTCAACTCGGCCACTTTCGGGACAAATCCCGTTGCCCCCTGTACAGGCCCGGTAACGGCGTTTCCGCCACCCGGTCCGTCGCCGGAATTCGGATTGTCCCGTTTGGATTCCTGAGGTGTTTCGCTGTTTTTACTCATCGCATGATCCCGATTAAAGGTTTAACATACTGTTTTAAAATCACTTTTGTTCCACCCCGACAGCCGTCCGCAGTTGGCCGCCGGCTGGACCTGAATCCTTCTGGGTATGGGTGCTGACGGGAGAAAAACCGCCTGATATATCCCGCGACCGGTCCTGTTAGCCGCCGTTTTTATTCATAACGACAAAACAGCCGAAAACCTGAGCACTTTTGATTTTATAAAACAGGCCGTCGGCACTCTCCCCATCCCGTCTCGCTGAAGCAGAAAGTCTGCGGCCTCCATCGTGGTGATCTCATCTATTCATCTGCTCCAGGCCTTCTGGAACGGGTAGTACATCAGCAGCCAATCACAACGCGCTCCTGAGCCACGAACTGCAACTGCCAGCCGGCTGACCTTGTTGACGCATGGCGGCCACGAGTTCGCTTGTCGGTGTATCCGCGCCCCGGCTCGTCCCCGGGTCCATGAGCAGGGGAAATCCGCTCCGCTTCCGGAGCTTCAGGTCCTGATGGCATATCGTGGAAAGGTACCGGCCTCGTAAAAACATAACTATCTGTTATTATTATGATAATTTATCGTCCGCCTTGAGTTTCTGGCCGCCCGGGCGTATAAATAATATGCTACGTATACACATTAACGAGACAACTATTAAAGGTTGCGTGATTATGATTCGTTTTCTTGTTGCCACGATTCTCGGAGCCACCCTGACGGGTGGCTGTTTCGCACAGGCCTCTGCGGATGAGACACCTGCTGATTCCGGCCCGGAAATCATTACAGTAAAAGAAGCCGATACCGGTGGAGTGATCACCCTGGGCGGGACGGTTATTGCGCGCAAGATGGTGAATCTGTCTGCCCAGATGCCGGGCGATGTGGAGTTCATAGCCGGCGAAGAAGGCGATGCCTTTACCAAAGACACGATACTGGTCCAGCTGGATCAATCGGCCCTGCTGGCCAAACGCAAACAGGCGGAAGCACAACTCGCGAATGCAGAGGCCGCCTACCACAACGCCTATGTGCAGTTCAATCGCGAGGTCCTGTCACCCAACGCACAATCCAATACCATGATGGGGGGCATGCCCAGCATGTTCAGCATGTTCACGGACCCGATGCGCTCCATGACGGGCCAGGGCGAACCGGGATATGAGCGGCATGCAGGCCTGGTCGGACAGGGAACCCAGCTACAGACCGCGTCCAACAGTGTTCTGCAGGCACGGCAGGCCATCCGGGAACTTGATGAATCCATTGAAAACACCTTCAGCCGGGCGCCGTTTGACGGGATCATCGTCTCAAAGATGATCGAGGTGGGCGATATAGTGCAACCGGGGATGCCCTTGCTTGCATTTGCCGATACCACCGAGATGCAAATCCAGGTCGAGGTTCCCACCCGTCTGCTGGACGCGGTCCAGGAAGGCGAGACCCTGATGGCCAGGGTGGGAAGTGAACGCAGCGTAATCCAGGTCAAGGTGGACCGGGTGTTCCCCATGGCCCAGAAGGGCGGCCATACCACAACGGTGAAATTCGGTATCCCGGAAGGGATCAAGGCCAAAACGGGCACCTACGCCGAAGTGCTGATCCCGGACCTGGCGCACAAGGGACAGGAACTGCCCGTGGTTCCGGCATCCGCCGTCGTGTGGCGCGGCAGCCTCCCGGCGGTCTTCAAGGTCAGCGAGGACGGTCACCTGAAGATGAAGGTGCTGCGCCTCGGGACGCAAACCAGTGACGGGCAAATCAGCGTCATCTCGGGCATCCAGGCCGGAGACCGCATCCTGAAGAAGCCGACACCCTCAACCATGTCAGGAGCGATGGAGTAAGCACGGTTTCTGACACAGAACAACTAACCTGAAATGCTGCAGGACCGGCTCACGGGCGGTTCCGGTTAATCCTGAAAAAAACAAGGCCCCGGTGACGGGGATAACAAGACAGGACTGAGTAGTCATGACCAGTACCCATAAAAAAGACATGCTCACCAAGGATGAACTTGGTTTTGCAGGCCGCCTGGCCGACTCCTTTATCCACTCTCCGCTTTCTCCCCTGTTGTTCATTGCCTTTATGCTCGTGGGCGCATACGGATTGCTGGCCACTCCCCGTCAGGAGGATCCACAGATCTCGGTACCCATGGTGGATATATTCCTGCGCATGCCCGGCGCATCATCCCAGGAGATGTCCAGGCTGGCAGTCAGTCCACTGGAACGGATCGTCAGCGAGATTGCCGGCGTCAAGCATGTCTATTCAGTCAGTGACGAGGAAATGGGCATCATTACCCTGGAATTCCACGTCGGCGAGGAAATCGAGCGCGCCATTGTGCTCACTCATAACAAGATCCAGCAGAACCTGGATGTCATGCCGCCCGGCGTGGAAATGCCACTCGTCAAGATCAAGGAAGTCGATGACGTACCGGTCGTTACCTTGACCCTGTGGTCACAGGAACTGGATGATGCGGTGTTGCGTACACTCGCCATCAGCGTATTGCAGGATATCAAATCACTGCCGCAGACGGGGACCGCCTTTATATCCGGTGGCCGGGCAGAGCAGGTGATTGTCGAAATACAACCCGAACGGCTCACCGGCTACGGTATCAGCATGGGACATATCGCCGCCACCATCCAGGGTTTCAATACCGAGCAAACCGTTGGGTCTATCGAACAGGCGGGCAAGCATTATTTCGTTGAAACCGGCAAGTTCCTGGAATCGGTCGATGACTTCAAGCGACTGGTGGTTGGCAGCCACCAGGGTCTGCCGGTATTTCTGAGCGATGTCGCAGAGGTACGCAAGGGACCGGAAGATGCGCGCAGTATCGTGACGCATACGACCGGCCCGGCCAGTGACAACCCCGGGATCATTGCCGCACCGGCAGTCACGATTGCTGTCGCAAAACAGCGCGGCAGTAACGGTGTTGCCGTGGTCAACCGGGTGCTGGCAAGGGTCGAGGATCTCAAGGGCCTGCTGATCCCCGATGATGTCCACGTGGAAGTCACCCGCAACTACGGCAAGACCGCCAATGACAAGGTCAACTCCCTGTTATTCAAACTGGTCATTGCCACCGGCGCGGTAACCCTGCTGGTCTGGCTGTCACTGGGATTGAGACCGGCGATTGTGGTGCTGGTTACCATTCCGGTGGTACTGGTGGTCACCGTCTTTATCGCCATGGTGCTTGGTTACACAATCGACCGGGTCAGTCTGTTCGCGCTGATATTCTCCATTGGCTTCCTGGTAGACAATGCCATTGTTATCGTGGAGAACATCTACAGTCGCTGGCTGAAGGCGGGCGAGACCACCACCGAGATTGCGGTCGATGCGGTACGCGAGGTAGGCAACCCTACCGTGCTGGCCACCTATACGGTAGTCGCGGCCCTGCTGCCAATGGGCTTTGTGCGCGGCATGATGGGACCCTACATGGAACCGATCCCGGCACTGGGCTCTGTGGCCATGGTTCTCTCCCTGATCGCCGCGGTGGTGTTCGCACCCTGGCTCGCAATGCGCATGATTCCTTCCATGGCCAAACTCCGCAAGATGGAGGCACGGGACGAGAAAATCGATGGCTGGCTGGAGCAATTCTATCGCAAGACCATTGGAGCACTGTACTACACCCCTCGCTATGGCTGGAGTTTCCTTATCGGCCTGTTGTTCGCCTTCATTGTCACAGTTTCCATGTTCTTCACCTATGCCGTCACGGTGAAGATGCTTCCATTTGACAACAAATCCGAATTTTCATTGACCCTGGACATGCCGGACGGAACCGCACTGCCGGACACCGCGAGCCTGACAGCCGAGTTGACGGATGCGCTGCGGACTTTCCCCGAGGTGATTGACATACAGAATTATGTTGGCACTGCCAAGCCGTTCGATTTCAACGGCCTGGTACGCCATTACTACCTGCGCCAGTTCCCCTGGCAGGCCGAGATCCAGGTCAAACTGCTGGACAAGAAGGAGCGCAAGCGCAGCAGTCACGAGATTGCCACTGCAGCCCGTGAACTGCTGACTCCCATTGCCCACCAGGCGGGTGCGGTACTGACTATCGTGGAGATGCCCCCGGGGCCGCCGGTGCTGCAGACCGTGGTGGCCGAAATCCACGGGCCGGATGACGCGACCCGACGCCAGGTTGCCGCCGATATGACCGCCATTTTCAATGAATCGGAATACCTGGCCGATGTCGACAATTTCATGCGCAACGATCTCGAGACGTGGCGCTTTGAGGTCGACCTGGACAAGGCCGCCACCCAGGGCGTGCTGGTCGAGACCATCAACCAGCATCTGGCCATGGCCATGGGTGAATTCAAGCTTGGCGATATCAAGCAGGCGCTGGTTTACGAGCCGACCTATATCCTGCTCCAGATTCCCCTGGCACAACGCTCCCGGCTGAGCAACCTGAGCGACCTGCCGGTAATGACCCAGGATGGCCGCACCATACCGCTTGCCGAACTTGGAAAGTTCGTCAAGAGCGTGCGCGATCCATTTATCTTTCACAAGGACCTGCAACCGGTGGAGTTCGTCGTGGGTGATGCCGTAGGCAAGTATGCGGCGCCGATTTACGCCATGTTCGATGTGCAGGAACGGCTGGAACAGTACACGACCCCGGATGGTGTCAAACTGGAAGGCACCTGGACCGGCCCGCCGGAATCCGTATCGCAATCCGGATTTGAATGGTCCGGCGAGTGGACGGTGACCTACGAGACCTTCCGTGACATGGGCATGGCCTTCGCCGTGGCCCTGGTCGTCATCTACATGCTGGTCGTGTGGCAGTTCGGCAATTTCTCGATCCCGGCCATCATTATGGCGCCTATCCCCCTGACCATGCTGGGCATCGTCCCCGGCCACTGGTTGCTGGGTGCCGACTTTACCGCCACTTCCATGATCGGCTGGATTGCCCTGTCAGGTATTATCGTGCGCAACTCGATCCTGCTGATAGATTTCACCATCGTCCTGGTCAAGGACGGGGTGCCGCTTTACGATGCCGTGATCACCGCAGTGAAGGCGCGTACCCGGCCTATCGTGATTACCGCCATGGCACTGGTGCTGGGTTCGGCAGTGATTCTCACAGACCCGACCTTCCAGGGCATGGCGATCTCGCTGCTGTTCGGTGTATTTGTTTCAACTATCTTGACCTTGTTTGTGATCCCGCTGGGTTGCATTTCGCTGGGTGAGGCTGTCTTCCTGGGCGCCGGTGGGACCTCGCCTTCCATAGAGCAAAACGAAAAGGCGACCCAGGCCACCCGGATTTCGGAAGTAACGCTTCACATGGATGAGGCGGCAACCCACGAGCAACGCAAATACCTGCGGGGCCACCTGCTGGCCATGAATGGCGTCATTGCCGCCGCCTGTCATGATGAACAGCCGCATTTCATGCTGATCGAGTATGACCAGGACGTTATTGATCCGGCGGTGTTTGTTGAAGCCGCCGGCAAGTGTGGTTTGCATGCCGATCTGATCGACTTCCCGGGCCATCACGGAAGCGACAAATCATGACGGATGTCAGGGCATGGACACTGATCCAGCCCCTGACGCGCGAGCGCTCTTAAATAAACACGGAATATTTACGACAGGCCGCTGAATGACGGATTAATCAGAGTTTCCTAGCGCTGCTGGTAACGCATTGCCGGCGGTTTGCCGGGTGCGGTTCTCAGCTGCCGTGACATGGCATTGCGAATTTTCGGATTACAATCCTGTGCGGCCTCGACTTCGCGTTCCAGATCACTTGTGTTGATGCCGGCCAGGGCTTCTGTCCCGGAAGTCGAAACAAAGTCATTCGCGCCGCAGCAACGAAAACCACATACGGCCTTGCAGATGGCCTCGTTCCAGCAGCAATAGGCCTGGGCAGTGACCGGCGTCATCATTACCAAGCCGGAAAGCAGGTACAGGTTGAGTGTCTTCATTGGTCTCCTCCATGGCGGTAGGCGGGGAGTGGGACCAGGGCAGTCGATTTGGCATTGACCCCTGGTTATTGCGCCGTCGGCAACATGATTGCATTGACGGGATGGTGTTATTAATTTCCCGGTTGCCTTTGTATGTGTTTAGACCAATTTCAGAAATATTCAAGGAATTTCGGTCACACGTCGGGGATTGGCGTAGAAAAACAGGGGGCATTCTGTTCCCTGGTATGATTGTAATAAATCACAATGTCCCCGTTCTTCAAGTGGGTTATCCTAGCCGCACCCACACCACGATACGAGGTTGGCGTATAGGAAGCATAACCTACGTATTTCGTGAGAATCCCCCCGATCCGGCTACCACCGGGCCCCTCCCGAGTCTCTGCCACCGGCATTCGCCGGCCTTTTCCTTTTCACAACAGCGCTGGCCCGGCCACCTACCGCAGCCACCCCTGCCCACCTCCCTGTCGGGTCGGCATCCTGGCCATGTCACGAATCCCCGTGTGTGCCCCGTCAGCCCCACTCCTCCGGCGACGCGCGCGGCCCGGGCAGCCGCACGACCTCACCACCTGGCGCCGTTTGCTCAAGATGCGCCAGAATCTTCCCGATCACCACCGGATCCTCGATACTGGCGATGATCCGTACCGCCCCGCCGCAGGCCGGTACACAACACGGCATGGCGACATGCCAGGCTGAAGGCAGCCAAGTTTTACTAAAAAGTGTTTGGCAGAGCGTGCCCGGAGGGTTTCAGAAATATCCGGGTGCACGATCTCAAGCACACCTTTGGACGCCGCCTGCGAGCCGCCGGTGTATCGTTTGAAGATCGTCAGGACCTGCTGGGCCACCGTTCGAGTCGCGTCACCACGCACTACTCGGCGGCGGAACTGCGGAACCTGTTGATAGCAGCCAACCGAGTCTGCGGGGAAAACTCCCGAAAAAGTCCCGAACTGGTGATGCTGCGCCGGGCCTGATGAAACGCTGCCGACGCAATGTACTGATGTAAAAGTAAGATTATGGTGGCTACGGGTGGACTTGAACCACCGACCCCAGCATTATGAGTGCTGTGCTCTAACCAGCTGAGCTACGTAGCCAGAAGGGTTGCAGAGGGTACCCGAAAACGCAGTGCGGGGACAACTCCCTGTCAAACCCGCGAGGGGCGTCTACACATTGAAACGGAAATGCATGACATCACCGTCATGTACGATGTAGTCCTTGCCCTCGAGGCGCAACTTGCCGGCCTCGCGCGCACCGTGCTCCCCGCCGCAGGCGACGAAATCATCATAGGAGACCACCTCGGCGCGGATAAAGCCTTTTTCGAAGTCGGTGTGAATCACGCCGGCGGCCTGCGGTGCGGTGGCGCCGATCCTGACGGTCCAGGCCCGCGCCTCCTTCTCCCCGGCGGTAAAATAGGTCTGCAGGCCGAGCAGCTTGTAACCGGCACGGATGACACGATTCAGGCCCGGCTCCTCCAGGCCCAGTTCCTCCAGGTAATCCCTGCTTTCGGCTGCGTCCAGGTCGACCAGCTCGGCCTCGATGGCCGCACAGACTGCGACTGTTTCGGCGCCCTCTTCCTCGGCACGTTTTCTGACCGCATCCAGGTAGGGGTTATTCTCGAAGCCGTCCTCCATGACGTTGGCCACATACATGACCGGCTTGGCGGTCAGCAGGTGCAGCTCGTAGATCGCCTCCTGCTGGTCTTCGTCCAGACCCATGCTGATGACCAGTCGACCCGAATCCAGGTGCTCGCGTACTGCCTCGAACACGGCCAGTTGCGCCCTGGCCTCCTTGTCACCGCTCTTGGCGACTCTGGAAACACGCTGGATGCCCTTCTCTACGGTTTCCAGGTCGGCCAGCGCCAGCTCGGTATTGATGACATCGATATCGCGTACCGGGTCGATGCTGCCACTGACATGCACCACGTTGTCATCGTCGAAGCAGCGCACCACCTGGCAGATGGCGTCGGTCTCGCGGATATTGGCCAGGAACTTGTTGCCCAGCCCCTCACCCTTGGAGGCGCCCGCCACCAGTCCGGCGATATCCAGGAACTCCATGGTGGTGTGGATGACCTTCTTCGGCTTGACGATCTCTGCCAGCCTGTCGAGGCGCGGATCCGGGACCGGCACTACGCCGATATTCGGATCGATGGTGCAGAACGGGTAGTTCTCCGCCTGGATGCCCGCCTCGGTAAGGGCGTTGAACAGAGTGGACTTGCCCACGTTGGGCAGGCCGACGATGCCGCATTTGACGCTCATATGATCCTGGTTTCCATTGTGTCAATCATAGCCCGGGGCGGACAGCGGCATCCGATACAAGCGGTACAGCGGATCCCGGATTACGTCAGGGCCTGGACGGGCCTCAGTTGCCAGGAGTGCATACATCAAGTTTCGGTGTGCAGTTCCATCATGGCCTTGTCGAGTCTGCCGGCAACGATATCCGGCAGCGCCCCGAGTGCCGCATCGATGGCGGCGTCGATGGCGACGCGCTCGTCGCGCGGCGCGGGTTTCAGTACGTAGCCGACCACGTCGTCGCGGTGGCCCGGATGCCCGATACCGATGCGCAGGCGCAGGAAGTCATTGCCACCCAGTTTGGGGATCAGATCACGCAGGCCATTGTGGCCGCCGTGGCCGCCGCCCCGCTTGAGCCGCACAGTCCCGGGTGGCAGGTCGAGATCATCATGCACCACCAGGATGCAGCTGCGCGCTATGCGGTAGAAGGCTGCCAGGGACGCAACCGGCTGGCCGCTGCAGTTCATGAACTCCAGCGGTTTCTGCAGTCGGCAGTCATGGCCTGCGATGGTGCAGCGGGCAATATCGCTCTTGTAACGGTTATCGTGATGGAACTGCCCGGCGCACCAGAACCCGGCATTATGCCGGGTCTGTTCGTACTTTGCTCCGGGATTACCCAGCCCGGCAACGAGCTGTATGGCAGTCAACGGTCAGATGCCAACCGGTCAGTCGCCACTTTCGCCTTCACCGGACTCCTTGGCCTCCTCGCCAGTCTCGGCCGCCGCCTCCGGTGCCGCCTCCTCTTCCTCCTCGACGATGACACGGCGGGCATGGACGGAAACCACGGACAGGTCATGGCCTTCACCGCGCGCCAGTTCGAGCACGGTCACACCTTCGGGCACCACGAGGTCGCTGAGGTGAAGCGAATCACCGATCTCCAGTGCAGAAATATCGATATCGATATACTCCGGCAGGTCCCTGGGCAGGCATTCGATCTCGACTTCAACGAGTTCGTGCGAGACCAGGCCGCCCGCCTTGACACCCGGTGCGAGGTCTTCACCTGTGAAGTGCAAGGGTACATTCATCTTGATCTTTTCCGATTCGCTGACGCGCAGCAGGTCCATGTGCATTATGATCGGCCGACTGGGATGGCGCTGCAAATCGCGCAGCACGGCGCGCGTTTTCGCACTACCGACCTTCACATTCAGGATGTGGGAATAGAAGGCCTCGTTTTCCAGGTTTCGAATGACCTCGTTGAGGGACAGGGTCAGTGACTCCGGATCCTTGCCGCCGCCATACATGATGGCAGGGACCTTGCCGGCATGACGCAGGCGGCGGCTCGCACCCTTACCTGTATCACTGCGTGGCTCTGCATTAAGTTCAAAGCTGATAGCCATTTTCTTTTCTCCAAATTCCGCCTTGCGGCGGTCGACTGCGCCTCACCCGCGACCAGGGTCGGCATGAATGCGGGCCTGTCCCTACCTGGCAACAGGCACGCGGTTAAGCTGTATCAATCCATGTACATGGAGCTGACGGACTCTTCCATGCTGATCCGCCGCATGGTTTCCGCCAGCATGGCGGCAATGCTCAACTGGCGTATCCGCTTGCAGGAACGCGCATTCCCCTGTAGCGGAATGGTATCCGTCACCACCAGTTCGTCGAGCATCGACGCCTCGATGTTCGCGACCGCCTTGCCGGACAGGACCGGATGCGTGCAATAGGCCACCACCCGGGCGGCACCCTCGCGTTTAAGGGCGTCGGCCGCCTGGCACAGGGTACCGGCGGTATCGACCAGGTCATCGATCAGGACGCAGGTACGTCCCTCGACCTCGCCGATAATATTCATCACCTTGGCCTCGTTCGGCTGCGGCCGGCGCTTGTCGATAATCGCCAGCTCGGCATCATCGAGACGCTTGGCCAGCGCGCGTGCCCTGACCACGCCACCCACATCAGGTGACACCACAATCAGGTCCGGGTACTTCTGCCGCCAGATATCCCCGAGCAGGATCGGCGAAGCGTAGACATTGTCCACCGGTATATCGAAGAACCCCTGGATCTGGTCGGCATGCAGGTCGACCGTAAGTACCCTGTCGGCCTTGACACTGCCGATCATCTGGGCCACCACCTTGGCGGTGATCGGCACCCGCGCGGCACGCGGCCGGCGGTCCTGGCGGGCATACCCGAAGTACGGGATCACCGCCGTAATACGAAAGGCCGATGACCGGCGCACCGCGTCGATCATGACCAGCAGTTCCATCAGGTTGTCATTGGTGGGCGCACAGGTCGGTTGCACGATAAAAACATCCTTGCCGCGGACGTTTTCCATGATCTCCACCTGCACCTCACCGTCACTGAAACAGGTAGTCACGGCGTTACCCAGCTGCAGGCGCAGCTGGTCTGCGATATCACGCGCCAGTTTCGGGTTCGCGTTGCCGCTGAACACCATCATGCGGGCGTCGGAATCGGATGCGGACAGACCATTCATAGCGGGTTCGATTTTGTTACTTGATGGAAACGCAATCTGCTAACTGTACTCATCTCACCAGCGGCATCCTGCCGCCCGTCTATCTATTGCCAGCGCCTGCGGCGCTGGACTGCTTGTGGCTGGGACGGCAGGATTATTCGTCGCTGCGCGCCTCACCCCTGCGGGGCCGGCGTACGCTACGCTCCCGCCGTTCTCTCGCGCTACCGCGCTCGGGTCGAACCTTGAGGTTCTCGCTTGTGGCTGGGACGGCAGGATTCGAACCTGCGAATGCGGGGATCAAAACCCCGTGCCTTACCACTTGGCGACGTCCCAATGATTCATCAAAGCGACGTGGATTAACCATCTTCCAAAAAACGGCCACAGGCTCACGTGATGGCCGCCAGCAGGGGTGACCGATTGACACCCCGGGCCACAAAACAGGACCACGCCTGTGGAACCTGGCGTTCTACGGTGCGCGCCCCGGCTTCCGACTCGAAGGCCGCAAACACGCACCCGCCGGTCCCGGTCAACCGCGCCGCGGAGAACCCGTTCAACCAGTCAAGCACGGCCCCGACCTCGGGATACCTGCGCCGCACCACCGCCTCGCAGTCATTATGACCGCCAGCCGATCGAAAGGCGCGTATTGTCATGCCGGGCGTGTCCCGTGTCAATTCCACGTCGGAAAAAATATCGGCCGTTGATACGCTTACCGCCGGATTTACCACCAGGTACCACGGTTCCGGCAACTCCACCGGGGTCAGGATCTCGCCTACCCCCTCCGCCCAGGCGGACTGGCCGTGGATGAAGACCGGCACATCGGCACCGAGTTGCAATCCCAGCGCGGCGAGCTCATTACCGCCCAGATCCAGCCCCCAGAGGCGGTTGAGCACGACCAGGCTGGTCGCTGCATCGGAACTGCCGCCACCCAGACCGCCACCCGTGGGAAGACATTTTTCATTATATATATCAACACCTTTTTCACATCCCGTGTGCCGCTGCAGGAGCCGCGCTGCGCGCACACACAGGTCGAATTCCGGTGCCAGCCCCGCGGGTCCGCCATGGCCGTGGACGGCCGCGTCCTCGCGGACCGCGAAATAGAGCCGATCGCTGTAATCCAGGAACTGGAAGACGGTCTGCAGGGTATGGTAGCCATCGGCGCGGCGACCGGTGATATGCAGGAACAGATTGAGCTTGGCCGGCGCCGGCCAGGGCCCCTGGGCGCTGGCGGGGATCTGCAGCCCCGTCATGGGGCCGGGCTGGCAGACGCGGCACCGGCTGTCCCTGCCGCACCCGCGCCGTCTGACAGGCGCCACTCATCGATCACCAGACGCACCGAGATGTCCCCGGCGGCCAGTTGCATGCGGGTCGGCCAGTCACGGCCCTCGACGTGCCGGAAGCGGCTGTAGCGGATGTCCCAGCCGGACTGCAACAGGCGCTCCAGGCGCCCGTCAGCGTCGCTGAAGACCTGTGCCGAGGCGGCCGGCGCCGGCACCCCCCTCACCCAGTAGCGAATCCCGCTCACGGGCAACTGCCAGCCGGTCGCCGATTCGATCAGGGTATCGGCATCCCCTGCCACGAGTTCCTCGCCGCTGGCGGTCCGCAAGCGAACACCGTCACTGTCACCATCGAGCTGCAGGGCCGCCTGGCCCATGGGGCCGGCCAGGTTCAGGCGGTAGCGCCCGGATGTCTCGCTCCAGTTGAGGCTGGCATGCCAGCCCTGCTCGCCCTGCATCAGCGACACGCGTCCCCTGAACTGCCACACGGGGTAATCATCGATGCCCGGGCCCGGCAGGAAAGCCCCCTTGCCAGCGTCGACCGGGACTGTTGCGCACCCTGCCAGGTAGAGCACCAGAAGTAGAACGGGAAACAGTCTCACGGCATGAAGCGGTCGAGGACTCTTTTCAGGACGGGATTATCAGGTGAATTTTTCCGGGACTCCTCCCAGATACGGCGCGCCGCATCATGCTCGCCCTGCATCCACAGGACCTCTCCCAGATGGGCACCGATTTCACCGTCACTGGTCATGTCCCATGCCTGCTGCAGATAGGCCCTGGCCTCGTTCAGCTTGCCCAGCCGGAAATGTACCCAGCCCATGCTGTCGATGATGGCCGGGTCGTCCGGCTTCTGTGCGTAGGCCTTCTGTATGTACTGCAGGGCCTCCTGGTAACGGTCGGTACGGTCGGCAAGGGTGTAGCCGAGCGCGTTCAGGGTCCGGACATTATCCGGGTCATTGGCCAGGATGCGCCGCATATCCTCCTCGGCAAGATCGATACGATCGATCTTCTCCGCAACCAGGGCGCGTGAATAAAGCAGGTCTTCATTCTCCGGATCGTCCGCCAGGGCCTGCTCGTACAGTGCATAGGCATCCTCATGGAGGCCGAGGTCCGACAACACCTGCCCTTCAAGCAGGTAGATGGCAACGGCATTTTCCGGGCTGTTCCGGCGCAGGGCCTGCATTTCTGCACGCATTTCCTCCACCCGACCCTGCCCGGCTATGAGCTTGCCGATGCGCAGACGTGCCTGCATCCAGTATTCACCTGCCTCCACCTTGCGATACCACTCGATGGCGCCGGCATCGTTGCCGCGTTCCTGCGCGGCATAGCCCAGGTAGTAATAGACACTTTGCTGCTTCTGCCCCATCTCCAGCAGCTGTTTCAGGTGCCGCTCAGCGGCCATCGTCTCCCTGGCCTCCAGTTCCAGCAGGGCAAGCGAATAAAGTGCGTTCGTGTTGGTGGGGTCCAGCTCGACGACGCGGCCCAACTGCTGCCTGGCCCCGTCCTGGTCACCTGCATCCAGCAGCAGGTGGCCATAGGCAAACCGCAGCTCTGTATCCTTCGGGTTGTGCCCGACCGCCTGTTCCAGCGCTTGCAGCGCCTCGGCCTTCCTGTCCTGCTCGATCAGGATCTGCGCCCTGAGTATCTCTGCATCCGGCATACCCGGGCGCATCTCAAGAACCTGTTCAACGGCCTGCAGGGCACGCGTCAGATCCTCGCCGAGAATGGCAAGCCGGCTGATGCCGAGCAGACCCTCGGGACTCTCGGGATAGCGTGCCACCAGTCGTTCCATGGCCTGCAGCGAGGCCTTTTTATCTGCGTGCCGGGCCAGGATGGCCGTGGCAAGATCGAATCCCGCTTCCCGGTCGGCGGATGCGTTGACGAGGTATTCCAGCTGGGTGACCACCTCGTCCGTTTCATTCATGCGCAGGGCCAGCGCCGTCAGCACCTTGCGGGCCTCCAGCTTGTCCGGCTCCAGGGCTATCCAGCGCCGCGCGGCACGCGCGGCCACGACATAATCCTTGGCAAACGTGGCGATGGTCACCGCCCGCTCGGCGACCCGGGGATCATTCGAGTCCATGGCGGCCTGCAGATAATGCGGCACAGACACATCGAAGCGTCCGCGCTGACCGGAGATCTCACCCAAGAGGATGTCGTAGAGCAGTTGCCGGGTAAGCGGTTCAACCGGACCGGCGGGCACGCTTACGGCCTGCTTTTCCTGCTTTTCCTGCTTTTCCTGCGTTTCGGTCTTGTCCGTCTCGCTACCGCCGGTTTGCACACCACCCGGCATGGCACAGGCAAATAACACCCCGGCCAGGGTAAATATCAGGCCGGCCCGGGTCAGGAAACCGGGAGTGGATAAGCGCTGCACACACATGCCCGACATTCTAACAGCTTGCCCGTGGGATAGTTTGTTAATTCGGGTAACACCCCGGGCGGCAACCGTTTTTACACCCGCAACAGCGCCGGCATAGAGAAATGCAACTTGTATTCAAACACTTCCCCATGCAGAATTTTGGGTTTGTTTCAGGGTTGACCTTTATTCCGACATGCGCCTGACGGTTCTCGGCATCAATCACCGTACAGCCCCCGTGGAGATTCGCGGGCAGGTTGCGTTCCCGCCTGAGCAACTGCCGAGGGCGCTGGGCGAACTGACCGGGCTGGACGGAATCCAGGCAGCGGCCATACTGTCGACCTGCAACCGTACCGAACTCTATTGCACGGAACAGGGACAGGAGCTCGACACCATCGCCGACTGGCTGTGCCGCTTCCACAACCTGGAGCGGGACAAACTGCAACCGCACTTCTACAGCTACGAAGATGCCGCCGCGGTGCGCCATATCCTGCGGGTCGCTGCCGGTCTCGATTCCATGATACTCGGCGAACCCCAGATCCTGGGGCAGATGAAGGCAAGCTATCAGCAGGCGAACCGTGCAGGCACCCTCGACACCCTGGAAAGCCGCCTGTTCCAGCACACCTTCTCGGTTGCCAAACAGATCCGCACCGACACGGCCATCGGCGCCAGCCCGGTATCGGTGGCCTTCGCCGCTGTCAGCCTGGCCCGCCAGATCTTCGGCAACTTCGCGGAAAATACCGCCCTGCTGATCGGCGCCGGCGAGACCATCGAACTGGCCACACGCCACCTGCACGATCAGGGAATTGGCAAGATCATCATCGCCAACCGCACCATCGAACGCGCCCATGAGCTGGCCGACCGGTTCAACGGCTACGGGATCGCGCTGGACCAGATTCCCCCGCACCTGATGGAGGCTGATATCGTTATCTCGTCTACCGGGAGCCCGACCCACCTTCTGGACAAGGAGATGATCAGCAAGGCACTGCACAAGCGCAAGCACCGTCCCGTATTCATGGTGGACATCGCCGTTCCCGGCGACATCGCTCGCGACGTGGCCGATCTCGATGACGTCTATCTCTATACCGTGGATGACCTGCAGGAAGTGATCGAGGAGAACATGAAGTCGCGCCAGGACGCGGCCGAAAAGGCCGAAGAGATCATTGACGTCCAGGTTGAACATTTTATGTCCTGGGTGCGCTCGCTGGATGCCGTGCCGGCAGTGCGCGCCTACCGCGAGCATGCCGAGAACATCGGCATGCAGGAACTGGACAAGGCCGGCCGGCAGCTCGCCAGCGGCAAGGACCCGCAGGAAGTCATGGAGTCGCTGACACGCAACCTGATCAACAAGCTGGCACATGAGCCCAGTGTCAACCTGCGCCAGGCAACCGTGGACGGCCAGAGCGGCCTGCTCGATGCCGTACGTTCGCTGTTCCGGCTGAAGAGCGGCTGAAACGGTCGTCAGCCGCATCATGAAAGCGTCCATTCTCGGCAAGCTTGAGAGCATCGAAGAGCGCCACCACGAAATCAGTGCCCTGCTCGCCGATGCCGGTACCATTGCGGACCAGGACCGTTACCGGCAACTGTCGATGGAGTACGCCCAGCTGACGCCAGTGGTGAACCATTTCCGCGCCTACCGCCAGGCCCGCGAGGACGTCTCATCCGCCAGGGAAATGCTCGCCGATCCCGACCCCGACATGCAGCACATGGCCGAAGAGGAACTCAACAAGGCCAGTGAGCGCGTCGCCGGGCTGGAGGTGGAGCTGCAGAAGCTGCTGCTGCCGAAGGATCCGCATGACAACCGCAATATCTTTCTCGAGATTCGCGCCGGCACCGGTGGCGATGAGGCCGCCCTGTTTGCCGGTGACCTGTTCCGGATGTATTCCCGTTATGCGGAAATTCACGGCTGGACGGTGGAAACCCTCAGCGAGAGCCCCGGAGAACACGGTGGTTACAAGGAAATCATTGCACGCATCATCGGTCAGGGCGCCTATTCGCGCCTGAAATTCGAATCCGGGGCACACCGCGTGCAGCGTGTACCCGAGACCGAGTCCCAGGGACGCATCCACACCTCCGCGGCCACGGTCGCCGTGCTGCCGGAGGCCGATGAAATCGACCCCGTCGAGATCAACTCCGCGGACCTCAAGGTCGACACCTTCAGGGCCTCCGGCGCCGGCGGGCAGCACGTCAACAAGACCGACTCCGCCATTCGCCTGACCCACCTGCCGACCGGGATCGTGGTGGAATGCCAGGACGAACGCTCCCAGCACAAGAACCGGGCGCGTGCCATGTCCCTGCTGGCGGCCCGCCTGCTGAACGTAGAACAGGACAGGCAGAAGGCCGAGGAAACGCAAACCCGGCGTTCCCTGGTGGGCAGCGGTGACCGCTCGGAACGCATCCGCACCTACAATTTCCCCCAGGGACGCCTGACCGACCACCGCATCAACCTGACGCTCTACAAGCTGGACGAAATCATGACCGGCAACCTCGACCAGGTCATCGATCCCCTGGTCAGCGAAAACCAGGCCGACCAGCTCGCCGCACTGGATGCACAGGGCGCCTAGACCACAAGCATGCAGTGCCCGACCGCGATGACTGGTACACCGTCGATCAGGGCGCTGCTGGAACAGGCCCGCCGCGATCTTGCTACGGAATCGGCACGCCTGGATGCGGAGGTCCTGCTGGCCGCCTGTCTCGGCAAGCCGCGCAGCTACCTGCACACCTGGCCTGAGCGCAGCATCGATCAGCGTGAGCTGGAATGCTTCGCGCAACTGCTCAGGCGCCGCGCCCGCGGTGAGCCCGTGGCCCACCTGACCGGCGAGCGCGAATTCTGGTCACTGCCACTGGCGGTCACACCCGACACCCTGGTCCCGCGTCCCGAGACCGAGACCCTGGTGGAACTGGCCCTGGAAAAGCTGCCTCCTGAATCGTCGCTGCGGGTCGCTGACCTGGGTACCGGCAGTGGCGCCATTGCACTGGCCATTGCGACCGAAAGACCGCGCTGCGAAGTCATCGCCACGGACATATCGGAACCGGCTCTCAGAGTAGCCCGGCAGAACGCGGAACGTCTCGGCCTGGACAATGTGCGTTTCATCGCGGGTGACTGGTGCGAGTCCCTGCCGGCTGGCCGCTTCGATGCCATCCTCAGCAACCCACCGTATGTGGCCGAACGGGATCCGCACCTGGATACAGGTGACGTGCGCTTTGAACCATGCCGGGCACTGGCGGCCGGTCCCGAGGGCATGGCTGCACTGCGGCAGATTGCGCGTTGCGCACACATACACCTGTACGAGGGCGGCTGGCTGATAATGGAACATGGTTACGACCAGGGCGCCAAGGTCAGGCTACTCCTGCAAGCCGGGGGCTACGTCGCTATCAGCAGCCATAAGGACTACGCCGGACTCGACCGGGTCACCCTGGGAAGGTACGAGCGGCAGGCGTGACCCGGCTGTCGCGCGCCAGCTTTGGCGTTATACTCACAGTGTGACCGAGAAACTCAAACGGCGGACTATCCGGCTCGGTGGCGCGGACGCCAGCCCCGAAAGGGTGCACTCCGCCGCCCGTCTGCTGCGTGACGTCAAGGGCATCACCGAGGTCCGTATCGTTTCCCGTGACCGGCTGGTGGTGCATTACAACGTACGCCAGATCACCCTGCAGGTCATCGAGGCGCTGCTCAGGGAATTCGGCTACCAGCTGGAAACCGGCCTGATCTGCCGCTGCCTGCGCGCCGTGTTCTACTATCTCGAAGAAATCGAATGCAGCGACCCCATACATGACCAGGCCGAATGCACCCGCGAGGTATTCATCACGCGCTATCTGCGCCGGCCGCACGGCTGCCGTGACCAGCGCCCTGACTACCTGCGACGCTATCTGTAGCCCGGGCTGCGCCCGGCAAGCCGACCTGAAGCCTTTCCATGAACGATGACCAGCTGCTGCGTTACAGCCGCCAGATCCTGCTTCCGCAGGTGGGTATCGCGGGCCAGGAAAAACTGCTCACCACACGCGCCCTGATCGTGGGCGCCGGCGGGCTGGGCTCGCCGGCCGCCATCTACCTGGCCGCAGCAGGTGTCGGCCAGCTGGTCATTGTCGACGATGACCGGGTGGAACTGTCCAACCTGCAACGCCAGATCCTTCACCACCAGGGCGACATCGGCCGCGACAAGGTCGCCTCGGCACAGGACACCCTGGCTGCCATTAACCCGGAGGTACAGGTCACCCCGATTGCCGAGCGCCTGCAGGGCAGCCGGCTGGAACAGGCGGTGAGCGAGGCCGACCTGGTGCTGGACTGCAGTGACAATTTCACCACCCGCTTCGCCGTGAACCGGGCCTGCGTCGCCCACCGGACTCCGCTGGTCTCGGGTGCGGCGGTACGCCTGGAAGGACAGGTGGCCGTCTTTGTCCCCGGGCGCCACGACAGTCCCTGTTACGGCTGCCTGTACCGGGAGGGCGAAGACCCGGACCAGACCTGCTCGGAGAACGGTGTGTTGTCACCGCTGGTCGGCATCATCGGCAGCCTCCAGGCACTGGAGGCCGTGAAAGTGGTGCTGTCGCTGGGGGAAGGCCTGTGCGGACGCCTGGTCGTGTTCGACGGCTTGCAGCACGAGTGGCGCATCCTGAAGGTGCCGCGTGATCCGGGCTGCCCGGTGTGCGGCTAGCATAAAGGTGTCAGGAACCTTTTCCAGTTCGCTAGCCAGACATAAAGAAAAGGTTCCTGACACCTTTATTTGCAGGTTACTTCGAAACCGAGACCCTCGAACACCGGTCGCAACTCGGCCTGCCGGGGACCCAGCCTGAGCGGGACCTCGGAAAACTCGCGCCGTACCGGGTAGTCCCTGCGCAGCCGGTCGAAGTGGCCGGGTCGTTCGGCCGGTTCCAGTGTCAGCAATTCCCGCAGGCGCCAGTCATCGCAGCGGACATCGTAGCAATGGAACACGGCCCTGCGCAGGCAGGCGACCAGGTCGGTTTCATCCATCCCCGCCAGGTCCAGTGACTCGCTGTCCGGCAGCCCGGCAGCTGCCTGCCAGGGTCCTGCCAGGCCAAAATGCCCGCACACGGCCCGGTAGATCATGTCAGTGCCGCGCAGCTTGCCGTCCAGGCTGTAGCCGGCGATGTGTGGTGTACCCAGGGCAACCTGTTGCAACAATGCCATGTCGATCGCCGGCTCGCCCTCCCAGACATCCAGCACCACCGACAGGTCCGGCCGCCCTGCAAGCAGCTGCACGAGCGCGCGATTGTCGACGGCCGCGCCGCGCGCCGTATTCACCAGGGTGGCGTGCGGCCGAAGCCGCGCCATGAAGGCCTCATCGATGAGATGAAAGGTCGGATGCCGGCCCGTGTGTGTCAACGGCACGTGCAGGGTAATGATGTCGGTCCCCAGGATCTCATCCAGCCCCACGAAGTCCCGACCCCCGCCCTGCTCCTGCAACGGTGGATCATTCACCAGGCACTCGACACCCAGCGCGGCCAGCTTGTGGCGCACGCGCGAACCGACATTGCCACAACCGATAATGCCGACGCGCTTGCCGGCCAGATCGAATTGCTGCCGCCCGGACAGTGCCAGCAGTGCACTGACAACGTATTCGGCGGCCGAGGTGGCATTGCTGCCCGGCGCGGTCGCAAAACCGATGCCATGTGCCTGCAGGTAGTCCAGGTCGACGTGATCGAAACCGATGGTGGCTGAACCGACGAAGCGAACAGGCGTGCCGTCCAGCAGCCCCGCATCCACGCGGGTCACGGAACGCACCAGCAGGATATCGGTATCGCGCAGCTGCCTGGCCTGCAGTTCCCGGCCGGCGACCAGGGTCACCTCGCCCAGCGTGGAAAAGGCCTGCTCCACGGAGGGAATGTTTTCATCAGCAACGATTTTCATTGGTTGGTCATTAGAAACAAAAGACTTCACCGCAGAGGCGCGGAGGACGCAAAGAAAAAATACAGGAAAATAATGGTTAAAAAATAACAACAATTCCTTTTGAGCACTTCTGCAAGGACGGCTACCCGCCGATTCTGCACAGACGATAAAAATCCCGAGAAATCCTTGCTGCAAGAAATAATTCTATATTTTTGTTCTTTGCGTTCTCTCGGTAACTGCTCCATGCGTTACTCTACCTCCTGCATCCATGCAGTCGTGCGTCTCCGCTATGATTGATTTTAATGGAATGACCCCAGAGCACCTGGCAGGCTGCTGAATATCAGGCGTCATTGATCATCTTTTTGAGCAGTTCGTTGACCTGTTTGGGGTTGGCCTTGCCCTGGGTCGCCTTCATGACCTGGCCGACGAAGTACCCGAATACCTTTTCCTGGCCATTGCGGTATTGCTCCACCTGTTTTGGACTGTTCGCCAGCACGTCCCTGATGATGCCCTCGATCGCGGAACTGTCGGAGATCTGCTTCAGCCCCTGGCTTTCGATGACCTCGTCGGCAGAGCCGGCCCCGGCCCACAGGGCCTCGAACACCTGCTTGGCGATCTTGCCCGAGATGGTGCCGTCCTCTATACGCCGCAACAGCCCACCCAGCACATCGGCACTGACCGGGCTGGCGCCGATCTCCAGGCCGGCCTTGTTGAGTGCACCGGACAAGTCGCCCATCACCCAGTTGGCAGCCAGTTTACCCTGCCCGCCGCACGCCTCGACCACGGTCTCGAAGTAGTCACCCAGTTCCCGCGTCGCCGTCAACACACCTGCGTCATAGACCGACAGGCCGTAGTCTTCCATGAAGCGCTGCTTCTTGACCTCGGGCAACTCCGGCAGGGTCTGCCTTACTGCATCGATGAATGCCGGTTCAATCTCGACCGGCAACAGGTCAGGGTCCGGAAAGTAGCGGTAGTCATTCGCCTCTTCCTTGCTCCGCATGGGGCGGGTCTCGTGCCGGTCGGCATCGAACAGGCGCGTCTCCTGGATAACTGTACCGCCACCCTCGAGCACGGCGATCTGGCGCTCGACCTCGTAGTTGATGGCCTGTTCGACAAAGCGGAATGAATTGATGTTCTTGAGCTCGGCACGGGTACCGAGCGCCGCCTGTCCCTGCGGCCGCACCGAGACATTCGCATCACAGCGGAACGAACCCTCCTGCATGTTGCCGTCACAGATCCCCAGGTACCTGACCAGTGAATGGATCTTCTTCATGTAGGCGACGGCCTCCCGTGCCGAACGCATGTCCGGTTCGGACACGATCTCCAGCAAGGGGGTACCGGCACGGTTTAGATCGATACCGGTCATGCCATGAAAGTCCTCGTGCAGGGATTTCCCGGCGTCCTCCTCGAGGTGGGCGCGGGTGATACCGATACGCTTGACGGTATCCTCGTCCACCTCGATATCGAGATAACCGTCATGCACAATCGGCAACTCGTACTGACTGATCTGGTAGCCCTTGGGCAGGTCAGGGTAGAAATAATTCTTGCGCGCGAATATTGACCGGGGCGCCACGGTGGAATGCGTTGCCAGACCGAACTTGACGGCCATGCGCACGACCTCCGCGTTCAGCACCGGCAGCACGCCGGGCAGGCCCAGGTCCACCGCGCAGGCCTGGGTATTCGGCTCCGCACCGTAACGGGTGGATGCCCCGGAGAAGATCTTGCTCCGGGTCGCGAGCTGGGCATGTATTTCAAGCCCGATGACAGTTTCCCATTTCATGATATTCACACTACCAGGTCTACGGCAGGGTGCACTCTGTGCACCGACAGGGTTTCCCGGTGCGTACAACGCACCCTGCACCGGCTATTCATAGCCAGGCGGTATGCGTTCATGCCAGTCCGTCACCTGCTGGTAGCGGTGCGCGGCATTCAGCAGGCGCGCCTCCTCGAAGTAGTTGCCGATGAGCTGCAGGCCGACGGGCATGTCCGTGGCGAAACCGGCCGGAATGGACATGCCCGGCAGGCCGGCGAGGTTCACCGCGATGGTATAGATATCGGACAGGTACATGGTCACCGGGTTATTGGACTTTTCGCCCAGGCGGAAGGCCACCGAGGGCGAGGTCGGTCCCATGATCACGTCCACCTGCTCGAAGGCGCGTATGAAATCCTCGCGGATCAGACGCCTGGCCTGCTGGGCCTTCAGATAATAGGCATCGTAGTAACCCGCCGACAGGGCATAGGTACCGATCATGATGCGCCGCTTGACCTCTGCGCCAAAGCCCTCTCCACGTGAACGCTTGTACAGGTCCTCCAGGTCCGCGGGGTCCGTGGCACGGTAACCGAAGCGCACGCCGTCAAAGCGTGACAGGTTGGAGGAGCACTCCGCCGGCGCCACGACATAGTAGGTGGGCACGGCAAGCTGCGAATTCGGCAGCGAGATTTCCGTGATGATTGCACCCAGTTTGCGGTACTCATCCAGCGCCGCCTCGACGGCGGCGGCCACAGTACTGTCCAGGCCCTCCCCGAAAAACTCATTGGGCAGCCCTATCTTCAGGCCCTCAAGGGAATCACCGAGCCCACCCGTGTAGTCTTCCACGGTACGCTCCACGCTGGTCGAATCACGCGGATCGAAGCCGGCCATGGCGCCGAGCATGAGCGCTGCATCCTCTGCCGTACGCGCAAACGGTCCGGCCTGGTCCAGGCTGGATGCAAAGGCGATCATGCCGTAGCGGGAGACGCGCCCGTAGGTCGGCTTGAGGCCGGTGATCCCGCACAGGGCGGCGGGCTGGCGAATCGAGCCGCCCGTATCGGTACCGGTACTGACGGGGACCAGGCGTGCGGCAACCGCCGCCGCCGAGCCGCCGGAGGAACCACCCGGTACGGTCTCGCTGTCCCAGGGATTACTCACCGGCCCGTAGAAACTGGTTTCGTTGGAAGACCCCATGGCGAACTCGTCCATGTTGGTCTTGCCGATCATTACCGCACCGGCGGCATTCAGCTGCCGTGTCACGGTGGCATCGTAGGGCGCGATGAAGTTGTCCAGCATGCGTGATCCGCAACTGGTCCTCACACCTTTTGTGCAAAAGATATCCTTGTGCGCGTAGGGGATGCCGGTCAGGGGACCGGCTTCACCGGAACGGATACGGGCATCGGCATCCCGGGCCGCCTGCAGTGCCTGTTCCCCGGTGAGCGTGATAATGCTGTTGAGCTGCGGGTCCAGCACGGCGGCCCGGTCAAGGCAGGCCCGGGTCAGTTCTTCGCTGGAGTACTCTCCCTGGCGGAGGCCAGCGCCTAGTTCAACAAGGGTCTTGTGGTGCATAAATCAGCTCGGGACTGAATCATCTATCCGGCATTAAATGACAGTTACTCCGCGGGGGTATGTCGGGACAACAGAGCCCCGGTCACTCGATAACCTTGGGTACCAGGTACAGCCCGGCCTCGGTCAGGGTTGCATTGTGCAGGAAATGCTCGCGCTCGTCGGTCTCGGTAACTTCGTCCGGCCGCAGGCGCTGGACGGCATCCAGTGGATGTGCCAGCGGCTCCACGCCGCGGGTGTCGACGCCATTGAGATGTTCCACGAAGGCAAGAATATCCGACAGATTGCGGGCGTATTCGGGGATATCGTCATGATCGATGCCCAGGCGGGCCAGGTGTGCGATCTTTTCGACTTCCTCTGCTTCAAGCGCCATGGGGACTCCGGTTACAGACTGACTGATGTTCAACTGGGCCGCAAAGGTAGCATACCCCCCCGTTCAATGCATAAAGGAATCAATGCGCGGGTAATTCCTTGCCCAAAGCTCCGCCCATTGATAGATTACCCCCCTGCAATAACGACCAACCGTTTCGGAATAAGGAATAAATGGTAATCAAAAGTTTATTTGGCCTGTTTTCCAACGATCTCTCGATCGATCTGGGCACCGCCAACACACTGATTTACGTGCGTGGCCAGGGGATCGTACTGAACGAGCCGTCGGTCGTTGCGATTCGCCAGGACCGTGGCCCGGGTGGCCCCAAGAGCATTGCGGCCGTGGGCACCGAGGCCAAGCTGATGCTGGGACGCACCCCTGGCAATATCACGGCCATCCGCCCTTTGAAGGACGGCGTGATAGCCGATTTCACCATCACCGAAAAGATGCTGCAACACTTCATCCACAAGGTGCACGAGGCGCGCTTTTTCAAACCCAGCCCGCGGGTACTCATCTGCGTGCCCTGTGGCTCCACCCAGGTGGAACGACGCGCCATCCGCGAATCGGCGGCCGGCGCCGGTGCACGCGAGGTCTACCTGATCGAGGAGCCGATGGCCGCCGCGATCGGCGCCGGGATGCCCGTCGACGAGGCACGTGGCTCAATGGTGCTGGATATCGGCGGAGGCACCTCGGAAGTCGCGGTTATCTCATTGAATGGAATCGTATATTCCTCCTCCGTGCGAATCGGCGGCGACCGCTTCGACGATGCCATTATCAATTACATACGCCGCAACTACGGGACCCTGATCGGTGAAGCCACGGCCGAGCACATCAAACACGAGATCGGCTCCGCCTACCCCGGCAAGGAGGTCAGGGAACTCGAGGTCAAGGGACGCAACCTGTCCCAGGGCATCCCGCGCAGTTTCACGCTGAACAGCAACGAGATACTGGAGGCGCTGCAGGAGCCGCTCGCCGGCATCGTCGGTGCGGTGAAGACGGCCCTGGAGCAGACCCCGCCGGAGCTGGGCGCCGATGTGGCCGAGCGTGGCATCGTGCTCACCGGTGGTGGCGCCCTGCTGCGCGACCTCGACCGCTTGCTGATGGAGGAGACCGGGCTTCCGGTCGTGGTCGCGGATGACCCCCTCACCTGCGTCGCCCGGGGCGGCGGCCGCGCGCTCGAACTGTTCGATGAACGTGGTGGTGACGTTTTCACGGTGGAATAAACCCCCGGCGGCGCCCGCCGCCCTGCGCCCGAATACGCTAGAATAGCCCGCAGTTTGTCGCGACAATCGCCATTCCCGGCAGCATAACACCGGCATTTACACAGGGGGCGCTCATCAAGCTCATCTTCACACGGGGTCCATCGATCACCACACGACTGGTGCTGCTCGTGACGCTGTCCATAGCCCTGATGATGATGGACCACCGCCAGAACCACATCGAATCACTGCGCGCCGGCCTGTCAGTCCTGGTCTATCCCCTGCAGCTGGCGATCGAGATGCCGCGTGCCGTGTCGGAGTGGTTCCGCGAGTCCCTCGCAACCCGCCGCGAACTGCAGGAGGACAACGCCAGCCTGCGTACCCAGTTGCTGATGCTCAAGGCCCGGGGTCAGAAACTGCAGTCACTGGAGACCGAAAACATCCGCCTGCGCGAACTGCTGGACTCATCGTTCAAGATCGGCGAACGGGTGCTGGTCGCGGAACTGATGTCGGTCAACCTCGATCCCTACAAGCACCAGGTCATCATCAACAAGGGCGAACTCGACAAGATCTACCCGGGCCAGCCGATACTGGACGCGGACGGCGTAATGGGACAGGTGGTACATGTCGGCCCGTACACCTCGACCGCCATACTCATTACCGACACCGCGCATGCCCTGCCGGTACAGGTCAACCGCAACGGTATCCGCACCATCGCCCTCGGCAGCGGCGCCATCAACCGGCTGGAATTGCCGTACATCCCCAACAACGCCGACATCCAGCCGGGCGACCTGCTGATCACCTCCGGCCTGGGCGGACGTTTCCCGCCGGGTTATCCGGTGGCCGTTGTCCAGGGCGTTCAGCATGATCCGGGGCGACCCTTTGCGGCCGTGGTCGCCACCCCGAGCGCAAAGCTGAACCGCAGTCGTGAAATCCTGCTGGTCTGGCCGGATGACACCAGTACCCTGGAGACCGGCGGCATGGATCAGACCGGGGCACCATTGCCCCCGGAAGAGCAGCCGGTCGTCCCCGAAGAAGCGGCCGCGGCAACGGAGGAGAATCCGTGATCCTCGGCAGGCACCATGGCGGCGGGGTCATCGCCGTGACTTTTGTCATCGCCCTGTTGCTGACCGTCGCGCCCCTGCCGGAGTGGGCGCGCTACCTGCGCCCTGACTGGGTCGGTCTGGTCCTTATCTACTGGTGCCTGGCCGTGCCCGACCGGGTCGGTGTCGGGACCGGCTGGAGCGTGGGCCTGCTCGTCGATCTGCTGACCGGCAGCCTGCTGGGACAGCATGCCATGGCCTTGACCATCGTGGCCTACCTGACACTGAAACTTCACCTGCGCGTCAGACTGTTCCCGGTATGGCAGCAGGCATTGACCGTGCTGGTGCTGCTGATCCTGCACCAGTTGCTGTCCCTGTGGGTGAGCCGGTTTATCGGCAGGCCCGGGCCGCCGATGTACTACTGGGCTCCCTCGCTGGCAGGGATGTTTATCTGGCCCTTCATCTATATCGCACTGCGCTCGCTGCGGCGCAGCTTCAGGGTCAGCTAGACAGCCGACTCGCCAGGACCTCACCCATGCTGCGACAGCTCACGCTGAAGGACCACTTTCTCGAGTACCGCCTGTTTTCCAGCCGGGCAATTGTGATGCTCCTGTTCTGCGGTCTGTTGTTACTGGTACTTTTCAGCCGGCTCCTGTACCTGCAGGTCATTGAGCATGAACACTTCACCACCCTGTCAGAGGACAACCGGGTAAAACTGCGGGCTATCGCACCCAGTCGCGGCCTGATCTATGACCGTAACGGCATCATCCTCGCCGAGAATCTCCCTTCCTACCGGCTGGAGATCACTGCGGAACAGGTCGATGACATACCCTCAACGCTGGCGGCACTCGAGGAGATCATCCAGGTCCGTGAGGTTGACCGTAACCGTTTCGAAAAACTGTTGAAACGCAAACCGCGCTTCGAGGCCGTGCCACTGCGCTTTCACCTCAGCGATGAAGAGGTAGCACGCTTTTCTGTCAACCGGCACCGCTTTCCGGGAGTCGACATCCAGGCCGGTCTTGCCCGCCATTACCCGCTCGGCAGCCTGGGGGTGCATGCACTGGGTTATGTGGGACGCATCGACGAGCAGGCCCTCAAGATCATCGACAGCTCGAATTACAGCGGCACCACACACGTCGGCAAGACCGGCGTCGAAAAGAGCTTCGAGAACCTGCTGCACGGCACGGTCGGCCTTGAGCATGTCGAGACCACGGCCCAGGGCCGGGTGCTGCGGGTACTCAGGCGCACCCCGCCCGTCCCCGGCAACAATCTTTACCTGACACTGGATTCGCGCCTGCAGGCCGATGTTGAAAAGGCGCTGATCGACTACGCGGGCTCGGCCATCGCGCTTGACCCGAAGACCGGTGACATTCTCGCCATGGCCAGCATGCCGACCTACGACCCCAACCCGTTCGTGAATGGCATCGAATATGCCGACTACACCGCACTCAGGGAGAACGACCGGGAACCCCTGTTCAACCGCGCCCTGCGGGGACAGTACCCGCCGGGCTCGACTATCAAACCCTTTATCGGCCTGGCCGGGCTGGAACTGGGCATCACCGGCCACAAGTCCAGCACCTACTGCCCCGGCTTTTACACCTTGCCCGGCAGCAGCCGCAAGTACCGCGACTGGAAACGCACCGGGCACGGCACGGTAAATCTCGACGCTGCCATTGCCCAGTCCTGCGACGTCTATTTCTACGATCTGGCCCTGTCCATGGGCATCGACCGTATTCACGACTTCATGCAGCGCTTCGGTTTCGGCAAACAAACCGGCATTGAAATCCAGGGCGAATTGGCCGGCCTGATGCCTTCCCCGGGCTGGAAACGCGCGCGCCGCGGCGAGCCCTGGTTCCCGGGAGAAACCATTATCACCGGTATCGGCCAGGGCTTTTTCCTGACCACACCCCTGCAACTCGCAACCGCCACGGCCGCACTGGCCAACCGGGGAATGCGGATAAAACCGAACATCATCCAGAGCGAACAGCTAGCAGGTGATTCAACGCTGCTGGTACGGGAGCGCCAGAGGGACGAGGCCATTGCCATGAATAACCCGGCGCACTGGGATGCCATCATCGACGCCATGGTCCATGTCGTTCATGGCGAACGCGGCACGGCACGTCGCAGCGGTCTAGACAGCCCCTACCGCATTGCCGGCAAAACCGGCACCGCCCAGGTGTTCGGCCTGAAGGAGGAAGAGGAATACGATGCCGAGGCGATCGCGGAAAAACTGCGCGACCACGCCCTGTTCATCGCCTTTGCACCCGTCGATGACCCGCAGATCGTGGTCGCCGTTATTGTCGAAAACGGCGGCAGCGGCGCCGGCGTCGCGGCACCCATTGCACGCGCCATTCTGGACAGTTACCTGCTGGACAAAGAGTCATGAGACAGAGGATCCCCAGTGGGCACATGGATGCCAGCAAGCGCGGCTGGCAATACCAGCTGCACATCGACGCACCGCTGTTGTTTGCGCTCATCGGCGTCTCGATCCTCGGGCTGATGGTGTTGTACAGCGCCGGCGGCGAGGATTCCGGGCTGATCCAGCGCCAGCTGGCCCGCCTTGGCCTCGCCTTTGCCGGCATGTTCGCCATTGCCCAGATCACCCCGCGGGTATTGCAACGGCTGACCCCGTGGGTGTTCGTGATCGGCATCCTGCTGCTGTTTGCGGTACTGGTGATGGGCGAGGTCAGCGGCGGCGCCCAGCGCTGGCTGGATCTGTACATCGTCCGTTTCCAGCCATCGGAAATGATGAAACTCGCCGTTCCCATGATGGTAGCCTGGTATCTTGCCGATGCGCGCCTCCCCCCCAACCGCTACGAACTGCTTGCCGGCGGTGTGATTATTATCGTCCCTGCACTGATGATCGCCAAGCAGCCCGACCTGGGCACCTCGGTACTGATTGCGAGCTCGGGATTCTTTGTGCTGTTCCTGGCCGGCCTGCAGTGGCGCCTGCTCGGCTTTCTGACGGCGCTTGCTGCCGCCGGTACCCCCCTGCTGTGGCACTTCATGCACGATTACCAGCGCGTGCGGGTAATCACCTTTCTGAATCCGGAAAGAGACCCCCTCGGCTCCGGCTACCATATCATTCAATCCAAGATCGCCATCGGCTCGGGCGGGCTGTTCGGCAAGGGCTGGCTGAACGGTACCCAGTCGCAGCTGGATTTCCTGCCGGAACGCTCGACCGACTTCATCTTCGCCGTGCTCGGCGAGGAGTTCGGCTTTATCGGCATCCTGCTGCTGTTCGCCTTCTACATCTTCATTGTGGTTCGCGGCATCCTGATCGCCACCCAGGCCCAGGACACCTTCACGCGGCTGCTGGCCGGCAGCCTTGCATTGACCTTTTTTGTTTATATTATTGTCAATACCGGCATGGTAACCGGACTGCTGCCGGTCGTGGGGCTGCCACTGCCCATGATCAGTTACGGCGGCACATCGATCGTTACCCTGATGGCCGGTTTTGGGATATTGATGTCAATCCAGACACACCGCAAGCTACTGCCGACGTGAAATGATAGAATACGGCCGGAGCCATCAATCATG
>CAMYJZ010000001.1 GCA_947258845.1 uncultured Ectothiorhodospiraceae bacterium | reverse complement strand
GAGCGTCTCGACCACGCCCGGCTGGCCGCGGTATAGCCGAAGACACACGCCCGGCCGATCGCAGGCACGCAAGCAGAGGGTACAGGTGCTACCATCGAGTCGTGACCGCTGAATCCGCCTGCGCCGTGTCCTTGCCGAACCCGCCGCCCCGCGTGCCGGCCATCGGCCCCTGCCGGCAACGCGACCGCCGGGTTCCCGGCTTGTTGTGCACGTTCCTGCTGCTGGCCTGCACCCCTATCCCGGCTCCGCTACTCGCCCAGGCACTGGAATACCGCCAACAGGCAATTACGGTAGACGGGGTCACCCGGCAGGTCCGGCTGCCATCGGGCACTACCCTGGAAGTGCTGACCACGGAACTGGATGGCCCGCGGCTGCTCAGTTTTGCCGCGAACGGCGATCTCCTCATCGGCTCCAAATCAGGCAATGTCTACCGCCTGGTGCCGCCCTACACGTGGCCCGAGGTCCTGGTCAGCCTCGACGACTACCCCCACAGCGTGGCGCTGCGTGGCAGCGAAATCCTGATTGCACAGACCGACGGCCTCTACCGCGCTCCCTACCGGCCGGGGCTGGCACGCATTGCACCCGAATCGATTACCCTGCTCGCCGCGCTGCCGGGCGGTGGCGGCCACAGCAGCCGCAGCCTGCGCATCGGCCCGGACGGGCGGGTGTATGTCAGTCTCGGCATCAGCGGCAACTGCAGCGACCAGTTCCTGGGTGGCGACTACCCGTTCGGGGACCGCCGCGGCGGCATCCTGGTGTTGAACGAAGACGCCGATGAACCCCGCCTGGAGCCGTTTGCATCGGGCCTGCGCAACCCGGTCGGCTTCGACTGGCATCCGCAAAGCGACGTGCTCTATGCCAGTAACAACGGCCCCGACCACCAGGGCTTCGAGCAGCCGCGCGAGTACTTCAGCCGCATCGATCCCGGTTCCTTCCACGGCATGCCGTGGTACCAGTACGACGGCCAGCGCATCCGCCGCGACAGCTGCATCAGGAGCCAGCCGCCCTACCCGCCGTCGGCGGTGTCGGTCCCGGTCGCGACCTTCCCCGCGCGCAATGCCCCCATGGCAGTGGCCTTTGTGCCAGCGGGCGCACTCGACGCCCGTTTCGAGAACGATGCCATCGTCGCGCTGCGCGGCTCCTGGGGAACGCAGCCCACCGGCAAGGCCTGGGGCGATCCCGCCACCCGGCGCCCCCCGAAACTGGTGCGGGTGCACTTCAAGGACGCCACGGCGGTCGGCGTCGATGACCTCGTCACCGGATTCCAGCTCGCTGACGGCGAACGCTGGGCGCGTCCCGTGGGCGTCGCCATCGGCCCCGATGGCGCCCTCTATTTCACCAGCGACAGAGGTGCCCAGGCCCTGTTCCGCCTGCGTCGCAGTGCGGAACCGGAATGAGGCGTAGTGCCGCGGGAATAGCCAGCCGCTACGGAGACGTTTCACCACCGGCAGCAGGGTTTTGCCGACGGTTTATCCACAAAGCAAGCGCTCACCTGCTGTATTACCCCTATGAATGGATATATAGGGCCATTTCGGCTTGTCGCGCTGCAACGCGTGGTCGACAATACCGTGATGGATAAACCCGCAAACAAAACCGCCATCCCGGTACCCGGCCAGTTGTTCCGTGGCGAAGGCCGGCTGAGAATCGCACTGGTGGGTATGCCCAACAGCGGCAAGAGTACGCTGTTCAAGGCGGTATCGAGCACCGCGATCAACACCGGTGAACTGACCGGCACCCACCGCGCCTACGAGGAATGCGCAGTGCAAATCGGCTTTGACGAGGCGCGCCTGGTCGACCTGCCCAGCATTCACTCATTGCACCACAAGGAACATGACGACCTGGTCGCCCTGCAGTACCTGCTGTGGGGTGACGAACAGCCACCGATCTCGGTGCACGAACCGGGCGGGCCACCGGCCCCGTTCGCCCCGCCCGATGTCATCATCCAGGTCGTCGATGCCACGGCGCTGGAACGCCACCTGGAACTCACCCTGGAACTCAGCCAGCTGGGCCGCCCCATGGTGATCGCGCTGAACATGGTGGACGAGGCCTGGAAGAAGGGGCTGCACATCAACAGCAAGCAGCTCAGCAAGCTGCTGGGTGTGCCGGTGGTGCCGACGGTGGCCCTGATGGGCCAGGGCATCTCGGAGCTGTTCGAGGCCACGGTGTCCGCGGTGCGCGCCGAGGCCTGTCCCCTGCCGCAACCGGCCAGCCACCATATCTGCGACAACCTCCAGCCGCTGAGCAAGGCGCTCAACCGCGACGACCTGCACGAGGCCTTTCGGGTCCCGCACCCCCTGCTGGTGATGCAGATCGCCGCGGGTGACAGCTACTTCCACGAGGAGATGCAAATGCATTTCCCCGCACTGGTGCCGGAACTGGAGCAGCTGCGCAGCCAGGCGGCAAGCGCCCTGCCGCGCCCGCTCAACGACGAGATCCATGCCGACCGTCACCACCGGGCCGCTACCCTGTTCGAGGCGGTCACGCGCGTGGGCGCCCCGCACGAGGGGCGCGGCTGGCGCTACTGGCTGGACGAACTGTTCCTGCACCCGCAGTGGGGTCTGCTGGGCAGCCTGATGGTGTTCGCCGCCGTGCTGTTCGTGGTCTTCGAGATCAGCGTGTGGCTCGATTCCATGACCGCGGCACGCCTGATCGACTGGGTATCGGTCTGGCAGCCGCAGTCGACCGGTGCCGTGATCGGACGCGCCGTGGTCGACGGCCTGATCGGCCTGGTGGGGATCGTCGTCCCCTACATGATCCCGCTTTGCAATGTACCGGCCATCTCCGGGGCGGCCATGGCCGCCAGCGGCCGGGAACGCATCGTGGCCTCGCTGCTGATCACCTTCGTGCCCTGCTCGGCACGATCCGCCATCATCCTGGCCCTGGCCGGCAAGTACCTGGGCGGCTTCGGGGTGTTCGCAATTTTCATGCTGACCATCGTGGTGATTGCGATCATGGGCCCGCTGCTGACCCGCCGCTACGCCCAACGCGGCCCCGGCCAGGTCCAGGAGATCCCGGCCTATGCCCTGCCAACCGTGCAGGCCCTGCTGGCCAAGACCTGGGGCCGGACCCGCGACATCCTCACCATCGTCACCCCCCTGCTGGTCGGCGGCAGCATAGTGCTGGCACTGCTTAACCACGTCGGGGCCGATGCCTTTATCAATATGATCTTCACACCCATCACCAGCTGGTGGCTGGGCCTGCCCGTGGTGCTGGGTGTCCCGATCCTGTTCGGGGTGTTGCGCAAGGAACTCTCCCTGCTGATGATCTACCAGGCCCTGGGTACCTTCGAGGTCGGCGACTATCTCGACTGGGTGCAGATCGTCACCTTCCTGGTCTTCCTGACCTTCTACATCCCCTGCGTATCGACCTTTGCGGTCATGCTCAAGACCATCGGTCGCAAGGACGCGGTGTTCTCGCTGTTCCTGTCGGTGAGTGTCGCCCTGGTGGTCAGCGGCATCATTCGCCTGCTGCTGGAAAGCGGGCGGTTCCTGGCCGGATAAGACACCCGCAGGACCAGCCGGCCGCGGGATGGTGCCAGGCGCGCCCATGGCATACCATTTCCGCCACCTGAGAAGACGATGCAAACCGGACACATGCGGAAAGCCGCGGCCGTGAACAGAAACCTGAAAAATCCCGTTGTGAATGGCTTCGACCTGAAGCCGGGGCGCGTTCTTGCCCGCAAGTACGAGGTCATCAACTCGCTGGGCAAGGGCTGGGAAGGCGAGGTCTACCTGGTCAGGGAAACCGCCACCCGGATCGAACGCGCAATCAAGCTGTTCTTCCCCCAGCGCAATCCGAAGGACCGTGCGGCCAAATTCTATGCGCAGAAACTGCACAAGCTGCGCCACTGCCCCATGGTGATCCAGTACTACACCCAGGAGAGCTTCATCTTCAGCGGCGCACCGATCACCCTGCTGGTGTCCGAGTTTGTCGAGGGAGAACTACTGAGCGATTTTATCGCCCGGCAACCCGGCAAACGCCTGAGTGCCTTCCAGGCACTGCACCTGTTGCATGCCCTGGCCAGCGGCATCGAATGCATTCACCAGATGAAGGAATACCATGGCGACCTGCACTCGGAAAATATTATCGTGCAGCGCTATGGCCTGGGATTTGACCTGAAACTCCTGGACTTCTATCACTGGGGCGCCTTCAGCAGGGAAAATATGCGCGACGACATCGTCGACCTGATCAAGATCTTCCATGAGGCACTGGGCGGAAGCCGTTACTACAGCCGCCAGCCCCCCGAGGTAAAGGCCATCTGCCGCGGACTCAAACGCACCCTGATCCTGCAGAACTTCCGCAACGCCGGGCAGCTGCGGGAACACCTGGAAACACTGGAGTGGCAATAACAGTGAATCAGCCACTGATCTATTGCGCCACGGACATGGATGACATCGTGTCCATACCCTTCGCCTCCGGTGTGGCCTGCGTCTTTACCCGGCGAGCACCGGACAAGAGCACGCCCAATGAAGATTCGCTTGCGCTGGTCCCCTGCAATACCGGTACAGGGATACTGGTGATCGCGGACGGTATGGGCGGCTCGCGCGCGGGAGACCTGGCCTCGCGCGAGGCTGTCAACGCGCTGGCCGAGGCCACCGGCAACGGCTGCGACAACACCGATGCGCTGCGCGATGCGATTCTCAATGGCGTGGAACAGGCGAATACGCGAATCGCTGCAATGAACCTGGGCGCCGCCACCACGGTGGCCATTGTCGAAATCCAGGACCACCACGTGCGGCCCTATCATATCGGCGACTCCATGGCCCTGATCACCGGGCAGCGTGGCAAGCTCAAGTACCAGAGCACTGCCCATTCACCGGTGGGCTACGCCGTGGAGGCGGGCCTGCTCGATGCCGATGATGCCATCTATCACGCAGACCGCCACCTGATCTCCAATGCCGTCGGCATGCCCGGGATGCACGTCGAGATGGGCCCCAGAATTGCCCTTGCCGCCCGGGACACGGTGCTGGTCGCCAGCGACGGCCTGTTCGACAACCTGCAGGCAGACGAGATCATTGCAACCATCCGCCGGGGGCCGCTGCCCGACGCCGCCAAAGCGCTCGCCGGTCACTGCCAGGAACGCATGCACCATCCCGGCAATGACCAGCCCCACAAGCCGGACGATATGAGTTTTATCCTGTACCGACGAAGCTGAGCCGGCGGGTCCGCTCCGGCTTCCTGCAGAGTTAGCGCCGGTCCCGTTTTCCAGTATAATCGCTGCCCCTTGAAGCCCTCTCCCGCGATCGCGGACGACATTCCATCATGATCAGCAAACTGCGAAACATCGCCATCATCGCGCACGTCGACCATGGCAAGACCACCCTGGTTGACCAGCTCCTGAGCCAGTCCGGCACCCTCGGGGAGCGCGCCGCCGCGCCGGAGCGCATCATGGACTCCAATGACCTGGAGAAAGAACGCGGCATCACCATCCTCTCGAAGAACACCGCCATCCGCTGGGGCGATTACCGCATCAACATTGTGGACACGCCCGGCCACGCCGACTTCGGCGGCGAAGTGGAACGGGTGCTGTCGATGGTCGACTCGGTGCTGCTGCTGGTGGATGCCGTAGAGGGCCCCATGCCGCAGACACGTTTTGTCACCCAGAAGGCCTTTGACCTGGGTCTCAAGCCGATTGTCATCATCAACAAGATCGACCGGCCGGGCGCGCGTCCCGACTGGGTGCTGGACCAGACCTTCGAACTGTTCGACCGCCTCGGCGCCACCGACGAGCAACTGGACTTCCCGGTGGTGTACGCCTCCGCACTGCAGGGCTATGCGGGTCTCGAGGCCGACCAGCTGAGCGAGGACATGCAGCCACTGTTCGAGGCAATCGTGGAGCACGTCGAACCGCCACAGGTCGACCCGGAGGGTCCATTCCAGCTGCAGGTCATCTCGCTGGACTACAGCAGCTATGTGGGGGTTATCGGCGTCGGCCGCATCAGCCGCGGCAGTCTCCGGACCAACATGCCGGTCACCCTGGTCGACCGCGACGGCAAACAGCGCAATGCCCGCATCGGACAGGTGTTCGGCTTCCTTGGACTGGAACGCGTCGAGGTGAGCGAGGCCCAGGCCGGCGACATCATCGCCTTCACCGGCATCGACGGACTGAACATCTCCGACACCCTGTGCAACCCCGCCAATGTCGAGGCCCTGCCGCCGCTGACAGTCGACGAACCTACGGTAAGCATGACCTTCCAGGTGAACAACTCGCCGTTTGCCGGCAAGGACGGCAAGTACGTTACCTCGCGGAATATCCACGAGCGCCTCACTCGCGAACTGATCCACAACGTGGCCCTGCGCGTCGATGAAACCGGCGACCCGGACAAGTTCAGGGTCTCAGGCCGCGGTGAGCTGCACCTCGCGATTCTCATCGAGACCATGCGCCGCGAGGGCTTCGAGCTGGGCGTCTCCCGCCCCGAGGTCATCCTCCGGGAAGTCGACGGGGAGCAGCAGGAACCGTACGAGCAGGTGACCGTGGACATCGAGGACAGCCACCAGGGCACCATCATGGAGAAACTCGGTGAACGCGGCGGTGAACTCACCGACATGATGCCGGACGGCAAGGGCCGGGTGCGCCTCGACTACATCATGCCGTCACGCGGCCTGATCGGCTTCCGCACCGAGTTTCTTACCGGCACCCAGGGCACCGGCCTGATCTACAGCGTGTTTTCCCACTATGGCCCCATGAAGGCGGGTGACTACGGCCAGCGCATCAACGGGGTGCTGATTGCCAACGGCGCCGGCAAGGCACTGGGCTACGCCCTGTTCAACCTGCAGGAGCGCGGGCGCCTGTTCATCGGCCATGGCGAGGAAGTCTACGAAGGCATGGTCATCGGCATCCATTCGCGCAGCAACGACCTGGTGGTGAATCCGCTGAAGGGCAAGCAGCTGACCAACATCCGCGCGGCCGGCACCGATGAGAACATCCTGCTGACGACGCCGATACGCATGAGCCTCGAGCAGGCACTGGAATTCATCGACGACGACGAACTGGTCGAGGTCACGCCACACCATATCCGGCTGCGCAAGAAACAGCTGCTGGAACACGAACGCAAGCGGGCGGCACGCGCCGCCTCGGCCTGAACAGGCTTCAGGGCGGTTGATTCGATCAGGACTTGGGCTGCAGCCGGCGGACCGGCATGCACGTGTGAAGCCCGGCACGCCGACGGTAAGACCTGCCGCGTCCCGCTCAGCGGGTTTTGTTATACAGGTACCAGGTGGCCGTGTTGATATCGATATTGTCCAGGGGCAACTCTGAGACCATTATATTATTCAGGCGGCGGTCGGCGCGCCGGCGACGATTGTGAGGGTATGACCCGTCGGCACCGAAATTGCGCCTGTCATCGGACCGACGCTGGTCCTTGATCTTGCGCATGGCCTTAAATCGTTCTTTTATCATTGTCTTATCCTGCCTTTTTCACTCATCTGTATGTTTATTATTGTAGCCCTCCCGGGCGGTGTGTCTATCGGACAAAAGTCGTATTTCTGACACCTGCGACCTGGCAGAACTCCAGGCAGCGGGCCCCACTCGTCCCGCCACAAAAAACGGCGACCCGATGAACGGACAGGCATAATCTGCTACCTGGAAAGACACGCAAGAGGGAGAGACATTTACATGAAAGGATTATCCACCACCCGCCTGCCCGGTTCCCGCCGGGTGAACGCCCTGGGGCTGCTCATTATCGTGGCGGCCATGCTGTTTGCGGTGTATTACCTCGAGGGGGTGCTCTACCTGGAGCCCTGCCCGTTGTGCATCCTCGATCGCGTGGTGCTAACCGGCATCGGCGTGGTGTTCCTGCTGGCCGCCCTGCACAACCCCGCACGCAGCGGCCAGCGGGTCTATGCCGGCCTGAACCTGCTACTGGTAGGACTGGGCAGTGCAGTGGCAGGACGCCATGTCTGGCTGCAGCACCTGCCGGCCGACCAGGTGCCGGAATGCGGCGCCGGCCTGGACTACATGCTGGAGACACTGCCCCTGCACCAGACGTTGCAGAAGGTACTGCAGGGCTCCGGTGAATGCGCCGACGAGCAGTGGAGCCTGCTGGGGCTCAGTATCCCGGAGCAGACCCTGCTGCTGTTTGTGGTGCTCGCGGGGATCGTCCTGCTGCAGTTATTCAGACGTACAGACTGAAAGCCTTCCGCCCCGGGCACTCATCAGAACTGACCGGTCCGCAACATGACCAGGGTGCAGGCGTGCAGGCATTCTATGCGACGGGCGCGCAGCCGTGATTCCAGTTCATCGGATTCCGTCCCCGGGTTGAGTATCACCCGCCCCGGGTTCAGGCTGACGATATCGTCAATGAGGTCGCGGCTGCGTTCAGGCCCGATATACAGTGTCAGGGTATGCACCCGCCCGGGGATGGCACGCAGCGTGTGCACCACCGCCAGGCCCTCGATTGCTTTTATCTTCGGATGCACCGGAATGACGCTGTAGCCAGCGGCCACCAGTTCACGGACGGCACGGTTGGCATATCGGGCCGGCTTCGGACTGGCGCCCAGCACGACCACCCGGTGGTCTTCCGGCCTGTCAGGCCATTTGTGAGTGAATTGCGATTCAGGCATGGTGCCAGGTGTTCACATGACACCCGGCCCGCCACTCATGGACGGGCAAGGTTTAAGGATGTTATCGCTGCAGGTAGTTGCGTTGTCAGCGGGTAACGACGCTCGGGAAGCGCTTGGCCGGCAGTCGTAACTAGGCCGAGCCGGCGCTGCTGTCAGACGCAGCCGGTAGGTTTCGGCAGACCGCCGTACTTGGTGATCGGCTTCATCGGACCAGTCATCCACATCTTGAACATGGCCTTCTGGTCAGCGCCCAGGTACTTGGCGAACTTGCGGATCGGCGGCACCACGTTATTGTTCTCGAAGTACTCGCGCGCCTTGAGGATCTGTTCCCACTTCTCATCATCGAGTTCGACCTCGTCGGCCTCTGCCATGGCGCGGGCGATCTCGGGGCTCCAGTCATTCATGTCGGTGAGGTAACCGTCACCGTCGCGTTCAGGGATTTCCATCAACACACTCTCCAGTCAATATGCTACAGGGGCCGGATGTGCCCGGCCGTTGCAGGTTATTAGACATTACCTGAGTAATTTAGTCAAGTATTCCGGGGCTTGGAACAACCCAGTAATGCGGATTTTTAACCTTTATTAACAGCTAGCTACTGAACCTTTCTAAACTACCATTTCAAGTCCCTGCGGGGCCCCTGCCCTCAGCTTCTCGAGCAGCTCCGCCAGCGCCCCGGCCGTGTAGGGCCGGGGCGGCACGCACCCCCATACCGGTGCCGGCCAGGCCGGGTCATCGCGGTATCGCACCACGTGGTGGACATGCAGCTGCGGCACCACATTTCCGAGCGCGGCGATATTGAGCTTGTCGGCAGCGAAACATTCAACCAGTGCGGTGGCCAGGGCGCAGGACTCGCGCATCAGTTGCTGGCGGTCGTCGGCATCCAGCTGATGAATCTCAGTGACTTCATCACGGTCCGGCACCAGGATGAACCAGGGGTAGTTGGCGTCCTGCATCAGCAGTAGCCGGCTCAGCGGGAAACGCCCGAGCAGCAGGCAGTCTTGCTTCAGTTGCGGATGAAGTTCAGCCATGCGTTCTCCGGGCCAGCCAGGCGCTGGCGAGCGAATTGTATCTCAGCCTGCAAACACCAGCGGGGCTTTGCAGCGCCGGCAGACGTAAGCCGCACGTTCGCGGTGGATCCGGTTATGGCGCCGGGTGCTCAATTGATGGGTACTGCAGCTACAGTGATAGCTGAAGCGACGCTGGCGCCGCACCGGGATACCCGTCAGGTCGTAACGGGCGGCGGCCCGCGGCGGCGCTCCCAGGGCACACATCAGGTCCTGCCATTCCGCGCCATGCGGTCGGATATTGCCCAGTCCATACAGGACATCCGTTGCGTAGTGCGCCACCTCGTGCGGCACTGTCTCGGCCAGGCCCTCGTCAAAGTAGCGGGCAAGTATATAGGGGTTATAGCGGATGCAGCGCCGGCCCTGGCGCACGCGGTACATGCCCGCGGCCCGGCCGCTCAGATCGAAGCGGATATCAATGGCGGGAAACTCGATCCGGCAGATCCCGGCAGCGCGGCGCAGGCAGTCTTCGGTGGCGGCGCATACCTGCCGCCGCTGCCGTTCGCCGATGGGCAGGACCTCCGTCACGGGCTAGAGCTGATCCACGAACCGGTAAAAACGCCGGTTCAGAAAATCAGTCACATCCTCGACATCCTCGTCCGACCAGCCCAGCCCGGCATGAAAGTTCCAGGTCGTCACCCACTTGCGAATATCGCGGCGCGAGGTCGCACGGCGTTCGGCACCCGTATGCACCGCGGTTTCGTGGCAGGCCACACAATGATTCTCATACAGCGCCTGGCCGCGGTCGAAGGTCTCCGCTCCGCCCGGTACCGCCCAGACCAGCCCGGCAAACAACACAGAACAGAAACGACTGGTGCTGTCCATGGTCTACCCCCTATCTACCCTCACTATAGTAGACGTTTCGGGAGGCAACCGTAACCGGAATACTGCCGGCCGTGGCAATGTCAGGGCGTGCAGCACACTCACGCTGCCTGTTCCCCGGTCTCCTCGCCGCCGAACGCCTTGAACAGTTGTGGCAGAAAGTCCGCCAGTTCCAGGGTCATCAGGGAAAAATCGAGATCGAACCGACTCGCCGGATCGTCGTCATCGGTGCCGCCCTCCGCCTCCCTGATGACGTCCTCGAAACGCAGGCGCCTGATCGACAGGTCATCGTGCAGCACACAGGAGAGGCGCTCCTTCCAGCGGATGGCGAGCCGGGTCGCGTACTTGCCGCCCTTGATGTGATTGCGGACCTCGCTGGTGGACAGGTCCTGGTGCTTGCAGTTGACAACGCCATTGCCCGGATCGGTGTGCGCGAGTTCACACTCGTCGCCCAGCTCGAGACCACGCGGCAGGCGTTCGCCCTTCAGCCAGCCGGTCATGGTATTCATGCAGGATTTCCTTACCTGCACCGGGGTGGCCTTGAAACTCCCCAGGCTCGAGCGGATATTGCTTATCAGGTCCTCGGCACGCGACGAGGTAGGCGTATCCACCACCACGTAGCCTGCCCGGGTGTCGATATAGGCAAACAGGTCGGTGTGGCGGGTCAGCGCGCGCGGCAGCAAATCGACCATGATCTCGTCTTTCATGCGCTGCTTCTCCCGCCGGTAGACATCGCGGGACTCGGCGGCCGCCACCTCCGCCACCCTGTCGTCCAGCAGCTGCTTGACGACGCTTGCGGGAATGATCTTCTCGGCCTTGCGCGAACAGATCATGAAGTAGCCGTTGGCGGCATGCACCAGTTGCTCGCCATGCCGTCCCAGGGGCGGCACCCAGCCGCTGGCCGCCAGGTCCATGCGACTGCATCCCTGGAAGGCCTGGTTACGCAGGCGCCTGTCGAGTGATTCCGCCGAAAGGCCAAAGGCCCGGCCAAGCCGGTACAACTGAAGGTTCCTGAACCACATGTGAGCACCCTGAAAAAGCGCCACATTATGCGCAAAGACGCTGTGACCCGCCAGCGCTTTTTTTCCCGGCAGCAGGGCGCTGCCGATCAGGCCTCGCCGGCCGTTACCATTGCAGACGATGGCATGACCGGTGACTGGAATTCGTTACTGATCCGGCGAGAAGGCCGCTTCGAAAAGCTCCCGCATGGCCTGCCAGGAATCGGCATCGGCAGCCGCATCATAGGCCAGCGGCAAATCGAAGCGTTCACCGAATTTATCAGCCCCCGGGTTGGTGAAGCTGTGCCTGACACCCGGATAGTTGATAAAGGTGTAGTCGGCACCCGCCGCGTCCATCTCCGCCTTGAAGGCCGCGATTTGTTCGGCGCTGACGAACGGGTCATCGGCCCCGTTGGTGACCAGGATGCGCGCCCTGACCTTGCCATCTTCCGCCGGGGAACCGCCGCCGAGACTGCCATGAAAGCTCACCACCGCGTCCAGATCGAGTCCCTGGCGCGCCATCTCCAGCACCACCCCGCCACCGAAACAGTAGCCGATCGCCGCGTTCAACTCCGGATCCACCGTGGGGTGGCGGTTGAGAAATTCACGTGCGGCCTCGAAGCGCGCCCGCATCAGGGGCAGGTCCTGGCGAATCGCACCGGCGAACTTGCCGGCATCATCGGGATGGTCAGCGGTCTTGCCGTCACCGTACATGTCCACGGCCAGGGCGGTATAACCCAGCGCGGCAAGCCGCTCGGCACGCTTGCGGGCATAGTCATTGTGGCCCCACCATTCATGCACCACCAGGACACCTGGGCGTCGGCCCTCCATGGCAGCATCGTAGGCGATATATCCCTTGAGAGCGACGTCACCGGCCTGGTAGCTCACTTCCTCGCCGACCAGGGCGCCACGGGACGGCAGACTGAATAATATCAACAAAACAAACGTGATCGCTCGAAACATGGCTCTCTCCTGGTGCGGGTACAAAGCAAGGCATGAGTATTCGCCATTGCGAGGGTAAAACGACGAGGCAATCTGTAACTCGTTGATCGCACGGTCAAGAGATCGCTTCGCCAGGTTCGCAATGACGTGACAGATCAATAAAGCAAGCGGTTTCCAAGCCCTGCTCTCTATCGCAGTGACACCGGTCTGGCGGCTTTTGTGAGAGGAATTATAGACCGTATCGGGAACAACTATTCGAGAAATTCGTCATCCTCAAACGTTGCGCACAGGTAATCCAGGTTGTGGTGTATCGGCGGCAGGGAGGCCAGGTAGACGGCCAGTGCCCGCCGGTCATTGTCTGTCAGGCCCATGCAGCTGGTGCCCAGCACCTCCATCATCAGCCCGCTCGTGTAGCAACCATCGGGGCGCTCACCGGTGGCCAGGAAGGTTTCCAGTTCCTCGAACGACCAGCGCCCGATACCGGTATCGTCATCCGAGGTGATGTTGGGCACCCTCAGCTCTTCCGGTCCGGAACAGGTGCCGGCCATGAAACGCGTGTTGTCCGGTGTACCCAGGAAGCCACGCGGGGTGTGGCATTCAGTGCAGTGTCCAAGCGCCGTGGCCAGGTAGGCGCCCCGGTTCCATTGCGTAGACCTTTCCGGGTTGACAACGGCCGCCCCCGGCGTGAAGCGGCCCTGCTTCCAGTGGCTGATCAGGGACCGCGAGGAAAACGGCCAGGATATCGCATGGGGTCGACTCGGCCGGGAGGATTCCGGCCAGGTCATCAGGTAGGCATACAGGGCGTGCATGTCCCGCTGCGTCATCCGGGTATAGGAGGGATACGGGAAGGCCGGATAGTAATGCCGGCCGGCAGGATCAAGACCCATGCGCAAGGCACGAACCAGGTCCTCCTCAGACCAGCGACCGATCCCCGATTCACGGTGCGGTGTAATATTGGGAGGATAGAAAGTGCCAAACGGCGTGACTAGTGGCCGCCCCCCCGCCAGGGTCCGGTCATCGCGGTGGCACGAAAGACATCCGGCCGCCTGGAAAAGATACCTGCCCTGCTCGACCAGCTTCGAGTTGGCCATCAACTCACCGGGGGCAGAAAGCCCGGCAAACAGCAATAACAGTACCTGCACTGCGCAGACGGTGTGCGCGGCATCCATAAACCTCAAGGCATGGCGGGGTTTACTGCAGCCTCTGGAAGAAACAAACAATACCTGCCACAACGAGTTGTCACCACTGAAAATCATTTGTGTTTATGACGCATCCATTTAGTGTTTATCACACGTCCTATAGTTTAAGATAGCACCAGCCAGGGACCCTTGCTAACAGCGCCATATCCCGGTTACAAAGTCGGCAAACATCAGGCGGATGCAGCCCAGAAGGCCGGCGACAACTGCCTGACATCATTACTGCCATGCCTGGGTATCCTGCACTAATATGACACCTGTTCGAATGATCGTCTTTCTGCAATCTGGAGAACTCTATGAGTGAAATCCTCATGATATTACCTGCCAGGGATTCCAGCGCCATCCGCCTGGTCCGGGTGCCCGATGACTTCGAGCAGCACGAGGTCTACCGCCATGTGACGGGGCTGATCGCGCAGGTCGAGGAGGATAATCCGGACTACGACTGGGACGACATTGCACCTTTGCTGGAGGATCACGGCTTCGAACCGGTGGAGTTTATTCTCGGACCCGCACTCGACTGAACAACCGCCCCCCATGGGACGTTACCGCCCGCCTGCCCCGAAGTCCTCACCCTATATCACCCTGGAGGGTTACCGGGCCCTGCAGGATGAACTCAAGGCCATCTGGAGGCGCCGTGACCAGGTGACCCGGGCGCTCACGGCCGCGGCGGCGGAAGGCGACCGTTCGGAGAATGCCGAGTATATCTACCGCAAAAAGGAACTGCGCGAGATCGACCGGCGCATCCGTTACCTGCAGAAACGCGTCCCGGACCTGACGGTGGTATCCGCGCCGCCGTCCGATCCCTCACGGGTCTATTTCGGCGCCTGGGTCACCCTGGAAGACGAGGACGGCGTGGAGGTGGTTTATCGTATCGTCGGGGCCGACGAGTTCGACCCCGTGAAGGGCTGGATCAGCATGGACTCGCCGATGGCAGGTGCCCTGATGAAAAAGACCCTGGAAGACGAGGTCCGGGTGGAAACACCCAACGGGAAGATCTGCTATACCGTCATCGGGGTGGAGTACAGCAAACCCGGGACCTGAGCGTACCGGAGCATCCCCGCGGACACGGCAGATGGGCAGGGTGCACTCGGCGCATCGTTGATAACCGCGTAATCCTGATTCACTGTGACCCGAACGGTGCGTGCAAGGCACCCGGGCACGGCGGTAGTTGACCGGATGGATGACAACGGGATCCGGAAAATGTGACGTCCCTGCTGTCCCGGATTCCGGCCAGGCGGCCTGCACCCGGGCTACATTGCTATAGCGCACCCTGACTAGAGCATGTCGGCCAGCAACTCGGCCAGATACCGGGACCACTCATTCGGCAGCGCTTCTGTCAGTTCCAGCGAGCGTTCGAAGTCGGGCAGGAAAACCTGCTCCACCAGCGCCGTTACCGCCGGCTCATGGGATGTCGCCAGGTTCATTTCGCGGTTCACGCGCAGACTCAGGTTGTCGAAATTGGCCGAACCGACGCAGGCCCAGCCATCATACACAGCGGCCTTCAGGTGCGACATGCCCGGGTAGATGAAAACACGCACGCCGTTATTCAGCAGGGTATTGGCTGCCAGCGCGTTGCTCTTGGTGATCACCCCGCTGTCACTCCGGTAGGGCATGATCACCCGGACATCCACGCCGCGGCGGCGCGCCTGGATGAGTTCGTAAAGCACCGCATCGCTGGTGAGGTACGGGTTCTCCAGGTAAATGCGCTGGCGGGCCGTGCGGATAGCGGCGATCTGGGCACGCAGGATCTGCGAATTACCGGGGCGCGTATAAAGCAGGCGCAGCGGGTAATCATCGGCCGAGGCCTGCCCCGGTTCATCCCGGCCTCGGTGAAACAGTCCCTGAAGATCGCCCAGCAAACCGGCCCGGGCCCAGGCGCGGTGAAAATCCTCAACGATTTGCGCCACCACCGGCCCGCTGATCTCCACCATCATGTCATGCCAGTCGTAGCGGTATTCGCGACCGATGTTCATCCCGCCGAGGTAGGCGACGGTGCCGTCGATCACAATGGCCTTGGTGTGATCGCCGGCAAGCCACGGGTTCGACAGCACGCGCACCCTGACACCGGAATCCGCCTGCAGATAGTTCATCATCGAGAGCGGCGGTCGGTAATCCGGGGGCAATGACGCCGACTGGACCTGGCCGGCCCCCAGGGTGCCGAGCCCGTCGACCAGGACCTTTACCTTGATGTCGGCCGAGCGGCGCTTGAGCAGGTCCGCGATCTGCAGTGCGTAGTCGTCATTGTCGAAGATGTAGACGCGCAGGTGGACGGACTCGCGTGCCGCACTGAGCAGGTCGATCAGCCGCGGGAAGAAACCGGAACCATCCACCCGGTAATTCACCCGGCCGGCCGACTGCCTGCTGCCGGTAAGGGTGTCCAGCGACTGTTCCCACGCCGCCAGGTCCATGCCGGGCCCCTCGTAGAGCGGAGGGACCGGCTGCTGTCCGGGCAGCATGAGGCTATGGGGTTGCGCCAGGTCCACCGTCGAGCTGACAGCCATGGTAAACAGGCGCGCCACCGACGACACCGGCTGATTGAGGGCGATACGCACATGGTCCATAACGGTGCGCGTGAACAGCCCGACCGCGGTGCCGAATGGCAGCCCCTGCCCCACCCCGCTCCCCGCTGGTGAGTGCTGCAGGAAGACCATCCTGCCGCTGGTGGCATCGGCAAAGACGAACGGATAACCATAGTCGCTGTCATCACCGGTCTCGAACAGCAGGCGGCTGTCGGTACCGAAGCGCACCGATTGCTGTTGGACCATGACGGCCAGCAACTGCATGAAATCGTGACTCTTCGCCAGCTGGATGTCGGCAGGCTTGTAGACACCCGGTACGGCGTGCACCGCACCCGCCGCATCGCGGTACAGGAACAGTTCGTGCTGGTGCAGGATATCGACCATGGCACCGCGGCCGTACTCCACCGGCGCAAGCTGTTCCAGTGATGCCCTGAGCAGGGCCTGCCAGGCCCGCGGTCCATGCACATCGACTGCCACGGCATCCGCGTGTAGCGCTTCGAACTGCGCAGCCGCCAGTACATCAAGTCTGGCGGTTGTGCCGCTGTTTCCGGCCCCGGCCATGAGATCATGCGTCACGGACGGGATTGTCGCTACGGCATGCCCGGTTCCGTAGCGCATTTGCACAAAAACGGCACGCCTGTCCCGGTCTAGAAATGCCGCCATTACCCGGGGCGCAGCCTCAAGGGTGTCGCTGGCGACAGGGAGTGTCGTGACGCTGCCCTGCGAGCCTGCCTCCACGGCGGGTCGTGCGGCACATGCCGCCAGAGTGAGTACCGAGACCAGGGCCATCACGGCAGGCAACCACATCAGGTGTTTTCTCATATCCATCAGCCATTCCGGACCGGTCGGGCGTATTACGGCCACAGACCCATTTTCACCCTTCATAGCATACCCGGCCCGGGACAAGCTTCCTGCAGGCGCCACAACCCGGCAAAACACGAAGGCGGGGTGTCAAAATGCCGGTTTACTTGATGCAGATCAAGTAATGCCATCAGCAGTATCACCCGGCGGGACTATGCTTGGGGTATGGGCCGTTTCCAGTACACGGTGCAGGTATGCTGGCAGACGGCGTTTAAGGAAGCTGCCGACATGAGAGAACGCAGAAGAATAGAACGACGCAATCTCGCCGCGGAGTCAGCCCCTGTTGACAGGGTTAGGATGGGCAAGATTTTTAATGCCGATCAACGCCGGATCCCGGATCGGCGCCTGAATAATATCTCAGTCGAGTACATCTCGATCGACGACTTCTACCTGAAAAGCAGCAACAGCATCTATCATTCATGATTTCCGGTGCCGCGGCCGCAACCGTGGCGCGGTCATCCCGTTCCCGGCGCAGGCTATTCGGTAGCCGTGACCACGGGTATACTCGCTGAAACTCCAATTCATACAAATCGTCAACAGGCGACTTACACCATGGGCATGCACAAGGGACCTTCCGACTACTCACACGACTCCATCCCGACCACCGGGATCCTCATCACTAACCTGGGCACACCTGACGAACCCACGCCCGCGGCAGTACGGCGCTATCTGAAGGAATTTCTCTGGGATCCGCGCGTGGTCGAGATACCACGACCCGTCTGGTGGCTCATTCTGCATGCCCTTGTCCTGACCACGCGACCCCGCAAGTCCGCCCATGCCTACACACAAATCTGGAGTGATGACGGATCGCCGTTGATGGCCTACTCAAAACGTCAACGCGATGCCCTGGAAAAATCACTGGAGACACGCATCAAGGGACCCGTGAAGGTCGCCCTGGGCATGCGCTACGGCAACCCCTCCATCGCCTCGGCACTGGAGGAACTGTGCGCAGCCAATGCCCGGCGCATCCTGGTATTTCCGCTATATCCGCAGCATTCGGCCGCAACAACCGCCTCCACCCTGGATGCCGTGGCAATGACGCTGCAACAATGGCGCCAGGTGCCGGACCTGCGTTTTATCGCCCAGTACCATGACCAGCCGGGCTACATAGGCGCCCTGTCCAGCAGTATTCGACAGTTCTGGGACAGGCACGGACAGCCCGAGCGACTGCTGTTTTCATTTCACGGCATGCCCAGGCGCACCCTGTTGGCGGGCGACCCCTACCACTGCCAGTGCCAGAAGACCGCACGCCTGGTTGCCGAACAGCTCGGGCTTGATGACAGCGCCTGGATTGTGGCCTTCCAGTCACTCTTCGGCCGCGAGGAATGGTTGCGCCCCTATGCCAACGAAACCCTTGAACAGCTGGGCAAACAGGGCCTGAAGAGCGTTGACGTGGTTTGCCCCGGGTTTTCCGCCGACTGCCTGGAAACCCTGGAAGAAATGGCCCTGCAGAACAAGCGGGTCTTTGAGCAGGCCGGTGGCGGTGATTACCGCTACATCCCCGCACTCAATGACGCTCCGGAACACATCAGTGCGCTCTCGGACATCGTAATGCAAAACGTCAGTGCCTGGCCGGGCATCGATACCTGGAATGCAGATACCGCCAGTCTCGAGGCCGAAGCAAGCAGACGCCGCGCGCTTGCCATGGGTGCCCGACAGTAGTCCATTAACTTCTAATAAAAGTCGTTTTTATCAAACAACCGCGGTATCCCCAACCATCAGTAAAATAAATCGCTGGCTGCGATAAATACAAATAATAACAGTCATACAGTTTACTTTTGCCATGCCTGTTTTGTAACATGGTAATTCAGATGATAAAAAACAAAAACAATAAACAAGAAATCGAATCATAATAATTAAGATTCACTTTTATACTATTATTCAAGCGTATAATTAATCGCTCTATTCATAATCTCTATGTTTGTTTCTTCATTAGTTCTGCTAATATCTTGCGCTATTCGGCTGGCCACACATTCAACGGCTCACCGGCAACAACACACTTGAGAGGGGCAATCGATGCGCAAATCACAATACCACCTGGTCATACTCTGTACCCTGCTGGTCAACGCGTTCACTACCCACAGCGTGCTGGCCGACCAGGCCGGCGACCACGGCACAATCCAGGAACAACTCATCTGGGTGGAGACAGTTGAAGGCAACGGATTCATCGCCCAGGTGCCCGCGATCGATTCGCAACTGCTGGTCGAACGCATCGAGCAACTGCGTACCGAACTCATCCAGCACCAGCAACAACTCACCCAAGCGGTCGAGAAGACCCGGCTGGATACGGGCGATGCCGTCATTACGGTCATCATGCCGGGCGGCCTGCTCTATGCGGGTTACAGGAAACGCGAGCACACGCTTGCCAAAAACAGGCTGGCGTCTGTCACTGACGATATCGACGAACTGACGCGTGACCTGGCGGCATCACGTAACCTGGCCAGTACGGTGGCACAACTGGACTGATCGTCTCAAACTCTGCAGCAGTACTGAAAACCCCGTCCAGTATGACGGGTTTTTTTGGCCAGATCAGCCGGCGTTATTTTTCATACCCCGACAGGTACCACCTCGTGCAGGCGGCCGCGCGCGGCAGTGCATCCCTTGACGCCGGCTCAGTGCTGATGTGCGCAGGGTTTCCGGATTGGAATCAATGTCACGGCCGACACCGCGACTGACTACCCGGGTGCGTTTCAATCATCCGGTCGCTGTTTCCCGCCCAGAAGCCCCTTGAGATCGGCAAACGGGTTATGCGTGGCTTCCGGCTCCTTGCTGTCAGCCGTGCGGTCTTCTCCACCGGTGACCTGGTCCAGGTAGCGTGCATGTTCGTTGTCATGGCAGTACAGGCACAGCAACTCCCAGTTGCTGCCGTCCGCGGGATTGTTATCATGATTGTGGTCGCGGTGATGGACCGTGAGTTCATGCAGGTTGGCACGGGTGAATTCACGGCTGCAACGCCCGCAGATCCACGGGTAGAGCTTGAGTGCCTGCTCCCGGTAGCCCTGTTCGCGCTGATCCCGGTTGCGCCGCGCCTCGGCAACGACGCGATCCAGTTTGGCACCGTCTTTTCGGATCTTGCTGTCAGGCATAGGGGTGCTCCGCGGCGGCTGTCTCCCTGCAAGCTTACAAGAATTGTCCCCGGGATCAATAACGGACAGCCGGCAAACGGATGCCTACTCCTCGCGCGTCAGCTTGCGTCGCAACAGCTTGTCCCTGCCGCGCCGGGTTTTATCGTTGAGGCGCCGTTCGCGTGACGTGCGGGTCGGCTGGGTCGGCCGGCGTTTCCTGGGGGTGACGGCCACGCCCCTGACCAGCGCCTGCAGCCGTTCCAGGGCCTCTTCCCGGTTCTTTTCCAGAGTCCGGTAACGCTGCGCCTTGATAATGATGACGCCTTCCTTGCTGATGCGCCGGTCGTTCAGTTTCAGCAGACGTTCCTTGTAAAATGCGGGCAGTGATGAGGCACCGATATCGAAGCGCAGGTGCACGGCACTGGATACCTTGTTGACATTCTGACCCCCGGCACCCTGCGCACGAATGGCGCTGATCCCGATCTCGCTGGCGGGAATAGAGACGTGTGTGGATATCTTCAGCATGCAATCGCCCGGGTAATCACAGCGGAAATACTGCGGCATCGGTGCATATCAACATTAGCAGACCCTATTCGGGAACCCGGTGTTCAGGCGTGCGTGTACGACTCGGTCCAGCGCAGGATATCCCGCAGACCCAGGGTGCCGGACTGACGGGCAAGTTCGCGCCCTTTACGGAACAGCACCAGGGTCGGGATGCTGCGGATACCGAACCGGCCGGCGATGGCCTGCTCGTTCTCGGTGTTGAGCTTGGCCAGCCGCACCCGCGGTTCGAGCTGCGCCGCCGCCTGCTCAAAGGCCGGGGCCATCATCTTGCAGGGTCCGCACCAGGGCGCCCAGAAATCGACCAGCACGGGCACATCGTTGCGGGTGATCTGCGCCTGGAAGTTTCCGGAGTTCAATTCCAGCGGGTGAGCACTGAACAGGGGACGGTGACACTTGCCGCACTGCGGTGATTCACCCAGCCGTGACGCCGGGATCCGGTTCACGGCCCCGCAGGGGGCACACACAATATGCAATGAATCACCCATACGCCTATTGTACCCGCCGCAAACCAATTATTAACCCTCGCGAACCCGTTCGCCCCCCCTGGCGGGATTTTTCCCTGAAATTCATCTACTATGGCGCCCCTTTTCAATCGCCCACGGACGCCCGGTGACAGAATTCATCCCAGGACAACGCTGGATCAGTTACGCCGAACTGCAACTCGGACTGGGCACGGTATTGTCAGTGGAGGCGCGCACGGTCTCCATTGTCTTCATCAGCACCGGCGAGACCCGCCGCTACGCCAGGCAGAGCGCACCCTTGACGCGGGTCAGGTTCACTGCGGGCGACAGCATTCGCAGTCACGAGGGCTGGTCACTCTCGGTCGATGCGGTTTCCGAACTGGACGGGCTGCTGATCTACAGCGGCAGACGTGAGGATGGTCAGCCGGCCACGCTGGAAGAAGGCCAGCTGGACAGCCTCATCCAGCTCAACCGCCCCGCCGAGCGCCTGTTTACCGGGCAGGTCGATTCGGACAAGTGGTTCGAGCTGCGTTACCAGACACTGCTGCACGCCAACCGGCTGGCCCATTCCGACCTGCACGGCCTGACCGGTGGACGCACCAGCCTGATCCCCCACCAGCTGTATATCGCCCACGAGGTCGCCAACCGCTATGCACCGCGGGTCCTGCTGGCCGACGAGGTCGGCCTCGGCAAGACCATCGAGGCCGGCCTGATCCTGCACCAGCAACTCCTGACGGAACGCGCCCGGCGCATCCTGATCGTGGTCCCCGAGAGCCTGCTGCACCAGTGGCTGGTGGAGATGTTGCGGCGTTTCAACCTGTATTTCAGCATCCTCGACGAGGACCGCTGCCAGGCACTGGAGGCCAGCAGCAACGAGGAGAATCCGTTCCAGAATGCACAACTGGTGCTCTGCACCCTGGAATTCCTGGCGGGGAACCCCGGGCGCTTCCAGCAGGCACGGGCCGGGGAGTGGGACCTGCTGGTTGTCGACGAGGCCCACCACCTGGTGTGGTCACCCCGGGACGCCAGTCCCGAATACCGACTCATCGAACAGCTGGCCGCCGATACCCCGGGCGTCCTGCTGCTCACCGCCACCCCGGAACAGCTCGGCCGGGCCAGCCATTTTGCCCGCCTGCGGCTGCTCGATCCCGCCCGCTTTCCCGATCTGGAGACCTTTATCGAGGAGGAGAGCGCCTATGAACCCATAGCACGCGCCGTCGAGGCCCTGCTGAGCGGCCTGCCACTGGACGCCGAACAGCGGCACACCCTGCTCGGCACACTGGGCGAGGCGGACAACCGGGTACTGCTCGACACCGTCCTTGAGCAAGACAGCGCCGGACCGGACATGGACAGCGCCCGCCTGGAACTGGTCGAACACCTGCTAGACCGCCACGGCACCGGTCGCGTCCTGTTCCGCAACACCCGCAGCGCGGTGCAGGGCTTCCCCGGGCGCCGGGTGAACGCCTGTCCGCTGAGCCTGCCGGCGGACTACGCGCAATGCCTGGCGGAGTTTCAGACCAGCGGCACGGTGGAGCCGCGCCTGCTGCTCTGCCCCGAGCTACTCTACGCCGCCACCCGGGGCCACGACCAGCCGCACTGGACCCGCATCGACCCGAGGATCGAGTGGCTGGCCACGCAGCTTGGAAAACTCCGCCCTGCCAAGGTGCTGGTGATCACGGCAAGCGCCGGGACCGCCATGGACCTGGCGGAGTCGCTGCGCAGCAGCGCGGGCATCCATGCCGCGGTGTTTCACGAAGGCCTGAGCCTCGTGGAACGGGATCGTGCGGCGGCCTATTTTGCCGATCTCGAGTTCGGCACCCAGGTGCTGGTGTGCTCGGAGATCGGCAGCGAGGGACGCAACTTCCAGTTTGCCCATCACCTGATCCTGTTCGACCTGCCGCTCAACCCGGACCTGCTGGAACAGCGCATCGGCCGCCTGGACCGCATCGGCCAGACCCGCACCATCCAGATCCATGTCCCCTACCTGGAGGACAGTGCCCAGGCGATCATGTATCACTGGTACCAGCAGGGGCTGGATGCCTTCGAGCACACCTGTCCAGCCGGGCACGCCGTCTTTGCCAGGGTTGAGGCCGCCCTGCTCGAGGCCCTGCACCAGATCGACACCGGTCTCGAAGACCTGAAGGCGCTGATCGCCACCACCCGCCAGCTGCACCACGAAATGAATGCGATACTGCAGCGCGGCCGCGACCGCCTGCTGGAATACAACTCCTGCCGGCCGGGCCCTGCCGGGGCGCTGCGGGACCTTGCCCTGGAACAGGACCAGGAGACCGGCCTGGCTGACTACCTGGAGCGGGTTTTCGATTGCTTCGGCATCGACTCGGAGATTCATGGCGAGGACAGCCACATCATCCAGCCCGGTGATCACATGCACAGCAACTCCTTTCCCGGACTGAAACCGGAAGGAATGACCATGACGCTGACGAGAGACACCGCACTGGTCAACGAGGACATGCAGTTCATCAGCTGGGAGCACCCCCTGGTCACCGGCGCCATGGACCGGGTACTGGGCAGCGAACTGGGCAACGCGGCAATGGCCACCATCCGCCACCCGGGGGCGAAGCCGGGCACCCTGCTGATCGAATGCCTGTATACCCTGGAAAGCACTGCCAGCGAGCAACTCCAGGCGGGCCGCTACCTGCCACCCACCAGCGTGCGCGTGGTCATCGATCAGGACGGCAACGACCATGATGCCGCCCTGCCCCACGCGGTCATCGGCCGGACACGCGAGTCCGTTCCGGCCGAAACAGCGGCCAGGATCACCCGCAGCTACGCCAGGAAACTGCGCGCGATGCTGGATGCCAGCGAACAACGTGCCGGGGAGCAGACCCCCCGCATCGTGGCGGCCGCTCACAACAGGATACAGCAGACCCTGCTGGGTGAAATCAACCGCCTGGAGGCACTGCGCCGAGTCAACCCCAATGTGCGCGACACGGAAATCCGCTTCCTGGAAACCCGGTGGAAGGCCCTGACAGAGGCGCTGGAGGCCGCGCATCTGCGTCTCGATGCCCTGCGGGTGCTGATTGCCACCTGAGCGGCTGATGCATTATTTACAGTCATGCGTCCGTGCCGCATGATTAACAAGGTGGAATAACTGCATTCGCGGCACAGGTCCTGCCGGGGTGTGCCAACCTGCATACAGGAGTAGAGATGTTCGAAGCCATTGAGCTGGGACAATCATTGTCCAAGGCCGATTTCAAGACCCAGGAACAGCACCTGCGCGCTGAATTGCTGAAGGTGCAGCGCGACCTGGCCGAGAGCCGGGTCGCAACCCTGATCATCGTTGCCGGTGTCGAGGGTGCCGGCAAGGGCGAGGTGGTCGACCGTCTCAACAAGTGGTTCGACAACCGCGGCATGGAGACCCATGCCTTCTGGGACGAGACCCAGGAGGAGCTGGAACGCCCGCAACACTGGCGCTTCTGGAGGCACCTTCCGGCACGCGGCTCGATCGCGGTGATGTTCGGTGGCTGGTACTGGGACCCGATTCACCGGCATGCCGCCGGCAGCATCGACGATGCCGAGCTCGATGAGGCCATGCAGCGCACCAGGGAACTCGAACGCATGCTGACCGCGGACGGTATGCTGATCATCAAGCTGTGGTTTCATCTCTCTCACCCGACCCACGAAAAGCGCATGAAGAAACGCCGTGCGGTCGCCAGGCACGTGCCCCACGTCAGTAATGGTCAGAGCCCGAAGGAGTACAAGGCCTTTCTGGTCGCCGCCGAACGCAGTCTGCGGCACACCGATACCGGTAAATGCCCCTGGTACATGATCGAGGCCGACAACCGGCGTTTCCGCGACATCAGCGCCGGTCAGGTCATCAGCAGGCGGATGAACGAACGTCATCGGGGACACCGCACCGAGGATCCGGGCAGCGAGGAACACAATCCCGTGGTGACCATCAGCGGTCACCAGAAAACCATACTGGACAAGGTCGACCTCGAGGCTGCACTCTCCCACGACGACTACAACAAACTGCTCAGCCGCTACCAGGCGCAGGTAAATGAATTGTCCTGGCGGGCCTACGACGCCAAGTGCTCGACCGTGATGGTCTTCGAGGGCTGGGATGCCGCCGGCAAGGGCGGTGCGATCCGCAGGCTGACCAATGCCATCGATGCGCGGCTGTTCCGAGCCATCTCGGTAGCCGCCCCAACTGATGAGGAACTCGCGCATCACTACCTGTGGCGCTTCTGGCGGCGGTTTCCCCGGGCCGGGTACATGGCCCTGTATGACCGCTCGTGGTACGGCCGGGTCCTGGTCGAACGGGTCGAGGGACTGGCGCAAAAACACGAATGGATGGCCGCATACAAGGAAATCAACGACTTCGAGGAGCAACTGATCGAGCATGGCAGCATCCTGCTCAAGTTCTGGCTGCATATCAGCCCCGACGTCCAACTCCAGCGTTTCCGTGAACGTGAAAAGACCCCGTGGAAGAAACACAAGATCACGGAGGAGGACTGGCGCAACCGCGGCAAGTGGGATGATTACCGGCGCGCAGTGAACGACATGGTCGCACACACCAGCACCGGCAACTGTCCCTGGACACTGGTGTCGGCCAATGACAAGTACAATGCCCGCATCGAGGTCCTCAGGACCGTGCGTGATCAACTCAAGCAGGCGCTCGACTGAATCTGGCCCGACACGCGTGGTGAACGGGGACGGCAATCAACGGCTGCGTTAACCGTAGCCGTGGACCTAAAGTGCGGCCACGGCCTTCAGCAGGTCGAGCGCCGTGACAATCCCCTTCAGCGTGTTGCCCTCGGTGACAAATACCCGGTGGATACCGCCCCGGATCATGGTATCGGCGACCTGCTGGATGCTGGCATCCTCCTCAATCCGGAAGATCATCGGCGTCATAATGTCCCGCACCTTTACAGATGACTCGTGGCCGGTGTGAAACAGGCGCATTTCCTCCTGTCCCATGTGACGCTCCAGCGCATACAGGTAGACATCATGGGTTTCGCCCGTGGCGGAATCGCTCTCCGGCATGCTGCCGTGGCGCACCACATCCGTCAGCGACACCACCCCGATCAATTCACCCCCGGCACCGGTGACTGGCGCTCCCGATATGTGATTGTCCGTCAGGAAATTGGCCAGCGCCTCGATGGACCAGTCTGCATCGGCGGACAACACATTGCGTTGCATGACCTCGGCTGCGGTCCAGTTCCTGACTTCTTCGCTCACATCACTCATTACGATTCCCCCGGTTGGATAGATTGAACAATGCCTGACCTGCACACCCGCAGTCGCGACCCCGGAACGCAGGCAGCAGCGGATGATAACCTATTCGGATCATCTCCATTTTTGCGGCCAGTGGAATTGATCCAGGTCAACAGAGCAGGAATCCGCTTTGGTTTTTCGGATAAAACCACCCGTGGCAGGCTGACACTCCGGAGCCCGGTCATATCCTGACAGCACCGGCCCGGGCGCAGGCCACCCGGGCATTAGCGCTTGCGGCCGGCCTGCCCAGCCTTTATTTTCTCCCATCTGCCGATCTGGACTGACATTCCCATGAAAAAGACCCAACTGCTGGCGCCTGCCGGCACCCTCAACAATCTGCGCTATGCACTGGCCTATGGTGCCGATGCCGTGTATGCCGGCATGCCGCGCTACAGCCTGCGCGTGCGCAACAATGACTTCCATCGCCTGGAAAACCTGGCGCACGGCATCCGGGAAACCCACGCACGCGGCAAGGCATTTTACCTTGCCAGCAACATTCTGCCGCATAACGTCAAGGTAAAGACCTTCCTGGCCGACATGGAGCCCGTGATCGAGCTCGGTCCCGACGCCCTGATCATGGCGGACCCGGGGCTGATCCTGCTGGTCCGCGAGCGCTGGCCGGAGTTGCCGATACACCTGTCCGTGCAGGCCAATACCATGAACTTCGCCAGCGTGCGCTTCTGGCAGCAACAGGGTATTGCGCGCATCGTGCTGTCCCGCGAGCTCTCGCTTGACCAGATCGAGGAGATCCGCCAGGACTGCCCCGAGATGGAACTCGAGGTGTTCGTACACGGTGCCCTGTGCATTGCCTACTCGGGTCGCTGCCTGCTGTCGGGCTATTTCAATCACCGCGATGCCAACCAGGGCAGCTGCACCAACTCCTGCCGCTGGGACTACAAGCTCAAGCCGGCCAGCGAGGACAGCAGCGGCGACATCGCTCCCCTGGAGGCCGGCACGCCGGGCAACTCACACCCGGCCTGGTTGCTGGAAGAAGGCAAGCGTCCCGGCGAACTCATGCCCATCGAGGAGGACGAGCACGGCACCTACATCATGAATTCCCGCGATCTGCGGGCACTGGAGCACGTCGAACGGCTGGTCAGGATTGGAGTGGAGAGCCTCAAGATCGAGGGGCGCACCAAGTCGTATTACTACGTGGCCCGCACCACGCAGGTGTACCGCCAGGCCATCGATGATGCCGTCGCGGGACGCCCTTTCGATGCCGGGCTGCTGGGCTCGCTGGAGAACCTGTCGAACCGCGGCTATACCGACGGCTTCCTCCAACGCCACCCTGACCACGAATACCAGAACTATCTCGAGAGCTGCTCGACCAGCACGCGAGAGCGCTTCGTCGGGGAATTGACCGGCTATAACCGGGTAAACGGCATGGCCCAGGTCCTGGTCAAGAACAAGTTCGCCGTCGGCGATGAAATGGAACTGGTGCTGCCCGGTGGCAATCGCAGCTTCTGGCTTGCCGACATGCGTGACATGGATGGCAAAACCATGCGGGAAGTCCCCGGCGGCGGCTACCGGGTGCAGATCCCGCTGGACGGCCCGGTGCCAGAAATGGGTCTGCTGGCACGCCGCCTGTAGCCGTATCTACAGGGCCGACACGCAATAACAACCACATAGCGAACGACATTCTTCACGGACTGTGTATATAATTAAGGGGTACATACGGCTGCACAGACGGTCGCTGCATGGTTTGCGGCCGGACCCGGTTCAGCCACAGCAACAACACCAACAGATAACAACAAAGCGGGTGTCCAACATGAAGCACAATACCCTGAATGCCATTCTTGTCAGTCTCTACCTGATTATTTCAGCCGGCACCCCCGCCTGGTCCGGGGAACCCGCCAGCGGCCCGGCCCCCGGTCAGCCTGCACTGGTACCGGGGCACTCCCCCGCCGCCCCACCCGGCTACTACTACACAACACCCCCCGGTTACGGCCAGGCCCCCGGGCAGGTAACGCGGCCCGGCTGGTACCCCGGCCGCCGTGCTTACCCGACACCCGGGTTTGCACCTTATGGCGGCCGCCGACCCGCGTTCACACCCGGTACCGGGACACGACAAATCGGGCCGCCGGTCCAGGCTGCAGACAGCGCTGATAACGTGCGGGACCACCTGCAGACGGAACTCGACCGGGCACACGAGGAACTGCGAGAGACCCAGGTGTTACTGGAAGATGCCGGACGGTCGCTGGACCGGCTGGATGTCGAATTCCGCAAGGCCGGTGCTGACAATGCCGCCCTCGATGCCGAATTGGCCTCGGCCGTGAACGAGCGGAACAGGATCCGGGAACGCGAGACCGAGCTCTCCATCGAGCTGATGGCCGCGGAGAAGCAACTGGCCATGCTCACGCAACAGCTGGAACGGCAAGCCGCGATACACGCTGACGAACACACCCGGCAACAGCAGCTGCTGGCAGAGCGCGAGGCGCAACTTGGCCGGCTCACGGAACGCCTCGAACAACTGGAACGGGACACTGCAACGCACGCCGATGAGCGCTCCGGACTGCAGCAACGGCTGACCGAGCGCGAGAGCCGACTGGCAGAGCTAGAGGCCCTGGTGGAATCCGGCAACGCTGAAGCCAGCGGCCTGCGCAGCGAGCTGGATACGCGCGAACAGCGGCTTGCCCTGATGAAGACCGAGGTACAGGCCGCCGCCGATGCCCTGACCCAGGCACAGGCCGAAACGACTGCAACTCGCACGCAACGCGATGAACAGGAATCCCGCCGCCAGGCATGCCAGACGGAACGGGACAACCTGGCGACCGAACTCCAGCAGGAAAGACACGCGCGCGGCGTTGACCAGCAGGCACTGGCGGCAGCACAGACGACACAGGCTGCCGTGCAGGCCGAACTGGTGACCTGTAACACGGCCCTGGCAGCGGCCACGGCCGATCTGGAAACGGCACAGGGGCAGATCGAGGCGCTGGCCGAACCCCCGACACCCGCGCCGGCTGCCGGGCCCGCTGTAATTGATGGCGATGCCGACGGTATAGCCGACAGCATTGATCTCTGCCCGGACTCATCGCCTGATACCCGTGTCGGACCTGAAGGCTGCGCCGGCAATGAACCCGTGATACTGGAAGGTGTCAGCTTCCGCTATGACTCGCACGAGCTCAGCGCCCGCTCCCTTGCCATCCTCGACCGGACCGCCGCCATCCTGCGCCAGCACCCCTCACTCAGGCTCGAGGTAGCCGGTCACACCGACGCCCAGGGCAATCCGGCCTACAATCAGTGGCTGTCCCAGCAGCGCGCCGGCAGCGTCAGGGACTACCTGGTGAAACAGGGGGTCAACCCGGACATGCTGACGGCACGCGGCTATGGCGAGCAACAGCCGCTGACCGGTAACAGCACCCGGGAGGGACTCGCACGCAACCGCCGGGTCGAGTTACGCCGCCTGCCCTGAGTCGCACCCTGCGCGGACACACCGGCAGGCGCCGGGCAAAACTCACTAGCGGGCCGCATCGTCGTTGCCTGCCGGCATCTCGCACAGCGGGACAAAGGCGACGCCCAGTATATCGCGGCTGTGGATGCCCCCGCCGGCATCCTTCTCCATCAGCATCAATTCCTGGTGCATATAGGGCAGACCCACCGGGATAACCAGCCGCCCCCCGGGCCTGAGCTGCTCGACCAGCGCCGGCGGTATCTGCGAGGCCGCGGCCGTAACGATAATACCGTCGTAGGGGGCATGCTCGGGCCAGCCCGCGTAGCCGTTACCGATGCGGTATTCGATGTTGCTGTAGCCCAGCGCCTGCAGGCGCTCGGCCGAGGCCACGCCCAGTTCCCGGATGACCTCGATGCTATAGACCCTGGTCGCAAGCTCGGCCAGCACCGCCGTCTGGTAGCCGGAACCGGTGCCGACCTCCAGCACCACGTGCTCCGGCTCCAGCTCCAGCAGGTCGGTCATCAAGGCGACGATGTAGGGCTGGGAGATGGTCTGCCCGTGACCGATTGGTAACGGGCCATTGTCAAAGGCCAGCGGCCTCAGATTGGGCGGGACGAAATGATCGCGCGGTACCCGGCCCATCGCTGCCATCACCCGTGGGTCGAGTGCATCCCTGCCGATCAGTGAGCGGGTGTAATGCACCTCGCTCTCGATGGTGTCGAGCATACGTCTGATGGCCTTTTTCATGGCAGTTCCACGCTGATGATGCTCAGGTGCCCTCCTCCCAGGAGGACAGGTAACTCGCCTGTTCAGCGGTGAGCTCGTCGATGCGCAAGCCCATCGCCGCCAGCTTCAGTTGGGCAACCTCCCGGTCGATCTCTGCCGGCACCTCGTGCACGCGGTGCTCGAGCCGGCCAGCGGCGGACGCCAGGTGCACGGCGCACAGGACCTGGTTGGCAAAACTCATGTCCATCACTGCGGAGGGATGACCCTCGGCGGCGGCGAGGTTCACCAGCCGGCCTTCGGCCAGCAGGCACAGGGTGCGACCATCGGCAAGCGTGTACTCGTCCACCGAGGGGCGCGGGCGGCGATTGCCAACACTCAGCGCCTCGAGCGCGGGGATATTGATCTCCACGTTGAAATGCCCCGAGTTGGCCAGCACACAACCGTCCTTCATGGCCTCGATATGCTCCCCGTCGACGACATGCTTGTCACCCGTGGCCGTGATAATGAAGTCCGATTGCGCGGCGGCCTCGAGTAGCGGCATGACCCGGTAGCCGTCCATGGCCGCCTCCAGTGCCCGCAGCGGTTCGACCTCGGTCACAATGACCAGGGCACCGTGACCCTTGGCACGCAGTGCAATGCCCCGACCGCACCAGCCATACCCGACCACGGTGAGGGTCTTGCCGGCCAGCAGGATGTTGGTGGCGCGAATCACGCCGTCCAGGGTGCTTTGCCCGGTACCGTAGCGGTTATCGAACAGGTGCTTGGTCATGGCGTCATTGACCGCCATCACCGGAAAGTGCAACGCACCCTCACGGGCCATGGCACGCAGGCGGATCACGCCGGTGGTGGTCTCCTCCGTGCCACCGAGCATCGCGGGCAGCAGTTCGGTACGGTGCTTGTGGATTTCACTGACCAGGTCGGCACCGTCATCCATGGTCAGCACGGGACGATGGTCAAGGGCCGCGTTGAGGTGCTGATAGTAGGTCTCTGTCGACTCGGCCCGGATGGCGTAGACGGGAATCCCGTGGCGCTCGACCAGGGCCGCCGCCACATCGTCCTGGGTACTGAGCGGGTTGCTGGCACACAGCACCAGGTCGGCGCCGGCCGCCTTGAGGGTGCGCGCCAGGTTGGCGGTCTCGGTGGTGATATGCAGGCAGCCGCTCATGCGGATGCCCTGCAGTGGCCGGTCGCGGGAAAAACGTGCGGCGAGCTGGCGCAGCACGGGCATTTCCTTCCAGGCCCATTCAATGCGCCGCTCGCCCTGCTCCGCCAGGGCGGGGTCCCTGATATCGTAGCCGTGCGCCTGCATCCTGATCCGCTCCTGTTCACCCTTCCTGTTAAAAGTATATGTACAGAATGCGGTGATGTCGGCGGCAGACGCGATAATTTACCGATATTTTCAGCAATCCACTAATGCGCCAAGGTCTTCAGGGCCCCGCAGCGGCTGCAGCGGTATACCGTCACCAGGCGTCCCTGCTTGACGTCGAACTGCCGCTCCTTGTCAACCAGCCACTTGTGGAAGCCCCGTTTGCACAGCGTCTTGCCCCTTGCCTTGTCCGCGAGCTTCGGCTTTTTGAAACGGACGACTTCACCCATATCCCCACCCCGGTGTGCAGGCCTCAGACATACTGCCCTGCAACCCAACCTGAAGACCAGGCCCACTGGAAGTTGAATCCCCCAAGGTGGCCGCTGACGTCGACCACCTCGCCAATGAAATAAAGCCCCGGGCGGGTTTTGCACTCCAGGGTCTGCGAGGACAGTTCACGGGTATCGACACCGCCCAGGGTAACCTCGGCCGTGCGATAGCCCTCGGTTCCCGCCGGCTTGAGCACCCAGTTCCCGAGGTGCCCGGCGATATCCTTCAGAAACTTGTCGGGCCACTCCGCCAGCGGCGTCTGCGCCCGTTCGGGCCACCACAGCGCCTCCAGTTCCTTCACCAGTTTCGTGGGCAGATACCCGGCCAGCGGCGTGCGCAGCAGCGCCCTCGACCTGTCCTGCTTGAATGACAGCAGCAGGCCGGGTATTTCCAGGTCGGGCAGCAGGTCCAGATGCAGCGTCTCCCCCGGTTGCCAGTAACTGGACAACTGCAATATCGCCGGACCACTCAGGCCGTGGTGGGTAAACAGGATGTCATCGACAAAGGACCCGGCGGCACTGCCGACGCGGGCGCGCAGCGATACCCCCGACAGCCGTGCCGACAGTTCATGGAAGGCGCCGGTGAAGGTCAGCGGAACCAGCCCGGCGCGCAACGGCTGCACCCTGAGGCCGAATTGCCGGGCCAGCATGTAGCCCAGGTCCGAACCACCCAGGGAGGGAATCGACAGCCCCCCGGTGGCGACCACCAGCGCCCCGGCGGTGAAGCTTCCCTGGCTGGTCTCCAGCCGGAAGCCCTCAGTGTCTGCAAGTGACTCCACCACGCAGCTGGAGCGGATGTCCACACCGGCGCTGCTGCATTCGTCCAGCAGCATCGCCAGTATCTGCTTCGACGAAACATCACAGAACAGCTGCCCGCGGGTCTTCTCGTGGTAGGCAATGCCATGGCTCTCTACCAGTGCAATGAAGTTCTGCTGGGTATAGCGGCTCAGCGCTGACTTGCAGAAATGCGGATTGGCGGACAGAAAACGCTCCGGCGTCACCTGCAGGTTGGTGAAATTGCAGCGCCCGCCGCCGGACATGAGGATCTTCTTGCCGACCCTGTTGGCGCGTTCCAGTACCAGCACCCGGCGACCGCGTTGCCCGGCAGTCAGTGCGCACATCAGGCCCGCAGCACCGCCGCCGATCACGATCACGTCGTAGTTCTGCATCGCTCACGCGACGGCGATTGCCGCCACCTTATTTCGCAGCCCGTGGATTTTTACCATCGACATAGAACCAGCGCCCGTCCTGTTTTTGAAAGTAACTTAGCTCGTGCAGGCGCACTGCCCGGCCTCCGATTTTGTAGCGCGCAATGAACTCGACCGTTCCGTCAGGATCATGGCTGCCGCCTCCCGCGCAAGCGATAATCTTCAGACCCAGCCAGCGGGCAGCCTGATCCGGGTCCAGTGCCGCCGGCCGGGTCGTGGCATGCCAGGTCTCCAGCAGGTAAGCCGCGTCGCTCAGGACAAAGGCGGTATAGCGTGAACGCATCAGGGCCTCGGCCGTAGCGGGAGCTGCGGCATGCGCGTGATAGGGTCCGCAACAGGCAGCATATTCCCTGGCGGACCCGCAGGGACACATTGGTTCTGCAGACATGATTTCCCCGAAGACAGATAACGCACGCCGGCACGGAAAACCGGACACCATAAGAGGAAACTGCCCCCGTTCCGGTTACGTATAATGGAACTTTCAGTATACCCAGGCATTCAAATCATGGCCGATACGCCAGCCAAACTCAATGACGCAGGACTGCGACAGCAACTCAATCTGGAAACCGGCCGGCTGGGCTGGCCGGAGTTGCAGCGCCACTTCGCCCGCGGGGTGGTAATCATCCTGTCCGGGGACATGGACCTGGTCGAGGTGGCAAGCCGTTTCGCACAGGACGACAGGGCCAGCGTCGAGCAGTGGCTCGGCCAGGGCAACATCCGGCGTGCCTGCGATGCCGATGCGCATCACTGGAACAGGACGGATCCGGCCTTCTGGGCGATCGTGGTGGCGCCCTGGGTGCTGGTGCAGGAGATCACCCTGCAGTAGAAGATTGCGGACATGACAGGAGTATCCCGCATGAAAGACACCGCCGTTTGCCTGCTGACACCGAGCCTTGGCTGCAGGATCCTGCTGGCCGCACTGGTATTGCTTTGCGGCCTGGTCAATGGCGCGGATGCCAGAACGGCGCCACCGGGCGACAGTATCGCGCCGATGCTGGAGCAGGTGTTGCCGGCGGTAGTCAATATCTCCACCCGTACCCGGGTTAAAGTCCAGCGCCACCCCCTGCTGGATGACCCTTTTTTCCGGCGGTTTTTTGACCTGCACGACGAGCAACGCCGGGAACGCAAGCAGCACAGCCTGGGATCGGGTGTGATCGTCAACGCATCAAAGGGCTACATCCTCACCAATCACCACGTGATCGAGGGCGCCGATCAAATCACCATCACGCTGCGTGACCAGCGCCAGTTCACTGCGGAGGTGGTGGGCTCGGATCCGGAAGTGGACCTGGCCCTGCTGCACATCGAGGCCGAGGGACTGACGGCACTGAAGATCGCAGACTCGGAACGTCTGCGCGTCGGCGACTTCGTGGTGGCGATCGGCAATCCTTTCGGACTCGGGCAAACCGTCACCTACGGCATCGTCAGTGCGCTGGGACGCACCGATCTGGGTATCGAGGGCTACGAGGACTTCATCCAGACCGACGCCTCCATCAATCCCGGCAATTCCGGAGGTCCACTGGTGAACATGCGCGGTGAACTGACCGGGATCAACACGGCCATCGTCGGCCCCAGCGGCGGCAACATCGGTATCGGCTTCGCCATACCCAGCAGCATGGCCCGGACGATCATCGAGCACCTGGCTGAATACGGCAAGGTGCGCCGCGGACAACTGGGGCTGGTGGCGCAGGACCTCACACCCGAGCTCGCGCGCGCCTTTGGCAGTCAACAGCGCCGCGGGGCCGTTGTCGCCCAGGTGACACCTGGATCGGCGGCCGCGGCAGCAGGCCTGCAGCCCGGTGATGTAATCGTTGCCCTGAACGAACGCCCGGTCAGCGGTTCCGGCGATCTGCGCAACGCCATCGGCCTGCTGCGCGTGGGGGCCCGGGTGCGACTCGACGTGCTGCGCAAGGGCAGACCGCTGACGCTGCATGCGGTAATAGCAGACCCGCTGGAAACCGCCACCGCCGCGGGTGAATCGAGCCGGCATCTGGCCGGTGCCATTCTCGGCGACATCCAGGACAATCATGCACTGGCGGGACAGGTGGAAGGTGTTCAGGTACTGGAGGTGGATCACGGCAGCCCGGCCTGGTCGTCCGGCCTGCGCGCAGACGACATCATTGTGTCGATCAACCAGCAGGCGCTGCAATCGGTGGACGATGTCGCCGTGGCGGTCAAGCGCAACCCGGACGCCCTGTTGATGAATATCCGCCGCGGCAACGGCGCACTGTATATCGTGATCCGCTAGGTGCGGGCACGGCGCTGCTAACGTTCCGCCAGCGGCTGGTAATCGCGCTGTTTCGCCCCCACGTATAACTGCCGCGGCCGGCCGATGCGCTGGTCCTCCTCGCCGATCATCTCCATCCACTGGGCCACCCAGCCCACGGTACGCGCAATGGCGAACATCACCGTGAACATATTTGTCGGTATACCCAGCGCCTTGTAGATGAGACCCGAGTAGAAGTCCACGTTCGGGTAGAGATTGCGCTGAATGAAATACTCGTCGCTGCGGGCTATCTCCTCCAGGCGCAGCGCCAGCTCGAACATCGGGTCATCGCCCTTGCCGAGTTTTTCCAGCACCTCGTGGCACATCTTGCGGATGATGCGTGCGCGCGGATCGTAGTTCTTGTAGACGCGATGGCCGAAACCCATCAGGCGGAACGGATCGTTACGGTCCTTGGCACGATCCAGGTACTTCGGCACACTGCCGACATCGCCGATCTCGTCCAGCATGGTCAGCACGGCCTCGTTGGCACCGCCGTGCGCCGGCCCCCAAAGCGCCGCTATACCGGAGGCGATACAGGCAAAGGGATTGGCGCCGGAACTGCCTGCCAGGCGCACGGTGGAGGTACTGGCATTCTGTTCATGATCGGCATGCAGGATGAAGATCAGATCCAGGGCCCGCTCCGCAACCGGATCGATCTCGTATTCCTCGCAGGGCACGCTGAACATCATGTTCAGCAGATTGCCCGTATAACTCAGGGAGTTGTCGGGATAGACCTGGGGCTCGCCGATGGAGTGCTTGTAACTCGCCGCAGCAATGCTCGGCATCTTCGCGATCATGCGGTGTGCGGCGATCTCGCGGTGCTTGGGATTATTGATATCGGTGGAATCGTGGTAGAAGGCCGACAGGGAACCTACCACGCCCACCATGATCGCCATCGGATGTGCATCGTGGTAGAAACCGCGGAAAAATCCCTTCAGCGACTCGTTCAGCATGCTGTGATGCGTGATGGTATCCTGGAAACCATCAAGCTGGGCCTGGTTGGGCAACTCGCCGCACAACATCAGGTAGGCGACCTCGATAAAACTGCTGTGTTCCGCCAGCTGCTCAATCGGGTAACCGCGGTATTGCAGCATGCCCTGTTTCCCGTCCAGGTAGGTCAGCCGGCTGTGGCAACTGGCCGTGGACAGGAAGCCGGGATCATAGGTGAAATAGCCGGTCTCGCGCAGGAACCGGCCGATATCCACCGCGTCCGGTCCCTGGCTTGACTGCCTGACTGGCAGTTCGATCTGCTTGCCGGTCCGGTTATCGATAACGGTTACAGTATGCTCGCCCATCCGCAGATCCCCTGTTAGTGTCCAGTACAGATATACCGGTTACAGATACGCTAGCGGCGTCAACGGCGTTCGCCACCGCCCTGGCGCTTGCCTGATGCAAGCGCGCTATTCAGACTGATGAATTCAACCGACGCGTCGAGGCCCGTGACATCCGTGTGTTCGTAGCCGGGTGGTGTCTGTACCTGTGTGACACCGAATCCTGCCATGTCCTCGCGCGAAAGGAAATAATAGTTTGGGACATTATACGGTGGCATCTTTCCGATCCAGCAAAGATACTCATCGACCCCGATGTCCGCGAAGAACGCCCGCTCCAGTTGCACCAGTCGCTCCATCTCCGCACGCGCCTTGCCACGTGCCGTCACGGCGTCCTCGCCATGACGTTGCATGCGAGCGGCGATGTCATCCGTCCACAGGCCGGTCGCCTTCAGGTGATGGTAATTCCCGTGCCAGGCAACCACGGCACCGGGGGCGATAAACTTGCGGCCGGCCGCCGGGAAGACATAGTTGGCACAGGATGAAAGGCAATACCCGGGCACTTCCACATCCAGCCGCTGCCTGAAGACCCACCTTCCCAGGGCGATGCCCGCCTCCACCTCGCCACCGCCGGAATTGATCACCAGCCGCCTGACCGGCCGGTTGGCCACGGCGGCAAAGAGACGGCGGTTATCCTGCAGCGATAGCGGGCCGTTGTAGTAGGCGACATTACCCGACAGGCGAGTTTCGCCGTGGGCAGGGCCGCACAGCCAGAATGCCGGCAGGTAGATGAGCGCGCTTGTGAGGAGCTTATGCCAGATAGGTGTGACCGGTATGCTTACTTTATTTCAGGGGTATTATTGACGCGGACCGGTTTCAGTATCCCCTGCACGGTCCCGGCCTGCAAGCGGCGCCGGGGTGTCGAGGTAGAAGCTGAAGCGGTTGCCGCCAGCATGCTTCGCCAGGTACATGGCGGCATCGGCACGTTCGATCAGGGCATGCTGGTCCCGGCCATCTTCGGGATACACGCTAACCCCGATGCTGGTGGAGATTCGCCGCTCATGGCCGCCGATGATGAAGGGTTTTTGAATCTCGTAGAGGATCCTCTCGGAGATACTGACCACGTTCTCCATGGCCTCTATTCCCTCGAGAATGATGGTGAACTCATCGCCACCGTAGCGCGTGACGGTATCTGTCTCGCGTACCGAGATTACCAGCCGCTCTGCCACCTGCTGCAGCAATTCGTCGCCCGAAAGGTGGCCAAGGCTGTCATTGATATCCTTGAAGCCATCCAGATCGAGGAACAGCACGGCCACCCGCTTGCCGGATCGCCGGGTGTTGTGCAGGGCGTGGGTGAGACGGTCGTCAAACAGTGTCCGGTTGGGAAGATGGGTCAATGGATCATGGTAGGCCAGGTACTTCACGCGCGCCTGGATGCCCTCTATGGCGGCGATATCGGTAAACAGATACACGTAATTGGTGACCGATCCGGCTTCATTGCGGACCTCGCTGATACTGGTCCAGTGCGGGTGGGCTTCACCGTTTTCGCGACGGTGCCAGATCTCGCCCTGCCAGCGCCCGCGTTCGTGCAGCTCGGCATAGATGCCTTCAAAGAACGCCTGGCCGTGCCGGTCGGATCTCAGGACATCGGTCTTCTTGCCGAGCAGGTCCGCCCCGTCGTGCCCGGTAATCCCGGTGAATGCCCGGTTGACTGCAGTGATATTACGGTCGGCGTCAGTCACCATGACACCTTCGTTGGAGTTATCGAAAACGGTTGCCGCCTGCCGCAGCTTCACACCGAACTCGCGGCGCTGGCTGATATCCAAAATCATGGCTGTAAACACGCGCCGCGGCCCGAGACTGGCAAGCTGCAGGTGCACCTCCACCGGGTAGCGGCTGCCATCCTTGCGGCGGTGCACGGTCTCGAAATACAGGCGTTCCAGGCTGCCGTCCCGCAGCGGCGCCAGGTGCCGTTCAAATGCTTTCCGGGTCATTTCAGGCTTGATATCGACCGGTGTCATACCGGCCAGTTCGCTCATGGTATAACCGAGGTTAAGGCGCGCCCCCTGGTTGACGTTGATGAATTTCAGGTTATCTGCATCAAATATGTAGATTTCATTGCGCGACTCCTCGAGTATCCGCCCGAGGCTGACCACCATATCATGACCCTGTGCACGCAGGTGCATCTCCCGCAGCAATTGCCTGTTTGCATCCACCAGGTCCCGGGTCCTGTCTGCTATGCGCCGCTCAATTCCAGATTGGTGTTGTACGAGTCGCTGCTGCGCGAGTTTGCGTTCATGCAATACGATGGCCAGCATCAGGGAAGTCAGACAGGTAACGCTCATGAAGGCCTGCAACATCAACAGGGACTCATTCAGATCGTGATGCACGAATGGGCCGTATCCCTGAACCGTGCCCCAGATCGCATGCAGTGACACGGTCACAATCGCCAGGGTGGTACCACGCCGACCGAAACGCATTGCCGACCAGAGCAGGACCGGCAGCATCATGAAGGCAAGCGGATGATTGCCGGCGCCGGTCGGAAACCAGCCGCTGAACACGATCTGTGAGACGATGATCAGGGTACTCGCCAAGGCAAGGCCCTCAATCATCCGCGAGCCTTTCCAGCTGACTACCGGATTCCGTCCCCAGGCCAGCAACAGGGGGGCAAACACGATCACGCCCGCGGCGTCGCCCAGCCACCAGGTCAGCCAGATCTCTGCGGAGCCATCGACCGGTGCAAGCCCCGATGCGACCAGTGCAGTTACACCGATCGTGGCGCTCAGGGTTGTGGCGGCCATGGCACCCCCGGCCGCGAGCATCACCAGGCCCTTGCAGCTCCCCAGCGGGTTGCAGTCCCCGGCGAAATGACTGACCAGGCGCGCACCCACCAGCAAGGCCAGGGTATTGCCCGCGGTTATCAGCAGTGAGGTCAGCCACGGTGTATCGTTCAGGAGGTTGACCAGGAAGGCAGCCGCCGCGATGGCGGGCCACACCCAGGTCCCCAGCAGCAGCAGGGCCGCCAGGGCGATACCCGTGGGCGGCCACACGGCCGTCACGTTGCCGTGCACCACCGCCAGTTGCAGGCCCAGCTCGGCCGAGGCCACATACAGCAGGGCCACTACGAAGGATACGAGCAGCCGGTGCAGACGCTTCTCCGGCATGAGGGACCCAATACAGTCCGTCCCCGGGTGTGTTTTTGTGACACCGATCACAATTTTCTTTCCTTTTTGATACTGAAGCAGATATCCCTGCCTGAAACAGGAATACGCATATTTACGTACAGGGAAAACATCGGTCCGGCAGGGTATTTCTTTAACCGGGCAGGCTCGTCGCGGGGCGTGCCGGTACTACTGCACAGGGCTCAGCCTAGCGAGGCTGCTGTGACGCAAGAACATGGACCGGGTCCAGGCCGATCAGGCCTCAGTGGAGATGGGTAAAATCAACAGCGACCTGTTTGCGGTAGTCCTGGTCAAAGATTAATTCGATGGCGACGTCACCCCCGTTTTCATCGAACCTGACCTGCTTCAGCTCGGGCAGGCGGGTCGCCAGATAGCTGCACAGGGCGGCGGCCATGGATTCATTATTACTCTTGATGGCATGCAGCAGGTTGGCGGCCACGAACCGGGCACGCTGGTTCTCGTCGGGGTGTTCGATGGTCTCCTCGCCGACACGGATGCCTGCCGCCATCCTCGCATCCATCTTCTCCAGGTAGACCGCCTGGTGATCCGGCAGCGGCCTGCTGCGGTCATATTCCAGCTGCGCGATCCCGTTGAGGAAAACCGCCATCATGTCGCTCATAAGCTGATCCTGTTCTGCACTTGCTGCTGTCGGGTGTGATTATAGCCGTCAAGCGCACGGCCCGGTATTGCCACCGGGCCGTGCACGGGACGAACCGACTCAGTAGTCGGGTGCGTCGGCCTCGTAATGCAGACCCAGCTTGCCGGCCTGCTCCCGCACCGCGCTGTAGATCTTGTGGTCCAGCGAATCCCGCGCCCCGCCGAGTTCATCGACCTTCTTTTCAAGGTAGGCCGAGCGCTGCTCCGCCAGCTCCTGTACCTCGCGCCGTAGCGTGTCACGACGCGCGGCCGTCTCGCTGATCAACGCCTCCTGCTCTACCGGCGCCATGGCCTGCAGCGGTTCCGGCAAGCTGTCCCTGTCGATACCGGACAGCTCGATGCGCCCGCTGGTCACATCATCGACCAGCTCGCCATCACCGAGAAAGTTGGACGCGCCGCTCGCCGAGACATTGAATGCCGCCCTGCGGGCGCGGGATTCGACCGATGAGGCCGCATGCAGCTTGTCAGACGCATCCAGCTTGAGGCGCTGTTTTGCCTTCTCCTCGTCCGTGCCGTAGTAAAGCCGCGTAGCGTCCAGCATGGCCGAGAGGCGCGCGAGTTTCTCGTCGAAGGGCGTGGCGATCGCCACGGCACCGCCCGCCTGTTCCACCTGGAAGTAGCGACCGTGACCGAGCCCGGCAATCCGTTCCCAGTCCTGCTTCGCCGAACCGTTATGGCCGCACTGGATGGTATTCACCGCAATGCCCCTGGCCGTGGCGGCCGCCAGGGTCTCCGGGTACTTGATGTCGTCCTGGTAGTCCATGTGCGGCGGTGCGTCACCGACCAGGAACACCACCTGATAGGCCTGCCTGTCCTGGCTCCAGGAGATCTTGTGGAGCGCGTCATGCAGGGCCTGGTTTACGCTTTCCGGCCCGTCACCACCACCCTCGGCCCGAAAATCCATCAGGCTGGCATACACGGAATCCAGGTCATCCGAGAGGTCCACCACCCGGGTCACGTAGGAATCACCACGGTCACGGTAGGCAACCAGGCCCATGTGGATGTCGGGCGCCGGTTGCGCCGATGCCATGGTGGTGGCAATCGACCAGATCTTCTCCCTGGCGGTCTGGATCAGCCCGCCCATGCTGCCGGTGGTGTCCAGCACGAACACGACCTCTACCCGGGGCCGCTCATTGGTCTGCGGATCAACGGGCGGCAGGTTAATCGTGACTGGATCGACTGCCGGTTGAATCAGGGTCCCCGCACTCTGGTAGGCCGGATAGAGGGCCACGCCGGCGGCGGTGGATATGAATAATGCCAATGCAATGATTCTCGATTTCATTTGATTTACCTCCTGAAGATTTAATTGACTGATGTGATTCTGCGCAACGCCCCTTCCGCAACACGGTGGGCATGCTGGAAACGGTCTTCGTCATCGGGATCGGGCCGCCGTTTCGGGGGCGTGCGCCCGATGTGCTTCGGGATACCGGTAAACAGCGCCTGCACCAGGAAGAAACACCAGAGGCTGAGAAACAGGCTGCCTGCCTGCAGCGTCGCCCAGACCGCTGCCACCAGGGCCAGGCCGCTCAGGCCCAGGTCGGCCAGCGCAGAGAGCACGCCGGCATGGAAGTACAGCGAGCGGACCAGCCAGATGAATCCGGCATGCCCCAGTACATAGAGCAGCAGCGGCGGCTCCAGCCACCAGAGTGCGAGCGCCGCCACGACCCAGGCGGCCAGAGTGGTGACTCGTCCCACGCGTTCGCTACTGCGACTCAGCAGATAGATGACATAGACCAGGCTGCTGGTGGCGATCAGCAAACGCAGGATCGCAGTGCTGCCGAACACCGGCCCCAGGACCGTGAACAACACGCTGGCAAGGACACTCACACCCAGGGCCAGCGCGACCCCTTCCATGAAGTTCGGGCGTTTCATGACAGCCCCCGCTTCTGCCGTTCACGCAGAAAGGCCACCTCCACGTCCGCATCACGTACCGAGGTGTCCGGGGTGGCCCGGGCCTCTTCGTGACGGGCAGGTGCCTCGTCCTCGGCCAGCAGTTCGACCTTCTGGCGCATGCTCTCCAGCTGCGTCCGGTTTTCACCGACCCGGTCCCTGAGTCCGGCCAGTGTCGTTCCCAGCGTCTCGTGCCTGCGGGTGAGAAACTGTATAAAGCGCTGTGCCTCCAACCTGCGCCGGATCAGTGCCCGGGCCAGGTCCTCCTTGCCGGAGTCGAAGCAGACATCCAGCTCTGCCTCGATTCCCTCCAGGGACTGCTGTATGTCCCGATGTCGGCTGACCAGCTGCTCGTGTTCACGGGTCAGCACCTTGATACGCTGTTCATCGCGGGCGAGCGCCTCCTCCATTTCCCGGACGGCCTGCCGCAGCAACACATCGGGCTCTTCGATACGATCCAGGACCGCGTGGATATCGGCCCGAAACAGTCGTGATACGCGGGTTATTAATGCCATGGTTCACCTCCTTGCCGTGTGGTTCTGTTGACTGTGAATTCAGTCTAGGAGCCACGCCGACTTGCAGGTAGACAGGCTTTGGTAAAACTTCCGGTGCATGATTTACAAAATATTTACATGCCGCGGTCGGAACAAGCTGATAGGCTTTAATCAGCACGGCGTCATGCAGGCGGCGCACCGTCTTGAACATTCAACCGTTTCGGGATAGCGGACGAGCAAAGACCATGCAACGCAAAATCCGTATTCTTGTTGTCGAGGACGAGGCCGCCATCCGCGACGGCCTGATGGATGTGCTGGTGTTCCACGGCTACGAAACCGACTCCGCGGCTGAAGGCAACGCGGGACTGGACAAGGCCGTGAGCGGGCAATTTGACCTCATCCTGCTCGATGTCATGCTGCCCGGCATGAACGGCTTCGACATCTGCAACCGGATCCGCGCACGCGACCCCGAGCAGGCCATCATCATGCTGACGGCCAAGACCAGTGATGAAGACATCATCCAGGGCCTGTCACTGGGCGCCGACGATTACATCGCCAAGCCCTTTTCGGTAGCCCAGCTGATGCTGCGTATCCAGGCCGTACTGCGGCGTGCGCGCATCGGTGTCGGGATGAACCACCGGATCCACCTGGGTAACGCTATCGAGATCGACTGCCGCAACCTGCAGGGCACACGCGCCGGGGAAAACCTTGCGTTCACGCGCCGCGAAATGGACATACTGCAGTACCTGAATGCCAATTCGGAGCGGCCGGTCTCGCGCGAGGAACTGCTGACCCGGGTCTGGGGCTACGCCAGGGACCTGAACATCGAAACCCGGACCGTCGACATCCACATCGCCAAGCTGCGCCGCAAGATCGAACCCGACCCGTCACAACCGCGCCACCTGGTTACCGTGCGCGGCGCGGGCTACCGGCTGCTAACGGATTAGGCTAATGCAGACCGTGCTCACCGGATTGGACCGTAAACGCCTGCGCCGCTGGCTGGCGGTTTTCTTTCTGGCTTTGGCCATTCCCGCCGGTATCCTGGTCTACCAGGCCTACAGCCAGCTGAAGTGGGAGGTGTTTCACCAGCACCGGGTGCTGGCGGAGGAACTGGCCGCGCGCATCGACAAGCGCTACCGCCAGCTGCTCGAGGCAGAGGAAACGCACCGCTTCAGTGACTATGCCTTCCTGGTCATCGCCGGTGACCCCGCCGCCAGTTTCGTGCAGCGTTCACCGCTGTCGGACTATCCGGTCAGCAGCGCCATCCCCGGACTGATCGGCCACTTTCAGGTTGATGCCGAGGGCGGTTTCAGCACCCCCCTGCTGCCGCAGGCGGGCGTGGAACCGGCGGCCTACGGCATCTCCGCACAGGAGCTCGACCGGCGACTGGTGCTTGCCGGGCGCATGCAACAGATCCTCGGCCGCAACCGGCTGGTTCGCGACACAGAATCCGACGCGGCCGGCGGTAAGGCAGCATACGCGCCATCCGGCATGCGCAGCGACAGTCTTGCCACGGGGGGAGCAGACAGGGACGGCGCGGCGCAGCTCTCCCTGGACGATGCCGCGCCCCCTCCGCCACGCCTGGCGCAACAACAGCCGGCGGGCCAGGCCAGCTTCGACCGCCTCAACGAGAAGACCGCCGCCCCGCTGCAACAGGAGCGCAAGCAGAAGCACAGCACGGCACTGGGGCGCGTCGAGGACCTGAAGCTGGACTCCCGCTACCAGGCCCTGCCCGCCGAGAAACGGCAAGCCGAAGTTGCCGGCGCCCAGGCACCCTTGCTGGAAAAACGCACCGCCCGCCGGGAGCGCAGCGCCCTGCCGGAACCGCTGACCGAGCCGGGGTCGTTGCCAGCCGCGCCGGTGCTCGAGGCCGAAACCGCCGTGCCGCACGCACCACAATCGGCGCTGCGCATCCACACCTTCGAGAGCGAGATCGACCCCTTCGAGATCAGTCTGCTAGACAGCGGTCACTTCGTACTGTTCCGCCGGGTCTGGCGGGACGGGCAACGCTACGTCCAGGGCGCACTGATCGAACAGCAGCCGTTCCTGCGGGGTGTCATCCAGGCCGCCTTCAACGAGACCGCCCTGGCGCAGATGAGTGACCTGATTGTCGCCTACCAGGGCAATGTCTTCACGGCCTTCACCGGCCAGGCCGCGCGCGGCTACCTGTCCAGCGCCGAGGAACTGCGTGGCGCACTGCTTTACCAGCGGCGCCTGTCCGCCCCCCTTAGCGGGATGGAACTGATCTTCAGCATCACCCGGCTGCCCGCCGCGCCCGGCAGCAGCCTGATCAGCTGGATCGCCGCCGTCCTCGCGCTGGTGTTGCTGGGCGGTTTCTATCTGATGTACCGGCTGGGTGCCGGGCAGATCGACCTGGCCCGTCAGCAACAGGATTTCGTCTCCGCCGTCAGCCACGAACTCAAGACCCCGCTGACCTCGATACGCCTGTATGGCGAGATGCTGCGCGAGGGCTGGGCCGATGACAAAAAGAAACAGGTCTACTACGACTATATCTTCGACGAGAGTGAACGCCTGTCACGCCTGATTACCAACGTACTGCAACTGGCGCGCATGACGCGCAATGACCTGGAGGTGGACCTGAAGCCCGTGAGCGCCGGTGAATTACTGGACACCGTGCGTTCCCGGATCGGTGCCCAGGTCGAACGGGCGGGCTTCGAATTCACCCTGGACAGCAACGACGACGCCGCCCGCTCGATCGTCCGGGTCGATCCCGATTATTTCACCCAGATCATCATCAACCTGGTGGACAACGCTATCAAGTTTTCCGCCCGGGCCGAACGCCGCGCCATTGACCTTGGTTGCACCCTCCGGCAGGACGGCAGCGTGCTGTTCAGGGTGCGTGATTACGGTCCCGGCATCCCCCGCGACCAGATGAAAAAGATCTTCAGGCTGTTCTACCGTTCCGAGAACGAACTCACCCGCGAGACCGTGGGCACCGGCATCGGCCTGGCCCTGGTGCACCAGCTGGTAGTGGCAATGGACGGGCAGGTCGATATCGTCAATCAGAACCCCGGCGCGGAATTCCGGGTGTCCTTCGCCGCCAGCCGCTGAGCACACCGGGCCCGCCCCCGCTCAGTTCCCGCGCAGCCAGATCAGCACCCCGTCCCGGAACACCTCCCGAATCCGGTGCAGCGGGATGCTGTGCAGCTCACCCGCGTGATCGACCAGCTCGAAGGAAAAGTGGTCATCGGGTTCGAAATACAGTTCGGCCAGCGGCACCCGGATGATTTCATCAGTCACCCGGTCGTAGTAGCCGATAATGAAGTCCGCCCGGCCGAAATCCCGGTCCCAGCGGATCCGGTTGAGCAGCTCGTGGATCGGAATCATCCGGACACCCCATGGCCCCGTCATAATTGCAGAGAGTTCACTATACTTCTCACCATGCACCTGCGCCCTCTCATCATTATGGCCTGCCTGTGCCTGCTGCCGGAGCCGGTCGCCGTCGCATCAAAGCCGGCGATCAGCGACCCCGCACCGCCGGGGACAATGGAAACGCAGCCGGCGGCCGGCATGTTCCTGGTCGCACAACGCGATCTCCGGGATCCCCACTTCAGTCGCAGCGTGATCTACCTGCTGGAACACGGACCGGAAGGCTCTGCCGGCCTCATCGTGAACCGCCCCAGCGGGTTGAATTTATCCGAGGCCATAACGGGCATCAGGGAGCAGGTCGGCGCCAGGTATTCCCTGTATTTCGGCGGCCCGGTGCAACACGGTCAGATCATGATGCTGATGCGTAACACCGGGCAGACCGGGCTGATAAGGCGCGTCGTCGGCGATATCTATATCAGCGCCGACCGCGATGTGATGAACCGGCTGCTGGCCGAGAACAAGCCGCCGGATGAACTGCATTTCTATGTGGGGCACGCGAGCTGGTCGGCAGGGCAACTCGCGCGCGAGCTGCAGGGCGATAGCTGGCATGTCATTGAAGGCGACCCGCAGGCCGTATTCAGCACCAGTCCCGGGTCACTCTGGGAACGCCTGATCGAACAACTCGAACCGGATGGCCTTTATGTTCTGGATCAAACCGGCCAGACCGGGACACCCCTGACAGCCTGGATACCCGCCCTTTCAGATCTGCCGGCCCAACCTCCAAACAATTGACCCGCCGGGCCTTCAGTGAAGCTAATCATTGGGCCCTGATTCCGACAGGCCGGTGTTACGCAGCTGTCGCAACACCCGAAACGGCAAGCCCACCAGCAGTGCCATGACCAGCGCCATCGAGAACCCGACAGCGCAACTGAGCAACCAGAGCGGGTCAAGACCCCCGGTCTGGAGATAACCCGCAACCTGGGTCGCAAGCACCATGGCAACGGCCGCCAGGAATGACGCCAGGAAGTAGCGTTTGACCGCAAAGTGGACCCCGGCAGCGATAATGACCCAGGCCACAAACAGCAGGAACAGGTGCATGCCCTCGCTCACAATCACCCGCCCCGCCGCCGACGCGCCCAGCGGCAGCGTGTTTCGAAGCAGGCCTGTTGCAGTTGAGGATTCTCGGGGCCGGTGACCGGGATAGCCATCATCGGCAGACGATATAACAATCTTCCGGACAGGATCAATGCCCGGTAACCGGGTAACACACGACCTGGCCGACCGGGCGCATCGGGTGCTTGACAAAAAGACAGGCTGGCGTAAGTTAAGGCCAGCTTGGTGAACCGTGCAGGGGGCATGACAGTCGTGGCCCGGTACGCACGAACCGAGGCGCCAACCGGAGAGTGACATACGAGGGTAACAACAATCCATTATCCATCCAGGAGCATAAGCCAGACAGGCAGGATCGACCCATCACTTAAACCAGGAGGAGCACAATGATCGTCAAACAGATAATGAACCGCGATGTGACCAGCTGTGGACCGGAAACCACGCTGGAAGCGGCTGCCATCTTGATGTGGGATAACGACTGCGGAACCGTGGCCGTTATCGACGCCTCCGGCAGCGCGATCGGCATTATCACCGACCGGGATATCTGCATGGCGGTCGCCCTGCAACACAAGGCGGCCAGCGAGATCCAGGTACAGGAGATCATGAGTCGCCAGTTGTTTACCTGCCAGCCTGAGAGCGACATCATGAACGCCCTCAAGACCATGTCATACCAGAAGGTGCGCCGCCTGCCGGTGACCAACGCCAGCGGACAGGTGGAAGGCATCATTTCCATCGAAGACCTCATTGCCCACGCCGAACGCGGCCGCCGTGGCATCCAGGTACCGGAGTTGTCCTATGACGACACCATGACCACGCTCAAGGCAGTGTGCCGCACGCATACCCCGAGGGGGGAGGCAATCAGCGCCGGCTGACAGGTACCTTCCGATGGCAGTCGTACCTTTGGACGATGTACTTCAGGACGATATACACGCCACTACCGGCTGCCTAAGATAATACCCAGTGGCATATACAGAATAATACACAGAAGGTTGTCGGCCTCGTATGTCACTAGCACGCCTCGTTTCCCTGATTCGAGGCGTGCTTCTGTATGCCTTACGGAATTCCACCACAGCCGGCCGGGCCATGGGCCAGCCGGCAGCAATCATTGGTCATAGATGTCCGCGTCATAGGCATTGTTGATGGCATAACCGATCAGGCCACCCAGCACCAGTCCGATCAGCAGCTTCTCGTCGTCGTCATCATCGTATTTGTAAGCGTAGCTGTGCCGGTTGTAACGGTGCTTCTTTTGATGCTTGTAGTGATGCCTGTCGTACTTGTGGGCCTTGGCATGCCGGCGCTGCTTGTAGTGGTGCCGGTCACCATACTGGTCCCGCGAATAATAGTGATTCCGGTTATGCTGCCGGTCCTGGTGGGAACCGTAGTCATGCCGGTCATAGTTGCGGTGCTTGTCACCCGCCAGGGCCGCGCCCGGGCCGGCCAGGGAGATGGCCAGAACGGTGGCCACCAGAGAAGGAACTTTGATATGCATTTTCATGATGGACTCCTGGTTTAGCGGATTGCCTACCTGTCGCTAACGCCGGGGGACGGAAAAGGGTAACAGGCCAGCCGGCGCCACTACCGGGCCGCCACCCGACGGCACCGCAGCAGGTCCGGAATAACATTAAAATTAAACATTATTATCATGTAGTTACATGCTATTTATGATAGGCTACACAAACAAGGGCAGCGCTTAATCCGGCCAGCACCCACGTGCCCGCGCCACCCGCCGGATATGCCTCGCAAGCCGCGCAAACCCCTTGCTGCGCGGATGGATCTCGTCCTTCCACCAGGCCGTCTTCGGACGCCCCTTGCAGGACAGGACGTGGCGCGTATCCACGACCACGAAGTGGCTGAAGCGGTCCTCCAGCGGTTGCAGCCGCTTGTACAGGGCATCCACCATGCCCTGCATAATGTCCAGCTGTTCGGCCGGGTCCCTGATATGCATACGTTCCAGGTGCACCCGGATCCAGCCCCTGCCGAACCTCAATGGACCCAGTCGGGTACCGACCTTCCTCGGTCTCAGGTAACTGTAGACGTGGGTAACCACCGGGGTGAACGGATTCAGGTCCGAGCGATCGCGCAGCTTCAGAAAATTCTCGTAGCCGCGGGCGATCCCGGTAACGGTGTCATAAAAGCGCGGGGTCAGGAGTTCACGTCCGATCAGGCCGGGGAATTCCCGCTTGTCGTATACGAATCCGTGGGTGTGGATCTCGGGACCGATGATATCGTTGCCGCCCAGGCTCAGAAAGATCAGGTCAAAGTTGTAGCCGTAACGCCGGGTGTGCAGCAACCGGCGCAGCGTCTTTAACTGAGGACTGCCGGACTTCAGAATACGCCGGGCCTCGTCACCGGGCGCGGCAAGGTTCAGCATCAGGGTGTCATCATCATCGATCTGCCGGGCCAGGTTTTGCAGGAAGGGATAGGACACCCAGGAGTCACCTTCAACCAGCACCTGCTTGTCATAGTGGTCCTCGTGCCAGGCCCGCAGGTACGCGTTCTGGTCCGTTAACAGGGTCATGAAAGCCGTCGCCGATGATTACAGTATGTCGACAGGTTCATTGGCAGACCCGCGCGCCCGGCAACGAGCGCAGGTGATCCAGCACCTCACCCAGCCGGTCCTCGTCGACCAGCAGCAGCAAGGGCACACCCTCAAGCTGCCGGTTGCTGGCCCGCAGCCAGTGGCACATGGCGGCCTCGTCACCCTCCATAACGGCAAACAGCGCCCGGTAGAACCGGATGAACAGCGCGGCCTGCTGCCAGCTTCGGCTACCGGGTACCAGCTTTTCACGCGCCGCTCCCGGCAGGCCTATGTCCCCGCACTGCAGGTGCAGCACCCGGGCCAGTTCTGCACGGTACAGGCCCAGCAGTTCCGCGGCCTGCAGCACCGCCGGTGTCAGGCGGGCCGGCGAGCGGGTCACCGCGGCGGGAATATCGGGCAACGAGGACATCCGCTGCGCCTACTCGTCCAGGCGCGCCTTCGCGGCGCGGATGCGCTGCTCGATGGCCGCCCTGGTAAAGTCGGAAGCCGCGGCGCCGCCAGCTCCCAGCCGTCCCGTGGCCAGGTAGTCGTGGGCCTCGCTGCGCAGGTGGGCGCGCATGTCGTGGCCGCTGCGGCGGGCGCGTTCGTGGCGCAGGGCCCCGATGTCCAGCGGCGCGACCACGACCTTCTCGCCCGGCCCGGGATCGGCCTGGGCGAGTATCCGGCCGTCGTAATCGACCACCATGCTGCCGCCGGGCCAGCTGAACGGTGGATAGCAGGCCAGGCTGGCCCCCTGGTTGGCCGCCACCACATAGACCGTGTTTTCCACGGCACGCGCCCGGTTGAACAGCGTCCACCAGTCCATTGGCGGCGTCGCGCCCCAGGGGTCCATGTAGGCAGAGACCCGGATGATCACCTCGGCACCACGAAAGGCGATCTCGCGCAGGGTCTCGGGAAACAGCCAGTCGTAGCAGATCGCCACCCCCAGCCTGCCGAGCTCGGTATCGACCACGGGAAACAGGTCCTCGCTGTAGCCAGCGATATCATGGGGACTGGCGTGCAACTCCCAGGGTATCCACGGGTTGACCTTGCGGTACTTCGACAGGATGCCCCCGGGGCCGATCAGCAGCGTGGTGTTGAACACCGCGTCAGGATAGGCGCTGTCAACCTCCAGGAAGGTGCCGGTCTGGATATAACAGCCGTACTGGCGCGCCAGCCGGGTATAGCGCTCGGTGTGCTCGTTGGGGATCGGAACCGCCAGCCGGTCGCGCAGCTTGTCAATACTGTCATAGATCGGTGCGGCATGGGCGAACTCAGGAAACGCCAGCAGGCGCACATCGAAGAACGGCTCATAGCCGACTATGGTCTGCTCGGCGATGGTGCACATCCGCCGGGTCCGTTCCTCGATCGAGCTGCGGTCTGCCGGACAATCGAATGCCGTCTGGCAGGCCGCGGCATAGTAAAGCTCACTCATGCTGACACCTGTTCGCTTGTTTGCCTGAACAGAGTGTACCAAGACTCCGGACGGAACAGCCGGGGCTAGACGAACAGGGTCAGGACCCCGGTGTAACCGTAGAGACGGTTGTGGGAGATCTCGCCGTTGCAGAAAAATCCGACCAGCGGAAAGTCGCCCAGCCGATCGCGGATCATGTTCAGTTCCACCGAGTTATCACCGAACTGGTAGCGGCCACGGCCCAGGCAGGTATAGTAGACCCCGGCCCTGGGTACGCCCCCGGCCCGCCGGCCGAGATCATCCAGCATGCGCTGCATGTCCTCGCGGGCACTGTCGCCGTCACGGCGACAGAACATCAGCGGATCACCGGGTTCGACCAGGTCACCGATCGCCACCAGTTTCTGCTCGGGATCGATGCCGACCAGGTTACGCACCAGGTAGTCGCCGGTATCGGAACCGCGCACCGGCAGGCCGGCGAAGATATAACCCGCGACGCGCGAAAGGTCGCGTGACAGTACATCACCGATATCCTCGCGAAACACGTCCAGCGCCGGCCGCTCGTCCAGCGTAACCAGGATATTGTTCCGGCATTCCGTGACGACATGCCTGCTGCCGAGCGGAGAAACGCCCTGGGTCAGTCCGGTAATTACCGGTATATCGGATGCCAGCAGGACACCCGAGAGTGCATTTTCACTCAAGTCACCGGCAATCTGGATGTTGTTCTCATCGTCGCCGGCGGACGTCAGCCCGCCTACCAGGAAACCGGGATCCAGCGCCTCCGCCAGCGATTCGATCAGCTGCGGTAGCTGCGCAGTGCGTGGATCACCGTGCACAATTGCGAAATGTGCGCCCCGCTCATCGATCCATCGACGGTTCTGCTCGAGCATCCTGTTCATCGCGACTACGCCAGGCGGGATCAGGCGGGCAGAATCATCCGGCAGGTTCGCCAGCATAATGGCCGCGGCCGCTTCTTCGTAGATCTCGCGGCCGGTGTAGCAGATGCCCGCACCTACCGTGCCCACCCAGTCATGGACACCCGTCAGGGTGCGCAGATGCTCCAGCATTTCACCCAGCTTAGGGGCAAGTGGTTCGGTGACATACAGCCAGCCGAGACTGGCGGGTAAGGTACCTGCATCCAGTTCTTCCAGGCAGCGGGCAGCGATGGTCTGCCAGTCAGGGCCGGTCGCACATGCGGCAGAAAATGTCGATGAGTTCATACCGGGAGTATGATTCAGCCGTCACTCCCGGGAAAGGAAAATCCTGCCGAATTCTTGACCGGGCCGCAGCAGCCGGCCCCACGGACCCAGCGCGCGCCGGCAGTCAGTAGGCGCTGTTGCGCCTGAGCTGATCAAGCTGTGCCTGCTGATACTGCAATTCATGTTCCAGGTCACTGATCCCGGCCTTTACGTCGGCGATCTCTGCCTCGGTCTCATGGATCTGGTACAGCAGCAGCACGCGTTGTTCGCTCCTGATCCCGTCCATGACCAGTTCTGACAGCTTGTGTTCCCGCTCATGTTCCAGTGAGCGCACCCGCTGCCATTGCTTTTTAATCAGCGCATCCGTCTTGTTGACCTCGGAGCTTGCCAGATGGATATCCCTGCCGGCCTCATAGGCCGCACGGAAATCGACTTCCGTGGCGGATGAACAGACTGCCGGGTAACCATGGCCGGACGCACCCTGACGGTAGCCGTTCTCGGGACGGCAATATTCCAGCAGGCCTTCCTCCCGGCCTGCCTGGTACGCAGCAAGGTCCGGCACAACCGCATGTTTGGCGCAGTCCTCGCGGTAACTGCCCACCATGGCGGCTGATTTTCCTGCCACGCCATCCTGGTAACCGATCAGGCGCCAGTCCGCTACCAGACACTCTTCCTTGTTGAGGGTCGCGCAACCCTGCAGAAATGCAGCAAGCAGCAATGCAACGCATAAAACCGGCAGCCGGGTTTCAAGCAATTTACTCAAGTTGGTTTCACACAGCATAACGATTTCCTTCACGGTCATATCAAGTTGAGTTGTCTTCAGCCGACAGTGTAGACACGCCATTTAGCGGCCAACTACCGCGTTTCCTGAGCCTCCAGCGGAAGCGGCACACGGCGCGCCTGCCGTGGCAAGCCAATAACGTGATCCAGCGCACAAGCAGGGGATGGCCCGCGCAAACCGCACACCGCTGCAGCACATCCGCGCCGGTTCACACCCACGCTCGCATGCTAGAATCCAGGCACCCCCACTGTACCCGCTCATGAGCCAGCAAGACTTGTCCCGACCCGAATCCAGCACGGCGCCTGCTGCCCGCAAGCGACGTGGCCTGTTACTGCTGCTGTGCTGCCTGGCCCTGTCCCCGGCCACGGTGCGCCAGGCAGCTGCAGAAACACCGCCACCGCCCTCCCGGCTCGCCCAGCTCGCCATGACCCTCGGCGATGCACCGCAACCCATGCAGGCGGACTTCGCCGTGATGGCCATCGCGCAAATGGTCGAGGCCTATAGCGCCGCGGCGGAACGGGCCCGCCTGGAGGCCGCACAGCTGCCCCGGGATCGCGACCCGGGACGCTGGGCCGGCGCTGTGGATGCCTATGCCGCGGAACTGCGGGCGCTTGCCGGCCTGATAAACACCGAGACAATTCCGGTCATCAGGACCGGTCCGGAAAATACCGTCACCCTGGTGATCGATGGCACACCGGTCATGGTGAACGGCCCGCTGGCCGCACAGCAGGCCGCCTTCGAGCAGCAGATCATCGAGCGCTTTTGCGACCTGTACCACTGCGATGAACTGCTCGCGGGGTATCAGGCCCCGCTGCCGGTATCGCGGCCGGAGAAATCGGTAACGCAGTGGAGCTTCAGCCAGAACGCGGGCCCGGTCTGCAGTACCGCTGACGGCCTGGAGTTCCAGTTCAGGGACATGGAGAATCTTTCCGGCTACCGGGCGGCCTGTGCACGGATCGTGGCCGAGCTGGACACGCTGGCCCGGGGGATTGCGCGCAGCCGCTCCAGCGGTGTCCGCCTGGACTGGAGCCGTCTCGCCATCCAGGCGCTGCCGGGAAGTGAGCACCACCAGGTCGGACTGAATACGGCCGGTGCAGTGATCCTCGCCCCACTGCCGGGACTGGCCGCGACACCAGAGCTGTTCACGCTGCTGCGCCCGTGGCTCGCCGCCCGGGTGAACGGCAAGAGTTACCGGTTGGTGGTGATCAATGCCGACCGGCAGCTGGCCCCGCTGCTCGGGCAGGCAGCGGATGACTGGGACTGATACCGGCTTGCGCCTCATGTCGGATTGCGCTGGCGTCCTGCGGACGAATGTTCCAATCAATTCTCACCGCGGAGACGCAGAGGGCGCGGAGGAAAGCACAAGACAAATCATTCACCGCAAAGGCGCAAAGAGCGCAAAGATTCGCGCAATAATTGCAAAACAAGACGGGATAAATGCAGATCAGCCTGGCAATCGTAGGGTGCGTTCTACGCACCGCACGCCACCGGCAACGGCGGCGATGCCGCTGCCCTAGAAATCGATACCCAGCGGGTTGTTCGGATCCACGCCTTCCATGAAGGGCAGTTTCCGGTCCTGGTGGGTCAGCTGGTAGACCTGGCCGATCCAGTTGCCCACGATGCCCTCGGCGGTATCGTGCCAGGTGTTGTCGAGACGCGCGGCAACCAGCACCTCCGGAAACTCCGGCGGCTCCAGACCCGACTCCCTGGCCGCCGCCAGGCGCCGGCGGTAATCGTCGAGGATGGCGCACTCCCGGGGCTTAAGATAATTTTCCGGAAACGGCGGATAATCGGCGCGCTCACCGGCGACAAAGCGCTGTATCTCGCGCTTGTATTCCTTCAGCAGGGACACCGTGTCGTACTCCGGATGCCCCTGGAAATAGACCACGCGCAGGCCGTCCGCGCTCACCGCCAGGTGTACACCTGCCTGTTCGCTCTCGGCCAGGACGTGCAGCCCGGCCGCCTCGAACTGCGCACGACTGATCTCGTTGTAGCGTGAGTGGGGCACGTCGAACACCGTGTTGACATCATTCACCAGCGGATGGTGCGAACGCTGTACCCGGTGCGGAAACACCCCCCAGCGCTTGGCCGGGAGCGGCGTGCGTTTCTGGCCATGGTGAAACTGCATCACGGCATGGGTGGCAAGACAGGAACACAGCACCGAGGTCACGTTTTCCGTCGCCCAGTCCACCACCTCGCGCAGCGGGTCCCAGAAGTCTTCGCGGGAGAGATCGGCATGGGTGACGTTGGCGCCGGTGATGATCAGGGCATCCAGTCCCTCAGCGCGGATCTTCTCAAACGGCTCGTAATAGCGCTCGATATGCTCCCGGGCCCGGGCGCCCCGCGGCAGCTCCTTCAGGGTGAAAGGGTGCATGTAGAACTGCGCAATCGGGTTGCTCTCCCCCACCAGCCGGTAGAACTGCCGTTCAGTGGCCGCGATTGCCGCGTCCGGCATCATGTTCAGCAGGCCGACATGCAGTTCGCGTATGTACTGATGCATGGCGCGGTCCGGGTCCAGGATCGTCTGGCCCTCATCGCGCAGGCGCTGGAATGTCGGCAGTTCGTTATGGGCGACAATCGGCATGCGTTTTCCCCTGAAAAAACCGGGCTAGCCCCGCCTGCGGGCAATGGCTGTTTCCAGCAGATCCAGAAAGTCCTGTTCATCACGCACCGCACTCACCTCGCGCGAGGTGACGGTATAGCCATGCGGTTCGGCGATGGCCTCGTAGCGCGGCACGCGCGAGTGGAACAGGCGCGGGAAGACCCAGCGGGTGAAGTCGTTCGGGTCCATCTCCGCCGCGTATTCCAGTCCGTTGAGCTGCAGGTATTCCTGCAACTGCTCCTCGAGAAAGGCCGGCCGGTAATAGAGCGGCTTGGGGTCGCTCTGGGCGCGCTCGATCAGGGCCTGCTCTTCCTCCTTTTCCGTCACCCGGATATACAGAATCAGGGTATGCCGGGCCAGCAGGTCGATCACCGCCGGCTCCTCCAGTTCGCACAGGCTCCCGCCCACGTCATTGACGAAGTTCGGGTAGCCGTAGATCTCATGTGCCTTGCGTATAAAGCCGGGCACATCACGCATGGCATCGATCTCGGCCTGGCGGTACAGGGCCTGGCGCCGGGAGAATTCCTCCAGGGGCACCCCGCCCAGCTCGGGGTTACCGGGCTTGCCGACAAAACTCAGCACCGGGCCCAGGTCGGCCACCTTGATATTGTTGCGGATATAGATCCAGTCGCGCCGCAGTAACTCGCGCAGGAACGGGACCTGCATCGCCTGCTGCTTGATCAGGTCCAGTATGGGCTCGTCCAGGTAGCGGGTGCCGATGCGATAGTCACCTGAGTAATGAAACCAGTTGTGCTGGCGCAGCAGCATGGACAGATAGGTCTTGCCCACCCCCGACATACCCAGCAGGGTGACGCTCTTGTGCTTCCAGGCACGGAACTCGTCGACGCTGAACTTCATGATGCAGGCTCTCTGGCAGATGAATAATCTGGAAGTTTAACCCGAAAACCGCACCGGGATCGAAGAATTGGCGGCGGCCATCTACACCGAAACCGGGTCCCGCTCAGCCCGATATGAATTTTGCTAATCCAGTGGCCAGTCTGTACCCTCTCTACCGGAGCCCGCTTCATTGACAGCGGGCCCGAACACCATACTTGTGACCGGGGGCCCGAACCTTGAAATCCTTAAGCAGAACCTTCCTGACCGGGCTGGTGACCATCCTGCCGGTCATACTCACACTCTACCTGCTCTACTGGCTGGTGATCTCGATGGAATCGGTACTGGGTAACGCCATTCGCCAGCTGCTGCCGGAGGGCATGTACTGGCCCGGTATGGGGGTGATCGCGGGCATGGTCGTGGTGTTCCTGGTGGGCCTGCTGATGCACGCCTATATCGTGCGCTGGCTGTTCGCCAAGGGTGAAGCGCTGTTCTACCACCTGCCGCTGATCAACTCGGTCTACCGGGCGATGCGCGACTTCTTCGATTTCATCTCCCCGTCAACGAAAAGGGAATTCGAGCAGGTGGTGGCAGTCAACATCGGCAACACGGACATGCAGGTTATCGGTTTCGTCACCCAGGCGGTACCGGAACGCCTGCCGAAGAGTATCCGTGATGATGACAGCATCCTGGTCTACCTGCCGTTGAGTTATATGATCGGCGGCTACACGATACTGCTGCCACGCAGTGCCGTGCGCCCTCTGGATATGAGCATGGAGGAAGCCATGCGCTTCACCCTGACTGCCGGCGTCACCGGCACCCACGCTTCACGCTGAGGCCAGGTCGTCATGAAATGGCTCGAGGCTATCCCTCTTGTCGTACTGATGCCGGTCGCCGTGATTCTGGCCCTGGCACCGTTCCAGCCGGAACCGCACCTGTGGGAAAAGCTCAAGATGCTGGCAGACGGTACCCTGTCCAGGCCCATCGATATCTTCGACCTGTTCCTGCACGGCATGCCTCTGGTGCTGCTGGTGCTCAAGCTGCTGACCAGCAATCACCTGCGGCACTGACCCGGCTACGGGCCCGGTGTCGCCTGCAACCGCTGCAGGTCGGGTCAAGTGCAGCGGACCCGACAACACTGAAGCATGCCACATTCGTTGGGTCCGTCGCGGCAGCGACGGACCCAGGCTACGGTCTGCCTGGTGTCGGGCCGCTGGCCCGCTATTCCGCCAGCAGGCGCTGGCGAATGTCCTCGAATTCCGCCAGCTTCTTCGCGTCGACTTCAGGGTAGTGCAGGTCCAGCGACTCCAGCGTCCGGGCCAGGATATCCGCCACACACAGCCGCATGTAGGACTTGTTGTCCGCCGGTATCGCATACCAGGGGGCCCAGGGGCGCGAGGTCTCGGCCAGCGCCGTTTCGAAGGCCGTCATGTATTCGTCCCAGAAACCGCGCTCGCGGATATCTCCGACCGAGAACTTCCAGTGCTTCTCCTTCTCCTCGAGTCGCGCCAGGAAGCGCTGCCGCTGCTCCTCGCGCGACACGTTCAGCCAGAACTTCAGTACCACGGTCCCGTTGCGCGCAATGTGTTCCTCGTGCTGGCGGATGGAGACGTAACGGTCGGCCCATATCGTCTCGGAATCGACATCCACCGGCAGTTTCTGGCCACCGAGGTAGTGGGGGTGCACCCGCACCACCAGCACCTCCTCGTAGTAGCTGCGGTTGAAAATACCGATACGACCGCGCTCGGGGAGGCGACGGCTGGTACGCCAGAGAAAATCATGATCGAGCTCTTCAGGCGTCGGCTGCTTGAAGGAGAACACCTGGCAACCGGCGGGATTGCCACCCTGAAGTATGGCCCGGATGGTGCCGTCCTTGCAGGCCGAATCCATACCCTGAAACACCAGCAGCACGGAATGGCGGTCATGGGCATGGAAAATTCGCTGCAGTTCGTCGATCCGGCTGACCGACTTCGCCAGCTGCCGTTTCATTTCCTTCTTGCCGGGCACGTCCTTGGGCGGCCGGGTGGGCGCATCTGCCCACCTGAATTCGCCGTCGAATGGCACGAGAAAGGGACTCGCTGGAGCTTCAAACATGGCATTACCTCGTCGTTGAGTATGTCCGGGAACAGAATCGCAGGCCCGGCCCGCCCAAAATCATATCCCAAGCGAAGCCCGCACGCATGGCCGGGGCACGACCCGGCGGCATGCAACTCGCTTGAAGCGCTGCGCGCTGCTGTTTAAGATGCAGTGGTCGTGTGTCAAGGAATGACTGACTGGAATCCTGCCCCGGACGTCCCTGCACACAATCCGGGCAAGACACCACCCCGGATATGCCCGGCCGTGCACACCACGGCTGCCGCGGCTTGCTATGATGCCGTAACGGTAACCAGGAGAAATACTGCCAATGAAGTACGATCTGACGCGCCCGCCGGATCTGACCCGGGAAAAACGTATCGGGCAGATGCGCCTGCAACGGCCCGAGTATGTCTCCCTGCTGCCGCCCTGCAACCAGGCCTGCCCGGCCGGCGAGAACATCCAGGGCTGGCTCGCGCTGGCCCAGGACGGACACTTCAGGGCGGCCTGGCAGAAGCTGGTCGAGGAGAACCCGATGCCCGCGGTACACGGACGGGTCTGCTATCACCCCTGCGAATCCGGCTGCAACCGCACCCAGCTCGACAATCCGGTCAGTATCCATGCCGTGGAACGCTTTCTCGGCGACCGGGCCATCGACAAGGGCTGGAAGATCGAATGTGACCCCACCCCCACCGGCAAGCGCATCCTGGTGGTGGGCGCCGGTCCCAGCGGCCTGTCGGCCGCCTATCACCTGACCCGCATGGGCCACAGCGTGGAGATCCGCGAGGCCGGACCGATGGCGGGCGGCATGATGCATTTCGGTATCCCTGCCTACCGCATGCCCCGGGATATCCTGGATGCAGAGATCCGGCGTATCGAGGACATGGGTGTCAGGATTGTCCTCGATCACAAGGTCGAGGACGTTCTGGCGGAGAAACAGCAGGGGGATTTCGATGCCGTGTTTGTCGCCATCGGCGCCCACCTCAGCAAGCACATCGACATACCGGCACGCGACGCAGCCGGCATGCTGTCCGCAGTCAACTTCCTGGCCAGCGTCGAAACCGGCGATGCACCCGTGCTGGGCCGGCGCGTGGCAGTCTATGGCGGCGGCAACACGGCCATGGATGCGGCCCGGGTCGCCAAGCGTCTCGGCGCCGAAGAGGCCCTGATCATCTACCGCCGCAATCGCGAACAAATGCCGGCACATGAATTCGAGGCGCAGGAGGCCATCGAGGAAGGCGTCAAGATAAACTGGCTGCGCACCATCCGCGAGATCGACCAGACCACAGTCACGGTCGAGGTCATGGAAATCGGCGAGGATGGCCGGCCCCGGGGTACCGGCCAGCTGGAAACCCTGGAGGCGGATTCCCTGATACTGGCGCTGGGCCAGAGCACCGATATCACCCTGCTCGAGAATATCCCGGGCGTGGAGTTCCAGGGGGATACGGTCAGTGTCGACGAACACATGATGAGCGGCCATCCCGGGATCTTCGCCGGCGGCGATATGGTGCCCTCCGAACGCACCGTGACCACCGCTGTCGGTCATGGCAAAAAGGCGGCCCGCAATATCGACAGCTGGCTGCGTGACGAGCGCTACATAAGTATCCGCAAACAACCGCCGGCAAGCTTCGACAAACTGCACCTCTGGTATTTCACGGATGCCGACCAGCGCCCGCAGGACAGCCTGGAAATGGCGCAGCGCCAGAGCGGCTTCGAGGAGGTGGTGCACGGGCTAAGCAAGCGGGACGCGGTATTCGAGGCCCAACGCTGCCTGTCCTGCGGCAATTGTTTCGAATGCGATGGCTGCTTCGGGGCCTGCCCGGAGCACGCCATCATCAAGCGCGGAAAGAACCGGGGTTACACAGTCGACCTGGAACTGTGCACGGGCTGCAGCATCTGCTTCGAACAGTGCCCCTGCCATGCCATTGAAATGGTCCCCGAACCCGCATAAGCACATATCAGGACCGGCAGCAGCTGGTCTGCCCGGTTTATGGCCGGCACCTGGAGCAAGCATGCCTGACAGACACGTAACGACCATCGACGGTAACGAGGCAACGGCCTACGTGGCCTACCGGACCAACGAGGTCTGCTCGATCTATCCCATCACGCCCTCCTCCACCATGGGCGAACTCGCCGACCAGTGGGCCCAGGAGGGCAAGACCAACATCTGGGGCGACGTCCCCGTCATTGCCGAAATGCAGAGCGAAGGCGGTGCCGCGGGTGCCGCCCACGGCGCCCTGCAGACCGGCGCCCTGACGACGACCTTTACCGCGTCCCAGGGCCTGATGCTGATGATCCCGAACATGTACAAGATTGCCGGTGAACTCACCGCGGCGGTGTTCCATGTAGCGGCCCGCTCCCTGGCCGCCCAGGGGCTGTCCATATTCGGAGATCACCAGGACGTGATGGCGGTGCGCAGCACCGGCTTTGCCCAGCTCGCCTCCGGCTCGGTGCAGGAGGCGCACGACATGGCGCTGATCGCACAGGCCAGTACCCTCGAGGCGCGCCTGCCCTTCATCCACTTTTTCGACGGTTTCCGGACCTCGCATGAGATCAACCGGGTCACCCTGCTGACGGATGACGAAATTCGCGCCATGATCCCGGATGAACAGGTGATCGCCCACCGCGGGCGCGGCCTCAACCCGGATCATCCGTTCATGCGCGGCACCGCCCAGAACCCCGACATCTATTTCCAGGCTCGCGAGACCGTCAATCCCTACTATGCCGCCACACCGGGCATCGTCGAGGACAAGATGCGGCTGTTTGCCGAATTGACGGGACGCCACTACCGGCTGTTCGACTACCACGGCGATCCCCGGGCGGAACGGGTCATCATCGTCATGGGTTCGGCGGCCGATACCGTGCGCGAGACCGTGGAATACCTGTCGGCCCGCGGCGAGACCATCGGTATCCTCCAGGTCCACCTCTACCGGCCGTTCTCGGCCCGGCATTTCCTGGCCAGCCTCCCGGAGTCTGTCCGCCGCATAGCCGTACTCGACCGCACCAAGGAAGCCGGGGCCCCGGGTGAACCACTCTACCTCGACGTGCTCGCCACGCTGGCGACGGCCAGCGCCAACGGCGAACTCCCGGGCGAACGGATGCCGCGGGTGATCGGTGGCCGTTACGGCCTGTCCTCCAAGGAATTCACCCCCGCGATGGTCAAGGCGGTGTTCGACGAGCTGGACAGGGACACACCCCGCAACGGATTCACCATAGGCATCAATGACGACGTCAGCCACACCAGCCTGGCATACGACCCGGGATTCATAATCGAGCCCGACACGGTGGTACGCGCGCTGTTCTACGGACTGGGCGCCGATGGCACCGTGGGGGCGAACAAGAACACCATCAAGATCATCGGCGAGGACCCGGCCTTCCATGCCCAGGGTTATTTTGTCTACGACTCCAAGAAGTCAGGCTCCCAGACCGTTTCCCACCTGCGCTTCGGACCGGAACCGATCCGCTCCAGCTACCTGGTCCAGTCCGCCAACTTCATCGGTTGTCACCAGTTCAATTTCCTGGAGCGCACCAATGTCCTGGAAAAGGCGGCGCCGGGCGCGACCTTCCTGCTGAACAGCCCGGTCGGGCCCGCCGGGGTATGGGACCAGCTGCCGCGGGTCATTCAGCAGGCGATTATAGACAAGGGCCTGTCGCTGCATGTCATCGATGCCTACAAGGTCGCCCGCGACAGCGGTATGGGCAACCGCATCAACACGGTGATGCAGACCTGTTTCTTCGCCCTCTCCGGGGTGCTTCCGAAAGACGCGGCCATAGCCAAGATCAAGACCGCCATCGAGAAGACCTACGGCAAGAAAGGCGACGAAGTGGTGCGCAAGAATTTCGAGGCGGTCGACAACACCCTGGCCCACCTGCATTCGGTCGAGATCCCCGACCGGGTGACCAGTGAGCGGGACCTGTTGCCGCCGGTCCCGCCCGGGGCGCCCGGATTCGTGCGCGATGTCACGGCAGTGATGATGTCCGGCCTGGGTGATGAGCTGCCGGTCAGCGCACTGCCTGTGGATGGCACCTACCCCACCGGAACGACCCGCTGGGAAAAACGCAATATCTCGATGCATGTCCCGGTATGGGAACCGGACATCTGCATCCAGTGCGGAAACTGCAGCCTGGTCTGCCCGCACAGCGTGATCCGCGCCAAGTTCTACGACCAGGCACAGCTGGAGTCGGCCCCCGCAGGCTTCAAGACCGCGGCCATCAACGCCCGCGGCCTGCCCGACGTGCATTACACCCTGCAGGTCTACCTGGAAGACTGCACCGGCTGCGGCCTGTGCGTGGGCGTCTGTCCCGCCAGGAGCAGCACGGAGCCCGGACGCCTGGCGATCAACATGCAACCCAAGGAACCGGTGCTGGCCGGGGAGCGCATCAATATCGGGTTTTTCGAGTCACTGGACTACGTGGACCGCAGCCGGGTGGACTTCTCCACGGTACGCGGTGTGCAGTTCCTGGAACCGCTGTTCGAGTTCCCGGGTTCCTGCGCCGGCTGCGGCGAAACCCCCTACGTCAAGCTGCTCTCGCAACTGTTCGGGGACCGCCTGATCGTGGCCAATGCCACCGGCTGCTCCTCCATCTACGGCGGCAACCTGCCCACCACCCCCTGGAGTCGGAACGCCGAAGGCCGCGGACCGGCCTGGTCGAATTCCCTGTTCGAGGACAACGCCGAATTCGGCCTGGGCTTTCGCCTCACCGCCGACAAGCAGCTGGCCATGGCCGAGCGCCTGCTCAAGGAGCTGATGCCGCAGCTGGGCGAGGGACTGGTCGAACAGATCCTGCTGGCACCACAAATCACCGACTCCGAACTGCAGGCCCAGCGAGAGCGCGTGGCGGAGCTGCAACGCAAGCTGCTGCAACTGGACTCGGACACCGCCCGGCACCTGCTGTCGGTCTCCGACCACCTGGTGCGGCGCAGCATCTGGACGGTCGGCGGGGATGGCTGGGCCTACGACATCGGCTCTGCCGGACTCGACCACGTGCTGTCGCTCGGTCGCGATGTCAATGTGCTGGTCCTGGATACCGAGGTCTACTCCAATACCGGCGGGCAGATGTCCAAGGCCACGCCGCTGGCGGCGGTGGCGAAATTCGCCACCGGCGGCAAGCAGGTACCCAAGAAGGACCTGGCAATGCAGGCGATCTCCTACGGAAACGTCTATGTCGCCCGGATCGCGATGGGCGCCAATCCGCAGCAGACACTACAGGCCTTCCGCGAGGCCGAGGCCTACTCCGGGCCGTCGCTGATCCTGGCCTACAGTCACTGTATTGCACACGGTATCAACATGCAGCATGGACTGTTGCAGCAGCAGCGTGCTGTCATGAGCGGCTACTGGCCGCTGATGCGCTACAACCCCGAGGTGCGCGCGTCGGGTGAGAACCCCTTCGTGCTCGACTCCCAGCGGCCACGCATCACCTTCCGGGAATATGCCGACCACGAGCTGCGCTACCGCATGCTCAGCCGTACCAATCCCGCCGAGGCCGGCATGCTGATGGAGATGGCCCAGCAGCATGTCAACCAGACCTGGCGACTTTACGAGCGTGCCGGCTACCAGGGCAGCGATCGCCGCGGTTCAAGCGACGTGCACCCCGACACCGGAAGCGCCACCATCTGAAGCAGCGCTATTGCAGGAGACTACGCCATGGACCTTCGGACCACCTACATGGGAATGCAGCTCAAGCATCCCATAGTCGCATCGGCCTCCCCGCTGGCGGAGAAGCTCGACAATATAAGGCGCATGGAGGACGCCGGCGCCGCGGCCGTGGTGATGTTCTCGCTGTTCGAGGAACAGATCAAACACGAGAGCGCCGCCATCGAACACCTGATCACGTCGGGCGCCGAGAGCTATGCCGAGTCGCTGAGTTATTTTCCGGATTACGATGACTACGATACCGGCCCGGACGAATACCTCAATCTGCTGCGCCAGGCGACGGAGGCAGTCGACATACCGGTTATCGGCAGCCTCAACGGCATCACCAACGAGGGCTGGGTGAATACGGCGCGCATGATGCAGGAGGCGGGTGCCAGCGCCATCGAGCTCAATACCTTTTACATCCCCGCGCACCTCTACATGACCGGGCGCGAGGTCGAGCAGCGCTACATCGAGGTGCTGAAGGCCGTGAAGGAATCGGTGACCATCCCGGTCGCCCTCAAACTGAGCCCCTTCTTCAGCGCCATCGGCAACATGGCACGCCAGTTCGACGAGGCGGGTGCCGATGCCCTGGTACTGTTCAACCGTTTCTACCAGCCGGATTTCGACCTCGACAGGATGGAGGTGGTCCCGGACCTCGAACTCAGCACCCCCTCCGAGATACGTCTTCCGCTGCTCTGGATTGCCGTGCTATACGGCCGCATCAATGCCTCGATCGCGGCCACACGCGGCGTGCACAGCCCCGCGGAAGTCGTCAAGTACCTGATGGCGGGTGCCGACGTTGTCATGACCACCTCGGGCCTGCTCAGGAACGGCATCGGCTTCCTCACCACCCTGGTCGACGGCCTGCAGGCCTGGATGGAGGAAAAGCAGTACACCTCGCTGGACCAGATGCGTGGCGCCATGAGCCAGGCCAACTGCCTCGACCCCAGCGCCTTCGAACGCGCCAACTACATCAAGATCCTCGAGAACTACGCGCCTGACTACGAGTAAGGTCACCTGAAGCGACCGGCCACAATGTTTTGCAATCCGCGCGCGGTTGATCTGACAGCGGGCGATTATCATTCACCCCGTCTCCACTATAATGATTGACCTGGCAGGCCAGGAGGCAGACAGCATGCGTTGGAAAAGAGGGCGCAGGAGTTCCAATATCGAGGACCGGCGCGGCAGGCGTGTCGCCGGGCCAATCGCATTCAAGGGCGGGGTTGGCACGATAGCGCTGGTGCTGGTGGCCAGCTATTTCCTCGGTATCAACCCGCTGGAGATCCTGCAGATGCAGACCGGTGGCAGACCCGCCGTCAGCCAGCCCGACTGGAAGCCGACCGCGGCGGAACAGCAGGCGGCCGATTTCGTCTCCGTGGTGCTGGCCGATACCGAGGACACCTGGAAAACCATCTTTGGAAAGGCCGGAAAAACCTACCGGGAACCGACCCTGGTTCTGTTCAGCGGTTCGGTGAGCTCCGCCTGCGGCATGGCCAGCTCCGCGATGGGCCCGTTCTATTGCCCGGCCGACCAGAAGGTCTATATCGACCTCTCCTTCTTCGATGACCTCAAGCGTCGCCACGGTGCCCCCGGTGATTTTGCCCAGGCCTATGTCATTGCGCATGAAATAGGCCACCATGTGCAGAATCTGCTGGGCATCAGCAAGCAGGTACGCTCCGCACAACGCGGCCTGGGCAAGACAGAGGCCAACACCCTCTCGGTCAGGCAGGAACTGCAGGCCGACTGCTTCGCGGGGCTCTGGGGCAACCATGCCGATCGCAGCCGCCAGGTACTGGAACAGGGGGATATCGAGGAGGCCCTGGGGGCCGCCAGCGCCATCGGCGATGACCGCCTGCAGCGCGAGTCACAGGGCTACGTGGTACCGGAGTCATTCACCCATGGCAGCTCCGAGCAACGGGTCAAGTGGTTCAAGCGCGGCATCAAGAGTGGTGATATCAACGACTGCGACACCTTCGAGACCACCTGAACCCCGCAGTTCCACAATGCCGCGATTATGAGTTACTGATGAGTTTCCTGCCAGGCCGGCATTCAGGTGTACGTCCCCGCTGTCTTTGAAGGAGACAGGTCCGCGGTCGACTGGTGCACAATGCGGGCTAGGATTCGGCCTGGCGCTTCAGGATGTACCCGGCATAGGCATTGCGCCCTTCATCAAAGGCGGTGATCATCATGCCGATCTGGAAGTTTTCCTCCCCCGAGGGACGAACATAGACGGTCTGGCAGCACATCTTGACACCTGTCGGTGGAGCCGACCCGTCAGGCAGGACAAATGCCAGCTGTACTGGCGTCGGTGCATGCCGGTCCAGGTGCTCCAGGCCAGGCAACAGGGCATGGATCATTTCCAGGTCACCCTCCAGGCGTATGCCGGACTGCGAGATGTTGGTTATCAACACATCCACAGCCGCGCCACTGGCAGCGTGTGCCCGGGCCGGGAAGCGGGTGTCGAACCGCGGGTGTCGGCGCAGCTCGACGAGAATGGTGGACTCGACCCGCCGGCGGTGCGGCGTGTTCAGGGGCTCCAGCGAAAAATCATTATATCTGTCAGATAGTTTTGAATCAGTGGCCACGGCATGCGTCCTTTGTCACTGCCCGCCACCGGGACGTCCGCTGGCACTAAGCAGTTGATGTAACAACCGATATTTCGGCCGTCATGGGCGGGACTTTAACCGGTCTCCCGCCCCGGCATGCCAGTGGCAACGTCAACGGGCCACGCGGCCGACGACTCCTCCGAGTCCAGGTAATCCTGCAGCACCTGCAGGGCGGCCTCGAGGCCCTCGCCGGAAATGACGGTGCCATGCCCTTTTGAAATATCCAGGTCCGACTGGATGAAGATCTTCTTGCCCGACGTGCGCGTGACGAAGCCGTAGAAGCGATAGTCCGTCGCCCGGGTGTGCGGGTTGCGCAGATCGAGCAGCAGCTTGCTGGCCCGAACCCCGAAGATCACCTTGAGCAGCAGGCGGTGCGCAAACGGCAACTTGTCGTGTGTACGGGTCGCTCGCGGCCGCGCCATGCCTGCCAGTCGGGACAATTCCCGGCAGCTCGCCTGCAGGGTTTTCACAAAGTGGTGCAGGTCATGGATGTTGATCGCGAAGCCGTAGGAGTTGTAACTGATCCTGCTCTTGTAGGCGACCTTCAGCCAGAGCACCGCTTGACCATTCTTTTGATAGAGGTCGATGGAAGTGGTTTCTTTGAAGAAACGACCGGCCTGCTCATAGACCACGCCCCACTCCCTGACCGGCTCGCCCAGGAAGACATCGGCCATTTTCCGGCTTACTCCCTTGAACAGCCGCTTGAGAAACGCCATCATGATTCGTTCATTTCGCCCGCTATGGTCTACCGGAACCCGTTCTCATAAGACAACTCATGCCAGGGGGCCAGGCCACTAGCTGCCGGCTGAGACTATCGCAGGGTCCTGATTTTTCATGCCACGGACAGCCCCGGCGCCCCCGTTCTGAAAAATTGCGTAGAATAGCCCCGCGAGACCTGAATCATCCCCTCGGTAACACCTCCACTAGGATTACACGCCGGTCATGCCAGATTCAATACTTGTCCTCATGGAACGTTATCAGCTCAATGAGCTGCACCTGTGGATGGCCCTGCTTGTCGCTGTCGCACTTGCAGTGGTACTGGTGCTGTTCCGCAAGCCCCTGCGCCACTGGCGCCAGGAGCACCAGATCAAACGGGCCCTGAACCGGCTCGGCGCCAGGTCCCTGCGAAACATCAGCCTGCCCGACGGCCTGGGCGGCGAAATCGTGATTGACAATCTGCTGCTGGCCATCGACGCACTACTCGTTGTCGACGTGAAGCGCTTTGACGGGCTGATCTTCGGCAGCAGCAAAACCGATATGTGGACCCAGGTAATCAACAAACGCAGCTACCGGTTTCCCAACCCCGATCGACATCTTCATGCACAGGTCACTGCAGTGAGTACCCTTGTACCCGGGACACCGGTCAGGGGCCTGCACCTGTTTACCCATAATGCAAAGTTTCCCAAGGGCAAACCATCCAACGTGCTGCAACTTGCGGACATCCGCAAACAACCGCCACGGCCTAAACACAAGGATATCCCCGGGGATCTGCGCACGGCCTGGAAGGAACTCTGCGTTTCATCATCGTGAGCCGCTATCCGGGGCCGGCCGCCATTCGCAGCCGGGAGACATAAATCAATGGTAAAACGCCCTGCACGCACCCGCCTGCTGTGGCTGACAGCGGGACTGCTGCTGCTCGCCCTGCTCTGGGCATTCGAGACGGACAGCCTTCCGGGACGCGGTACGGACGGACCCATTTCCTGCCGGGAATACAAGGAAAATATCAATAGCCTGTACAACTTGATACCAAATGACACCCCGGCGGAGGAACGCTGCCGGCTGACACCGCCCCGCTGTGGCCCAACCGGGCTGATCTTCAATCCAGCCGGCATGCAGAGCTACTATTACCGGTCACAGTGCTACCACGAGCTTGCCATCGCATCGCTGAACGAGGCGCACTGTGCCGCCGTCGTGGAACGGCAATCCCTGATTTTTGACGGCTCGCATTTTTCACAACAGGCCTGCCTGGCGAGCGTGCGACAGATCCACGCCGACCGCGCGGCACCCCGGGTCGAGCCGGATGCTGTTGCCCGCATCAGCACGCTGACGGCGGCATTCGACCGGGAGCAGCATCTCGCGGTCACCCTCACGCTTTCACCGGACACGCCGGTCTATGGCGCCTATGCCATTGCAACGACGGCACACCTCCACACGGACAACACGGGAAATGCGCCGGATACCGGGGTGACGGTGGCGCTGAATGCCAGCCACCCCGCCATCAGGCGCGATCGGCAGTATGCGCGCCTGCAGCCCGTTGGTGGCGAGGTGTTGCAACTGACACCGGAACTCGGCATACCGGCATCACTGACCTACCGGGCCAATACCGGGCAACTCGTCGATTACCTTGAGCGCAGCGCCAGGCGCGAGTTCACACTGGAGGTCAGCCTGCAGTTCCTGGAAAGCACCGCCGGGGCCCTCGCCGATCCCGATATCCGCCGGGCTACCTACATCAGCAAGTCGACCCGACGCGTAACGGCGCCGGGCCGTTGACCAGTCGCCGGTGAACCCGGCATCGGGGATGCAGGCTAATGGCCCGGTATGCCGATTGCGATTACACTTGCCTCCATGAAGGAGAGCCAGAAAGATGCCATTCACCACCAGCGACTCATGCTGGCGGACCTGCTGTCCGCGCCGCTGGCCAAGCTGGCCGCAAATTGTGCGGCCGCCTGGGGCGAGCGCGACAAGCTCGATATCGTGCTAACCGACGGGTTCCGCAGCATACCGCATTGCGTGTTCCTGTACGCACTCGACAGCAACGGCATCCAGATCAGCGACAACGTCAGCAGCACCGGGCTGCTTCCCGAACACTACGGGCGTGACCGCTCACAGCGACCCTACATGCGCGAAACCGTCCCGTCCTGGGGCTTTCTGCTATCCGATGCCTACCTCAGCCTGCGTGCCAACAGGCCCTCGCTGACGGCCCTGCAGGTGGTCAGGCGGGATAACGTGATGCTGGGCTTCCTGGGGGCCGATTTCGACCTGCGCGACCTGCCGGTAACTGCCGGGCACTACGAGGAGTCCCGCGACTGGCGCCAGATCAAGGGTGATCCGGCCATCCGCAGCACGGTCTTCCAGCAATGCCGCATCAACAGCCTGATGGACAACAACATGGAATCGGCCATGGCCATCCTCGAAGAACTGCTGACCGAACGCGGCATGTTCCAGGCTGTAATTCATTTCTCCAGCAGTCGCGCGACCATCTGGCTGATGGAAGACCCGTATCGCTACCGCATCCTCGACCACGAGGCACTCGGTGATCCGGATGTCTGCCTGCTCTACAGCCGCAGGCCCTACCCCGGGGATGCACTCATTCCCCAGGATCGCATCGACCCCATCCTGAACGGGATGCGCCAGTTGCGCCTGGTGGACGAGACGCTCTACCTGCGCTCGGCCTCGATCAACATCTTCAATGGAATGATCAGCCTGACCTTCTCCTGTGACGGTACCCACTACATGTCGTGGAGTGAATTCCTCGACAAGGACATGTCGTTCTGGGTGGGTAGAGCAACATAGCAGCCGGTTCTGCCCGTTGCCGATCAGTCGGGCTAGCCTTCCTCGTAGCGCGCGGTGTTGAATTTCCTGCTGAATATTTCATAGATCTCAGCCAGCGTACGGGGCTTGCTGTCCCGCTTGCGGAAAACGCCGCGGTTACGGCTGGCCGCCCCCGGGAAAATATCATGCGCGACCCGGTCGGGGTCCTCGTAGAATGCCCTCAGAAATGAAATGGCGCCTGATGCACCCAGAAAGTGGGTCAGGTAGAGCTCGGTACGGCCCGGCTCCCGGTCAAGTGTATACAGCAGCCGTCGCATGTTCCGCTTGACATATTCCGCCGCCAGCAGCGTGGCTATTCTCGGGTTGTAGCGCAGGTCGAGCACATGCCGGTGCACGGCCGGGTCCCTGATGACGGGCTGCGTCCTGCCCTTGCTGCTGACCACCTCTTCAACCTGGGAGGCATACGAGCCCATCCCGTACTTGTCTCCGTATTTCTTTACGACCTCCAGCCAGGTATCTTCCTTGAACTGGTAAAGCCCGGCAGCCGAGGAAGTCCGCGCCCGGGATGCAGGATCAAAGCTGCTCTCTACGGCGGCAAGTTCCATGAGAAAGGAGAAATCCACATCGGTGTGCAGGCTGCCCAGGCGAATTGCGGCAAGTACACCGCTGTCAACGTGGTAGGTCTTCTCATCACCCCTGGCCTGGTCGGCGAAGCTTTTGAGCAGGGGCGTCAGCTGATCGGCAGCCGCCTGTGCCTGCCTGTCCGCCAGCGGCAGATACAGCAGGCTGAATTCCTCCAGCGCCCTTTGTGTCTGTGAACCCTTCAAGCCGTCCGCATGCTGCTGGCCAATATTGAAACCGAGCACCATCAGGTTGACCTGTTGCTCCTTGACCTCCGGGTCGAACACGGGCTTGCCGGTAACCGTCCCTGCCTCTGTGCCCTCCATCAGCAAAAGCGGCCCCCACTTGTCGTAATCAGACCGCTTGCCCGGCGTGCGCGCTACCCGGGCCACACCGGGCACCGGGACCTCCGCGCCAGCTTCTTCCGTGACGACCCCGGCATCAGACACATCGGCTTGGGCGCCAACCCTGTCAAGCGCCTCAATCAGTCCCGTCAGGATCTCGTTCTGATTGTTGAACAGCTGCTCCATGGAGACGTGCATGTCCCTGACGCCCAGGTTGAGTTGCGCGAGTTCATCACTGCCCTCCTGCAGGCCCCGCATCGCTACCGTGCCGACCAGGGTGCCGCACAGTATCAGCAGGCCGGCAATAGCCGCCATCTGCAACACCGGCCGTGGCGGTCGGGCCGTTGCCGCCTGCATGGCCTCCAGCAACTGCCGGCCGACCTCGTTGAATGCCTTTGCCTGGTCAGACTGCAGCGACAGCAGGTTCTGCTGTTCGGACTGCAACAGGGCCAGTGTTTCCCGGGTCATGCCCAGGCTGGACTCATGTTGCTGGCGCTCCTGTTCCAGCTTGCCTTCCAGCGCCTCCAGCTGCTGCTCGGTGCCCGCCTGGCGCCGTGATGCCTGTTCAAGCGACGCCTCCAGCTGCCGCGCCTGGCTGCGTTCCTGCTCCAGGCTGCTCTCCAGCGATTGCAGTTGCTGTTCGGTACTTGCCTGGCGCTGCGAGGCCTGTTGCAGGGAGGCCTCGAGCAACTGCGCCTGGTGGCGCGCTGCACTGTGTTCGAATTGAATATTGCCTAGCTGCTGGCGCAGATCGCTGATCTGCTGCGCGTCTTTGCTGAGGGTGCTCTGGAGTTCATGGCGCGCACGCTCCAGTTCCGCGGACAGGACCTGGTTCTCCCCCTGTGTGGCAGACAGCTCGCGTTCCAGCGCGGCTTTCCTCGGGAAGGCATACTGCTTTATTGTTGTTAATGTTTTTTGCCAGTCCATCTTTGTTGTACAGCAGGAGTTATTATTTGTCAGGCAACTGTTATTGTTACTGCCAGCTATTATAGTTCCACAGCCTGCCCGTGCGAAGCCGCAGCCCCGGCACCGCCAGGGCCGGTCCAGCTGCAATGCACTATCTTGTTTATATTCTTATGAAAATACGGGTTGCTGTCCATTGGACCTAGGTCGCAGACACCCCCATACCGGCACTGCATCCGGGGTGTGTTTTGCGCTTGAAGACAGAATACAAATGCGGTCTGCCGGTGTTTTTTTGTTATGTGATTCAATATGATCTGAGATCAACCATGGCGTCTGCATGCCTGGAGGTGTTCCATGCCCGATCCAGTATTGTCAGTCCGCGACAGAACGGAGGCATCCGCTGCCGTTGATTTCATCCTCGACAAACTGGCGCTCTACGACACCGGCCTGCTGGACTGGATTCGCATCTACCCCATGACCGAGGAACAACACAAGCCACGGATTGCCGGTGATTGTCCACCGGCTACCCTGAGCGTCTGCTGGCCCCCGCGGGTGCGCTACGTCGATACCGGGCCGCCACTACCCCGGCACAAGTACCGGATCAAGGTGAATGTCTGGCAGGGCATGGATTACCCGGCCCTGGAGCGCGGCTGGGGACGCGTGCCGGCACAACCCCTGCGGCGGCGACGCGGTGCAAGGCAACGCTACACCACACGGGGGCTGTGCGAGTGGCGTTATCCTGACAGGCAGTCGGCGACTATACATGCACTGGCACGGGCGATCTTCCTGTTCCTGGCCGAAACCCGGCAGACCGGCCAGCCGCCCAGCAACAGCAATGCCAGCGCCTGGGGGCACCGCTGGGCCGTGGAATGGTTGCAGGCAAACGGGCAGCAGTCAGCTGCCGAGGCACTGGCCGCGCAGCTGGTACAGTGGTACCTGATCCAGAGCAAGGGGACATGACCCGAATGCCGGCAACACCCCATGGCACCCGCACCCTGTCAGGTCCGGCAGCCAGCGCAGAGACACCATGCTGAGCAGGTACTGGTTGCTTGCCCTGGCCGGGGTGGCTGCGTTGATCGCAGTGCCGTTGATGATGGTCGATGACGAGAAGGAAATCCTTAAACAGCTCGAGCGCCTCCGCGACCTGGCGGAAATCACCGCAGCGGAGAGCGGCATCCAGCAGCTCACCCGGACCCGGGAGATCGCCCGGCATTTTACCGATTACACGCTGTATGACCTCACCAGTGCCGGCTACGGCATCACCGAAGTACCCGACCATCATGAACTGGAGCGAATAATCCTCAGTGCCCGCAACAGGATCACCACCCTCGAAATCGGCCTGGATGATCCCGTGGTGGACATCGAGGGAGATACGGCCAGGGTCACGCTAAGAGGCACCGCCCTGGGATCGCTCAGGGGCGAACCGGGGCAATTCCTCGATATCCACACCATCGAGATACAGCTTCGGAAACAGGACGGCGACTGGCTGGTCAGCGGTGCCCGTCACCTGCACGATGAACGCGCACCCTGATACAAAAAACAGACAGGGGACATGCTACTTTTTCATTGACCGGCCTACGGCCTGGTGCCTCACTGCAGCTAACAATATAACGCCTCCGGTTTATAGTTCTTATGCAAAAAACTGCGGTAGCACCCGGAAGACCATGAAGGTCAAC